>JAJBTJ010000083.1 GCA_020860905.1 Parabacteroides sp. | reverse complement strand
AACCCGCGACCCTAACCTTGGCAAGGTTATGCTCTACCAACTGAGCTACTTCCGCAGTACTTCTGTTTTGCGTGTGCAAAGGTAAATAAGTTTTTGGTTTTTGCAATCATTTTCCCGGGAAAATTGCTTTCCCGGGCCGTTTTTTACCCTATCAACCGCTTTTCAGCCTCATTTACGGCAGCAAAAGCAAAGCCGTCGATTACCTGCTGTTTCAACGCCGAAATGCAGTCGTTGCACAGGTTACCGATGCTGCCGGCATGCGTATGGCAAATGTTTTTATCGGGAGTAAATTCCCCGGCCTCGATAGCGAGTCCTACCTGCTTGTACGCATCGCGGAACGGTACGCCGGCCAATACCTGCCGGTTTACTTCTTCTACGCTGAACAGGTAAGCGTATTTGTCGTCGTCGAGGATATGCTCGTTGACCCGGAGGCTGCTCGCCATCCGGTCGACCATGCGGATGCACTCGTCCAATTCGTCGAAAGCCGGCAAAAACACTTCCTTGATTAGTTGCAGGTCGCGGAAATAGCCCGAGGGCAGGTTATTCGAAATCAGGGTGATTTCGGTAGGTAATGCCTGGAGCTTATTGCACTTGGCGCGCGTGAGCTCGAATACATCGGGATTCTTTTTATGCGGCATGATGCTCGAACCGGTAGTAAACTCGTCGGGCAACTTGATGAATCCGAAATTCTGGCTGTTGAACAGGCAAGCGTCGAAAGCCATCTTGGAAAGGGTGGCTGCAATGCCGGCTAAGGCAAATGCAACGGTACGCTCCATTTTACCCCGCCCCATCTGGGCATACACTACGTTGTAATCCATCGAGCCGAATCCTAATAAATCGGTAGTCAGTTGCCGGTCGAGCGGGAAAGAGGAGCCGTAACCGGCTGCCGAACCCAACGGGTTGCGGTTGCATATTTTGTAAGCGGCCTGGAGCAGTTGCAAATCGTCGACCAAGCTTTCGGCGTATGCGCCGAACCAAAGCCCGAACGAAGAAGGCATCGCGATTTGCAGGTGGGTATACCCCGGTAACAACACTGCCCGGTACCGGTTGCTTTGGGTGATGAGCGTATCGAACAGGTGCGAAAGCGACGAAACGATTTCCTGTATCTTCGCGCGGGTAAATAACTTCAGGTCGAGCAATACCTGGTCGTTCCGCGAACGTCCGCTGTGTATTTTCTTACCGGTATCGCCCAAGCGGCGCGTCAGCATCAACTCTACTTGCGAGTGCACGTCTTCCACGCCTTCTTCGATGGTAAACCGGCCTTCTTCGATAACGGCGTAGATGTTTCTCAACTCGGCCAGTAGCGACCGGAGCTCTCCGGGCGTAAGCAACCCGATGCTTTCCAGCATGGTGATATGCGCCATCGAGCCGAGCACGTCGTATTTAGCCAGGTATAAATCCATTTCCCGGTCTTTCCCCACCGTGAATTTTTCCACTTCGGCATTTACCTCGACATTCTTTTCCCAAAGTTTTTGTCCCATAATCTTTTATTTAATAAGGCAATACGGCGATTGCAGCCGATAATTTGTCCACTGCCTCCTGTAACGGCTTCGATACCATCGATTTGATAAACGGATTGAGTTCCGCCCGTACCGTCATTTTCATCCGGGTATCGTCGGGCGCCACTTCCTTCAGTTGTATCCAAACCGTTAGCGGCACAGGCGAATCGGCAGCTTCGAACTTGACGGTTTTATGAGGCTCGCGCTCGATAATCCGGAAGGTTATTTTACCTACCGGGTCTACCGACAGGCTGCACGAGTCTTTGTCGAACTCGAAATCCTTGATTTTATCCTGCGGGATACGGTCTTTCACCCGTTCCAGGTTAGTTAAATCGGACAACATAGTAAAAACCCATTCCCCGCTGTAAGGAATGGTTTTTACTTCGCTAACGAAATCTGTCATAATCGGATAGGGGTATCGTTAATTTTTAGGATTCCAATTCGCCGGGTCTTTGCGCCATTCCTGCAAGGTGGCGATTTCCGCCTCGTCGATATAATCGGTGCGAACCGCTTCTTCGATAACCGCATCGTAATTACTCAGCGTGGTAAGCGTTACTTTGGCTTCTTTGAACTGTTCGGTCGCCACCGGGAACCCGTGAGTAAAGATGGCCACCATACCCAGTACGTCGCATCCGAAGTTCCGTACGGCCTGTACGGCTTTCAGGCTGCTGCCTCCCGTCGAAACCAGGTCTTCGATAACCACTACTTTCGAGCCCGGTTTCAATTCGCCTTCGATGAGGTTTTCGAGTCCGTGGTCTTTCGGCGTGGCGCGGATGTAAACGAACGGAAGCCCTAACAGGTCGGCTACTAACGCCCCTTGGGCGATGGCGCCTGTAGCTACGCCGGCAATGGCATCTACATTTTCGTATTTTTCGAGGATGGTACGGGCCAGTTCCACTTTGATGAAACTACGTACCGACGGATATGAGAGGGTTTTTCTGTTGTCGCAATAAATCGGAGATTTCCAACCGGAAGCCCAGGTAAACGGATTAGCGGGTTGCAATTTTACAGCTTTGATTTTTAATAGTTTTTCTGCAACTAATCTTTCCAGTGTTTTCATACTATCTTATTATATTAATATTGTTCGCAAAAGTAGGCATTGTGAATGAAATATCAGGTATGTACGGGTGTTATTTTTTGTTTATCTTTCGGCAACGGCCAGCGCGAAAATACTTACTCGCACTCCGGTGGCCTGAAATACGGTACGGGCGCATGCGCCGGTAGTGGCGCCGGTGGTAAGCACGTCGTCCACCAGCAGGATGTGCTTGCCTGCAAACCGTTCCGGACTGACGAGCTCGAATATCCCGTCTACGTTTTGCCAGCGGTCGTACACCGATTTGTTCGTTTGGGTTTCGGTCCGGCTTATGCGTTTCAACGTAACCGTATCCACCGGTTTCCCGGTTACGGAAGCGATTCCGGCCGCAATGCGCTCGGCTTGGTTGTATCCCCGGCTTCGTTGCCTGCGCGGGTGGAGCGGTACCGGTACCAGCAGGTCGACCGTTTCGTACAGGCCGCCCGGTTTCCAGTTCAGGGCGGCCAGCCTTCCCAGGTAATAAGCCAGTTCTTTATTCCCTTTGTATTTCAGGCTGTGAATCAGGTGTTGCACTGAGCTTTCTTTTTCGTAAAGCAAAAAGGCGGAAGCGCCGGAAACCGGCACTTTTCCGGCAAAGAGGAGGGCGGCCGGATTATCGGGCTTTTGTTCGTAACGGGTGTAGGGCAATCGGTACAGGCAGCGGAGGCACAGGTGGCGCTCCCCGCCGGTGAGAGGCGTTCGGCATAGCAGGCAAAGGTCGGGGTAAAAGAGCGACAGCAGCTCATTCCATATCTTCATCATCTTCTCCGCGGAAAAGCGTTTTCAGGCATTGGTTTATTTCGTGGCTTTCGAATCCCCGGGAGGCTCCGAAGCGGAGCAGTTTACAGTAGGCTTCGCGCCGGTCGGCTGCCCGGATGCTCTTCCGTTTGTCTTTGAGCAGCGAGGCCAGGATTCCGGTATAGCTTTCCGCATCGATTCCTTCCAGCGCTTCCGCCCGGGCATCGGCCGGGATGTCCCGCTTTTTCAACTCGTAATCGATACGGATGCGGCCCCATTTGTTAAATCGCAGCTTGTCGTTGGCGAAGCTGGCGGCATACCGGCGTTCGTCGATAAACCGTTCGTTTACCAGCCGGGCGATAATTCGCTCTACCGCTTCGTGCGGTAATTCCAGCGTTGCCAGCTTTTTCCTTACTTCCCACGAGCAATGCTCTGCGTTGGCGCAATAAGCGGCAGCGCGTTGCAGGGCTTGTTCTTCGTTTATTCGTTTCATAAATGATACAACTTAATTTTTACTGTCGGGAGCATCCGCTAAACGGGGCAGCCTCGGAGCGGAACGGATTCGGGCGGAGCTTTACCGTTGCGCTTCTATCATCCGGTCGTTTCCGTACAGGTCTTTCATCAACCGTACCTCCCGGTAACCGTACTTTTCCAGCAAATCCGCCGTTTCCCGTCCGAACCGGGCATTGATTTCGAAATAAAGAAAACCGCCTTCCCTGATTTTTTGTTTACCCAACCGGCTGATAGCCTTGTAAAAAAGCAGCGGGTCGGTATCCGGCACGAACAAGGCCTGCGAAGGTTCGTAGTCGAGTACGTTCTTTTGCATTTCCTTCTTTTCTGCGTCGGTTACATACGGCGGGTTGCTTACGATGATGTCGTATATGCCCGGTAACGTGTCGGCGCACTGTGGCTGCAAGATGTCGGCCCGGCAGAACCGGACGGATACCCCGTTTTTTTCGGCGTTTCGCCGGGCGATGCAGAGCGCATCCTCCGAGATGTCGACAGCCCATACCTCCGCTCCGGGCAGGTGTTTGGCCAAGGTAACGGCTATGCAACCGCTTCCCGTACCGATGTCGAGTATCCTTGTTTCGTCGCTTTTCCGGGCGGCGCGCGAACGGATTATACAGTCGGCCAGCTCTTCGGTTTCCGGGCGTGGAATCAATACGCCGGGCGTTACCGTGAACGATAGGTCGTAAAACTGGGTTTCTCCTGTGATATACTGGATGGGTTCCGATTGTTTCAGCCGTTCTACGATTCGGCGAATCGCCTGCTTTTCGTTTGCCGATAATTGTTTATCTTTGTCGAGCAACAAACGATGGTAAGGCATACGGCAAACATGCTCGCACAGGATGCGGATGAAACTCCTGATTTCGCCGGGCGGGTAGAGGCCTTGCAGTTCGTGTTTTATATACCGGAAAGTTTCGGTCATTTGTTTGTTTTGCAGCAAAAGTAATGGGTAAATGGTAAATAAACAAATAAAAGAGATGCCGGACGATCGGATTTTTATGGAGCGTTGTATCCGGCTGGCCCGTTGCGGCGAAGGAAACGTTTCACCCAATCCGATGGTGGGAGCGGTGATTGTATGCGACGGACGCATTATCGGCGAAGGGTATCACCGGCAATACGGCGGAGCGCATGCCGAAGTAAATGCCGTTCGCGCCGTAGCCGACCCGGCCTTGTTGAGCCGTTCCACGTTATACGTCAACCTGGAGCCTTGCTCGCATTACGGGAAAACGCCCCCGTGTGCCGACCTGATTATAGAAAAAAAAATTCCCCGTGTGGTAATCGGTTGCCTCGACCCTTTCCCGGAAGTAGCCGGAAGAGGGGTGCGCCTGTTAAAAAACGTCGGTGTCGAAGTAACCGTAGGCGTAGCGGAAGAAGCGGCGCTCCGGCTGAACGAACGGTTTATCTGGTTTCATCGCCACCGTTCTCCTTATGTAATAGCCAAATGGGCGCAAAGCGCCGACGGGTATATGGATACCTGCCGGGTTTCGTCCGAAGAGCCCCCGGCTGTATTATCCACGCCTGCTACGCAGCGGCAGGTACATAAGCTCCGTACCGAAGTCGACGCCATTCTGGTAGGAGCCCGTACCGCTTTGCTGGATAACCCCTCGCTTTCGGCCCGGTATTGGGCGGGGAAAAGCCCGGTACGGCTGGTAATCGACCCGGATTTGCAGGTTCCGCGGGGTGCGGTAATCTACAACGGCGCCGTTCCTACCGTGGTGTTTACCCGGAAGGAAGCCGGGCCTTGTACGGGTGTGGAGTTTGTATCGTTGCTTCCCGGGAGCGATACGGTAGGGCAAATCAAAGATTTCCTGTATAAGCGCAACCTGCAAACGCTGCTGGTGGAAGGGGGGGCGGGAACGCTGAAACGCTTTTTCGAAAGCGGAGTGAACGAAATCCGGGTAGAATATACATCGAAATGGCTGCAAAGCGGCGTAGAAGCGCCCCGGGTACCGGTCGAACCGGTATGCACGTATCCTTTCGGCGGTTCGATTATCCGGATATTTAAAGGCAATCCGCTGCGAGTGTCTGAAAAACAGGAATAGGAAGAATGCTTTATTCACCCTAAAATTTTATAAATAATGGGAGGAAAGAAGTAGAAAGAAAAAAATGTTTCTACTTTTGTGCCTTTATATGTATAAATATTGTTTTTGATGAAAGATAAAATCGTATTATTGCTGCTCGGCATTTTCGTTATATGTTTTTCTTCTTGCCTGGGAAACGACGATGACAACACGGACTATACCCCCAGTGGAGACGCGCAAGTATATTATTTCCATTTGCAAAATGATTCTATCCCTGCTTTAGACAGCGTAAAGTTTACCATCGACCAGTTGAACGGTAAAATATACAATCCCGATTCGATGGCGTACGGCACCGTAATTAAGGAAAAGGCCCTATGTACTTTTACTACCCGCGGCGTAGCCGGAATCCAGGTAAAGCAAACCGCCCTGGCCGATACGCTCTCGTGGTGGAACACTACCGACTCGCTCGATTTTACCAAACCGGTAGAATTCGTGGTAACCCCGATGGACGGAATCCATAAAAAACCGTACACCGCCTGGATTAATATCCATACCGTGAATCCCGATTCCATGCAATGGAATTTGGTTTCGTCCGATTTGTACGGGGTTGAAGAAGGAAATCTCCAGTACCAGGGCCTGGTACCCGTGAAAGACGGAGTTGAAACAAAGTACGTGATGTTTATGGCGGATGCATCTGCTCAGACGCAGACTGCTTTTGTGTGCTACCCGGATTTAAACCGGTGCGAGGCCGTTGGTAACGTCACTTTTACTCCTGATTACGGAAACGTGGATTGGGAGCAATTGGTTTCTTTTAACGGAAACCTGGTTGTGGGAACGTATGACAATTTTCAGGGAATCGCCTATCAATCGGCTCCTCCCGCTTATACAGCCTGGACCGGGGTTACTTCGGCCACCTATATTCATTCTATCCTGGGAGTGGTGAACAAAACGGATAAACAGAAAAGCTACTTGGCCGCAATCGGCAAAAAGGAAGGTAAATATGTTTTTATGCGCACTTCGGATTTGGAAAATTGGGAAACCGGCGCCGAGGTCGATCAAGATAACTTCCCGATGGGAGGCGGCTTTGCCCGGCTTTCTTACGAAAATATGTATCATCCTTACCTGCTCCTGGCCGGGGGCCGTAATTTAGGAGGAACAAAATTCCTGAATACGATATGGAACACTACCGACGGCTTGAACTGGGTAAAATACGAATCTTCGCAACCTCCTTTTACAGAAGGAATGGCCGGTGCCTCTTTAGTGGAATACGACGGCCTGTTTTACCTGTTAGGCGGTATGAATTCGGCCGGACAGGCAACGAAAAATATCGTTTGCTCGGCTGATCGCGGTCTTTCCTGGCAACCGGCCGGCGAACTGTTGAGCTTCCCCGAAGAATACGCGCCGAGGGCTTATTCCGCCGCGTTCGTCACACCGGAGAATTATCTCTTTGTTTTCAGCGGAAAAACTTCTATTTCCTCTCCCTATACCGGTGAAGTATGGAAAGGGCGGATTAACCGGTTAGGCTTTGCCGGCATGGATTGAGCAGGAAAGATGAAACATGCGGAACATCGAAATTAAGAATGCCACGAACACGAGCATGTCAATAAAAGAAAAAATAGATGCCGGGCGCCTGCCGCAACACGTTGCGATTATCATGGACGGAAACGGACGATGGGCCAAAGCTCAGGGGAAAGACCGGAGTTTCGGACACCGGGAAGGGGTCGTTTCCGTGCGGAAAGTCGTGGAAGCAGCCAGCCGGATCGGTTTGAAATACCTTACTTTGTACACTTTTTCCACGGAGAACTGGAACCGTCCCCGGGAAGAGGTCGAGGCATTGATGAGCCTGTTGGTCATGGCTATTCATAAAGAAACGCCGAATTTGATGAAAAACAACGTACGTTTGCTGGCTATCGGCGATTTGTCGCGTTTGCCGGAAAAAGCGTATGCATCGCTCCTGGATTGCATGGCGCAAACTTCGGCGAATACCGGTACTTCGGTCGTATTGGCGTTGAGTTATTCGTCGCGGTGGGAAATTACGGCGGCCGTGCGTGAACTGGCTGCACGGGTAAACCGGCAAGAGCTCGCTATAAACGAGATTACCGAAAACAGCATTTCCGCCTGTCTTACCACTCACGGAATTCCCGATCCCGATTTATTAATCCGTACCGGCGGAGAGCAACGCATCAGTAACTTTCTGTTGTGGCAGCTTTCGTATGCGGAACTGTATTTTACCGAGAAATACTGGCCGGAATTCAGAGAAGAAGAATTGTATAGTGCCTTACTCGATTACCAGGTGCGGGAACGCCGCTTCGGGAAAACGAGCGAGCAATTATGATGTATTATAAACAATAGCTGTTGTATGTACAAAAGAATAGGTTTGTTTTTGATGTTTTTCGCGCTTGTTTCAGCTTTGCGTGCGCAAGAGAAAGACACGACCCGTATCGAAGTGGAAAAAACGGTCGAAGTGCCGGAAATTTCGTATTCGCTGACTCCCCGGAAATATAAAATTGCGGATATCAAGGTAACCGGTATAAAGAATTACGACGATTTCGTGTTAATCGGTTTTTCCGGTCTTTCGGTGGGCGACGACATATCTATTCCCGGCGAAGAGATTACCGATGCCGTAAAGCGTTTCTGGCGGCACGGGCTTTTTTCGGATGTCAAAATTTTAGCCACTAAAATCGAAGACGGGCAGGTGTGGCTCGAAATCCGTCTGAAACAACGTCCGCGTATTTCCGATATTGCGTACCACGGCATTAAGAAGGGCGAACGGGAAGACTTGGAAGCCCGGCTGGGCCTTCGCAAAGGATTCCAGATAACCCCCAACCTGATGGACCGGGCCAAAACCTTGATTAAAAAATATTTCGACGAAAAAGGCTTCAAGAATGTAGAGGTGCAGATAACCGAGCGCGACGACCCTTCCAAAGAGGGCGAAGTGTTCGTGGATATCGACATCAACAAGAACCGCAAGACCAAAATCCATCAGATTCATTTTGGAGGGAACGAAGCACTTTCGGACCGGTTATTGAAAAAAGCGATGAAGAAAACCAACGAAAAATTCTCGCTTAAAAACGATTTTAAAACCAGTATCCTGGAAATGTTCAGTACGAAAAAGTTCGTAACGAACGAATACGAGAACGATAAGCAAAACCTGATTGCCAAATACAACGAGCACGGTTACCGCGATGCCGTTATCCTGCGCGACAGCGTGGTGAACAACGACGACAAGAAAGTGGATATTTTCATCGATGTAGACGAAGGCCAGAAATATTACCTGAAAGATATCAATTTCGTAGGAAACACGAAATATCCTACCGAGATGCTCGAAGGGTTGTTGGGAATGAAGGCCGGCGACGTGTATAACCAGAAGAAACTGGAAGATCGCCTGATAAAAGACGAAGACGCGGTGTCGAACCTTTATTATAATAACGGATACTTGTTTTTTAGCGCCGACCCGGTGGAAGTGGATGTCGATAACGACTCGATTGCTTTGGAAATCCGTATCACCGAAGGGCCGCAGGCTACCATCAACCGGATTATCATCAACGGAAACGACCGGTTATACGAAGATATCGTGCGCCGGGAGCTGCGTACCAAGCCCGGTATGCTTTTCAGTCGCGACGATTTGATGCGCTCGGTGCGTGAAATCGCCCAGATGGGGCATTTCGACCCGGAAAATATGAATCCGGTGCCCATACCCGATGCGGAAAACGGTACGGTGGACATCGAGTATAATTTGGTATCCAAAGCCAACGACCAAATCGAATTTTCGGCCGGTTGGGGGCAAACGGGTATTATCGGAAAGCTGAGTTTGAAGTTTAACAACTTTTCGATGAAGAACTTCCTGCACTCGAGTACGTATAAAGGCATCATTCCGCAGGGCGAAGGCCAAACGCTTACGTTGAGCGGCCAGACCAACGGCCGGTATTACCAGGCCTACAGCGTGTCGTTCTTAGACCCGTGGTTCGGCGGCAAGCGCCCGAATACCTTCTCGGCCAGCCTTTATTATTCGAAACAAACGGATATGAGCACCCACTATTTTAATAATAACTACTATAATTACGGGTACGACTATGGTTATAGCTACGAATATGCGCTCGACCCGGATAAGTCGATTCAGATAGTGGGCGTATCCCTCGGGTACGGAAAGCGCCTGAACTGGCCCGACGATTATTTCCAGTTCATGGCCACCCTGAATTACCAACTGTATAAAATGAAGGATTGGGATTATTTCCTCAACGTACGGAACGGTTCGTGCAACAACATCAACCTGGAACTGATGTTGCAACGGAGCTCTATCGACAATCCTACCTATACCCGGTACGGTTCGCAGTTTATGTTTTCGGTAGCGGCCACTCCGCCGTATTCGTTGTGGGACGGCAAAGATTATGCGAACATGACGGCCGACGACAAAACGAAATACAAATTCGTAGAATACCATAAGTGGAAATTCAAAGCCAAGATATTCACCCCGCTGGCGCCGATGACCGTAAAACGAACGCCGGTGCTGATGACACGTGTCGAATACGGTTTCTTAGGCTCGTATAACAAGAACAAGCGTTCGCCTTTCGAAACCTTCTATATGGGAGGCGACGGTATGACCGGTTACGGTATCTATGCCATGGAAACCATCGGGCTGCGCGGATACGAAAACGGTAGTATCATGGGAAATAACGGACAATACGGATATGCTTATTCCCGCTTGGCGCTCGAATTGCGTTATCCGTTCCTGCTCGAACCCTCGTCTACCATTTACGGGTTGGTTTTTGCCGAAGCCGGAAATGCCTGGGCCGACATTAAGAATTTCAGCCCGTTCGATTTGAAACGCTCGGCCGGTGTAGGCGTGCGTATCTTCCTCCCGATGATCGGTATGATGGGTATCGACTGGGGATACGGCTTCGATAAAGTAAACGGTAGCCGCGATGCCGGAGGAAGCCAGTTCCACTTTGTAATCGGCCAGGAATTTTAATTAACGCGTATTAGACGTTTATTCACAATCCGTCCGTTATATTTACAGTCATAACATAGAACTAAAAAAGAAGAAGTTATGAAAAAGTGGATGTATGTATGCAGTTTATTGCTTCTCTGTTCTGTTGCAGGCATGGCTCAGCAATTCGCCCTGATAGATATGGAGTATATATTGAAAAATATTCCCGAGTACGAAAAAGCGAACCAGAGCCTGGCCGACCAGACGAAAAAATGGCAGGCCGAGGTAGAAACGTTGCAGAAAGAAGCACAGGATATGTATAAAACGTATCAGTCGCAACTCTCGTCGTTGTCGCCGCAAATGAAAACGCAGCGCGAAGAAGCCATCGTAAAGAAAGAGCAGGATGCGCAGGAGTTGAAAAAGAAATATTTCGGAGCCGACGGCGAGTTGATGAAAAGAAGACAAGCCGTTATACAGCCTTTGCAGGATAAGATTTATGAAGCCGTTAAGCAGATTTCGCAGGAAGAAGGAATCGACGTGGTGGTCGACCGGGCGTCGGCCATGAGTATCATTTATGCCAATCCGGCCATCGATATCAGCAATGAAGTCCTTACTGAATTAGGATATTCAAAATAAATGCTTATATTTGTGCGCTTTATTGAGATATGTAACATGTAATTAAAATAGAAATGAAGAAACTGATTGTTTTATTGTTCATGATTCTCCCGTTGGGAGTAGTTGCCCAAGAGGTAAAGATTGCATTTGTAAACGCCGACCAGATTATTACGGCTATGCCCGAATTGAAAGGGATGGAAAGTAAAATCGCGGATTTGAACGAAAAATACGACAAGGAATTCAAGCAAATGCAAGACGAATACCAGAAAAAGTATACGGCATTTTCTTCCCAGCAAGACTCATTAACCGAAAATATCAGGTTAAGAAGATTAGGCGAATTGCAGGATTTGCAAGACCGTATGCAGAACTTCGTAGAGGTAGCCAAGCAAGACGTTGCCAAACAGCAACAAGACCTGTTCGCCCCGATACAGCGGAAATTGCAGGATGCGATTAAAGCGGTAGGCGATGAAAAAGGATACACCTATATTATCAATCCGCAGGCATTGCTTTACACCGGCGCTTCGGCTATCGACGCTACGGCGTTCGTAAAAGCGAAATTAGGCTTGCAATAAAAATATCGCTTCAACATAAAGCGTAGACGAACCGACCGCGGAGACACGGGAACTCAGAGTATTCATTGCGATGAATAATTTTAAACTCTGCGTCTCCGTGTCTCCGCGTTTAATTTCTTATCCATTGCCTGTGTATGCGACAGGCTTTTTTTTATGAAACTGTATCAGCCATGTTTCCACAACACCCCGGCCCGATAGGGATTTTCGATTCCGGATACGGCGGACTCACCATCCTGGAGAAAATAAGGGCGCTCATGCCCGGGTACGATTACCTGTATCTGGGCGATAATGCACGCGCTCCGTATGGTCCCCGTTCGTTCGAAGTAGTATACCGGTTTACCCGTCAAGCGGTAGAGCGCCTGTTTCGTAGCGGATGCCAGCTCGTTATCCTGGCCTGTAACACGGCCTCGGCAAAAGCGCTGCGCACGATTCAGCAAAAAGACTTGCCTGCATGGGATGCCTCGCGGCGCGTATTGGGCGTGATTCGTCCTACTGTGGAAGAAATAGACCGGATAAGCCGCACGAAACACGTCGGGCTGGTGGGTACCGAAGGAACCATCTCTTCCGGCTCGTATACACTGGAGATAAAAAAAATGTATCCCCACATTACGGTTACTGGCGAAGCCTGCCCGATGTGGACGCCCCTGGTCGAAAATAACGAGGCCACTTCGCCGGGCGCCGATTATTTCGTGAAGCAGCATATCAGGCGCCTGCTGGCCAAAGACGACCGTATCGACACCTTGATATTGGGTTGTACCCATTATCCCCTGTTACTTCCCAAGATAAAAGAAAACCTCCCGTCCGGTATCACTGTTATATCGCAAGGGGAGTACGTGGCGAAAAGCCTCGAGAATTACCTGTTCCGCCATCCGGAAATAGAAAGAAAAATTACCCGCAACGGCACCTGCCGGTTCTGGACCACCGAATCGGCTGAAAAGTTTTCAGGTTCGGCTACCGTATTCCTTCACTATCCGGTTCAAGGCGAACGGATTAGCATAGATTAATTTAAAAAAGCAGCGTGAAATGAAACGGATTATTCCGGTTGTGTTGTCGGTACTACTGCTTGCTGCCTGTAACGGGAAAGAAAAGCGGCATGTTTATCCGGTAATCGACCTGTAGGAACAAATAGCAGCAGAAGCCAAGAAGCTCGACCCGAAGCTCGTCGAGCCCCATAACGAATTGTGGAGCGCCTATTTCGACAGCCTCGGATTGGTAAAAGTAACCGACAAGGATTCGTCGATTGCCGTGCATCTGGTGTATAGTACGCCGGATAACTTTGCCGGGAAGGTACTGTACAAAGACCTTAAAACAGCTTGGCTGCGCCCGGAGGCAGCCGAGAGGCTGGCCGATGCGCAACAGCGGCTGAAACAACTGCGTCCCGGCACCGGTATCGTTGTTTACGATGCCGCCCGTCCGTTCCGTATCCAGCAGGATATGTGGAACGTAGCCAAGCAATCGGATATGAAGTATTACGTAGCCAATCCCAACAAAGGAGGCGGCCTGCATAATTACGGGCTTGCGGTAGATGTGGGGCTGGTTGACTCCGCCGGGCAGGCGCTTCCGATGGGAACGCCTTACGATTATCCAGGCAAGGAATCGTACACTACCGCCGAAGACCAGTTGCTGGCCGAAGGGAAAATAACCCGGCAGGAATACGACAACCGTCGCTTGCTTAGGCGGGTGATGACGGAAGCCGGCTTTAAGCCGATTACGCGCGAGTGGTGGCATTTCAATGTCTGTTCGCTCAAAGAAGCACAGGAAAAATACAAAAGGATAGAGTGAAGCTCTATCCTTTTGTATTTGCGGCGATTCCCCGACTCGTCTTGAGTGCTTGCCGGCTGGTGTGTAGGGGAGTGATGTTCCCGGCAGAGGCGGAAAACTCTGTTCCGGATTACGGAGTCAGCTTATCCCCGTATCGTTTTGCTGAACGGCGTCAGCGCCAGGCCGGCCAGCTTGAAGTGCTGCAAGCCGAACGGAATGCCGATAATCGTGATACACAATAAAACGCCGAACAAGAGGTGCGACAGGCATATCCATATCCCCCCGATAAAGAACCAGATAATATTCATTATGAACGTGAGGCAACCGGGGAGAGCGTCGGGGCTCGGTACCACTTCCTTCCCGAAAGGCCACAATACTAGCGTAGCCAGTTTGAGGGTTTGCAACCCGAACGGAATCCCGATAATCGTTACCATCAAGCCGATACTGGATACGATATATTCCACACACGTAACCAACCCTCCGCAAAGCAGCCAAATAATATTTCCCAATGTTTTCATAAAAATCCTCCTTTATCTTTTAGTGCCAGACAAAAGTACAGGATAAAAATCAATTTTCGATGGAGGAACAGCAGAACAAATGAAAGAGAATCCGTTTATTTCCCTGCCTCTTCCTATCCAGCCTTGAAAAGCACCGGCCACTTCGTATGGCTCCCGGGCCTCGGGCGATGGGCGTAAAGCAGACCGGCCGAAAGAGAGCGTGAAAAAAGGCACACTGTCTGAGCTTACGCAGTAAGCGAGTTCAGGGCTTTTAGCGAACGAAGGCCGGGCTGTAGCGAAGCGGATGCAGCCTTTGACCTTTTCTGCTTCTTTTTTATGTCCAGATATAAATATATAACAAAATGTCAAATCGTCAAAATAACCCCTGCGTGAAGGGGCTATTTGCGTGAGAGCCGGCGAGGTGCGT
>JAJBTJ010000312.1 GCA_020860905.1 Parabacteroides sp. | reverse complement strand
ACTTAGGAGATGCTACAAACAATTAATATGAGTATATCTCCGGAAAATGATTACCTTCGCAAATAAACTCGAGCAAAAAAGATGATAATCAGCGCCAGCCGCCGGACAGACATTCCCGCTTTTTATTCCGGGTGGTTCGTAAACCGCCTCCGCGAAGGCTATGTACTCGTGCCCAATCCATACAATCCCCGGATGCTCGGCCGGATAAAGCTCACGCCCGATGTGGTGGATTGCATCGTTTTCTGGACAAAGAACCCGCACCCGATGCTCGATAAGCTCGATGCCCTGCAAGGTTATCCTTATTACTTTCAATATACGCTGAATCCGTACGGGAAGGAAATCGAAACGAACCTGCCGCCGTTGGAAAAACGAATCGAGACATTCAAGCGCCTTGCCGATAAAATAGGAAAGGAAAAAGTGATTTGGCGGTACGACCCGGTCTTTACGAGCCCGCAATACAGCGCAAGCTTCCACAGGGAAGCGTTCGCCCGGATAGCCTACGCCTTACGCGACCATACGGAAAAGTGCATGCTCGGATTCATCGACCATTACCCGCATGTGCGGAAGGCGTTGGAAACACGGGGCATCCATCCGCTCAAGCCGGAAGAAATCGAAGCGATGGCTGTTTCTTTCAAAGAAACCCTCCGCTCTTATCCGGCAGAGCTGAATACCTGTACTACCAAAGTAAACCTGGCGGCTCTCGGCATTCCGGGCGGCTTATGTATCGACGGTGACCTCATAGAGCGGATTACCGGGCACCCCATCCGGGCACAAAAAGACAAAAACCAGCGGGATGTATGCCGGTGTATCGAAAGCATCGACATCGGTACCTACGAAAGCTGCCTGCATGGCTGCATGTATTGTTACGCCATCCGGGGAAATTACCTCGCCGCCGGACGGAACAACCGGAAGCACGACCCTGCCTCGCCCTTGCTTATCGGCTCGGTAGAGGAAGGGATGCGCATCAAAGACCGGGAAATGAAAAGCCTGAAAACCGGCCGTCCCCCCGAAAAGCTATTTTTCCAGTAGCGCCGCCGCACACCAAAGATACGGCGCCTGCCCGTGGTAGTCGCCCGCATGGCGCGGCCGGTCGTAGTAATACTGCTCGTCGTTCTTTTTGTTCGTTCCCACGCAAACCTCCGTTACGTTATCCTGTTCGTTGATGTAACGAACCATCGCCATCCAGGCTTTCCGGGCGGCGGGAGCATATTCGCCGGCATCCAGCCAGCCGTTCCTGACGCCCGTGATAAAGGCGAACGTAAACATGGCCGAGCCCGATGTTTCCGGCCAGCACCCCTGTTTGTCGATGAGTTGGTTCCATAAGCCGCCGGAAGTTTGGTAATTTTTCAGGCTTTCCATCATGGTGCGGAATCCTTGCAAGATGCGCGGACGATACGAACTGCCGGCAGGGAGCGAGCGAAGCAGCTCCGCCATGCCGGCCGCCATCCAGCCGTTGTCCCGCCCCCAATAGAACGGAACGTCGGGTGCATGGTAAAACAGGCCGTTGGGCCGTTGCAACTCGTCGAGATAAAGCACCATCTCTTTCGCCGCCCGGTCGATGTATTCACGGTTGCCGGTTACCTGGTAGGCCCGGGTTTGCACGATGGTAATCATATACATATCGTCTATCCACAAGCGGGTTTGCCACGAATAGCCTTTATCGGCCCAGGCTTTAGCGCTTTCGCCAGCCGTTTCGGGCACTATCCACTGGGTGTCGGCATACGGGATACCCAGCTCCAGGTACCGTTTTTCTTTCGTTACGCGGTATAGCTCCAACGGCAAGCTGCCGAACATATTCAAATCGACGTGGTTCATCACCGGCAACAAGGCTTTTTCGGTGGTGAACAAAGGCTCGAATTTGTTTTGCAACAGGCGAAGCAGCTTTTCGTCGCCCGTTACCGCCGCAAACTTCAGCGCGCCGTTCCAGGCAAACGTTTCCGGATAGCTAATCCATTTGCCGCCATGAAGCATATGCTTCCCGTCGACGAAATGATAAGCCAGGCGGCGCCCTACTTCTTCGGGCGTATATCCTTCAGGAAAATCGGCGAGCGGGTTAGTTCGGGCCGATACGAATTGAAAGGGCAATAAACACAACAACAAGACTAAATTCTTATACATAACGCTGTTTTTTATGGATTAAATCAAGAATCGAGTTATTCCGCCGTTTTATTCCGCGCCCGGCAACCCGGAACGGCAATCCGGTCTTTCACCGGTTACGGCGCTGTAAAAGTACGGTACAGCGACCGTTCCGGCTAAAACAACCATCCCAATAAATGGAAGAAACGTGCCAATCCTGTATGGAATATCGTGCACGTACTTATCCGGAATACATGCCGGCGAAATCCTCCGTGCTTTCATTCCTCTCCGGGTTTCCGCGCTTCTGTATCCGGCTCATTCCCGTTACCCGGCAAAGTCTTTCGGCAGTACCCCGAACTGCTTCTGGAAGCATTTGGAAAAGTAAGAAGGCGAATTGAATCCCACCGCATAACAAATTTCATTGACGCGCGCCTCGCCTTCCCTGAGCAATTGCGCCGCCCGTTTCAGCCGCTCCAGGCGCAGGTATTCGTTCGGGCTCAGGTCTAATACCCCCTTTATTTTCCGGTAAAAATTGGAGCGGCTCATATTGAACGCATCCATCATATCTTCCATGCTGAACTCCGGATTGGGCAGATTCGCCAACACCACCTCGTTGAGCTTACGGATAAACTCTTCGTCGGCCTTGGTAAGCGCCATGGTATTGGCCGCTACAAAAGGAGATTGGGCAAACGTTTTCCGCAGCTTTTCCCGGTTTACGATTAAGTTGGCGACGCAGGCCGCCAGGTACTCCATCGAGAACGGCTTGTCGATGTACGCATCGGCGCCCAGTTCCAACCCTTCGATTTTCGACCGGATGGTGGTTTTCGCCGTAAGCAGTACTACCGGGATATGGCTGTAGTCCACCTTCGACTTCACCGTTTTGCACAGCTCGAACCCATCCATCCGGGGCATTACCACATCGCTGATAATGAGGTTGACAAAGTTTTCGTCTAATACGTCGAGCGCCTCTTCGCCGTTGGTAGCCGTAAGTACGGTGTAATCGGCCGAGAACCGGCGGCACACGAACGCAAGCATTTCCGGGTTATCTTCTACCACTAAGACGGTTAGCTTGTTCCGCCCGGTAATGTCCGTTTCCGGAACGGGTTTCCGCCGCACGGTCTTTTCCGATTCCTGCGTATCGCCTTTACCGAGCGAAATGGTGGTATCCTGCTCTACCGGCAGCGACAGGCAAAAACGATTCGCCTCCTCCCCTTTTTCCATAAACAAGCGCCCCCGGTGTAACTCGGCCAGCGACCGCGACAACGCCAATCCGATGCCGGTACCGGGAACCAGGCTGCTTTTTTCCTCCCGGTCGAAACGCACGAAGGGTTTGAATATTTCCTCCTTCATCGCATCCGGTATCACCGTTCCGTCGTTTACGGTACGGATACGGAAGCAGCGCTGTTCGCCCGCGGTATCTACTTCGAGCGAAACATGCACGTAGGTAGCGGCGTACTTCACCGCATTATTCAGCAAATTGCTGATAATCTTTGTAAAGGCTTCGCGGTTGACGTGCGCCGAGAACGACTCTCCGGGTACCGACAAAGTAAAATCCAGTTTTTTCTGTTTCGCTGCGGAACTGAAACGCAGGTGGGTTTCCTTTAACAGCTCCGTTATATCGCACCCCGTAAAATTCAACCGGTACTCCCGGCTCTCGGTTTTCCGGAAATCGAGTAACTGGTTGGCGAGGCTCAGCAGCCGCTCGGTATTTCGCTTCATAACGGTTAAATCCTCTTTTGTTTCGGCATCCATTTCTTTTTTCAACAGGATGTTTTCCAGCGGCCCCTTTATCAGCGTGAGCGGTGTGCGTACCTCGTGTGCCACATGCGTGAAGAATTCGATTTTAGCCCGATACACTTCCCGCTCTTTCTCCTGTTCGAACTTTTCCGTCTGCCGCCGGTGCCGGGCGGCGCTCCGCTGCCTGAAATAAAATACCATCGCAAGCAAGGTTCCCAGCGCCAGCAACACGTACACGCCGTACGCCCAGCCCGACAAGTAGAAAGGCGGACAAATACGAACCGTAAGCACCCGTTCCGTTTCGTTCCACCGGCCGTCGCTGTTCGAACCCTTCAACCGGAACACGTAGGTGCCGTACGGCAAATTGGAGTAAGCGACCTCCGGATGACGCCCCACCGCGTACCATTCCTTATCGAAGCCGTCTAATTTGTACATCAGCCGGTTCATCTCCGGTGCCTGGTAACTCAACGCGGCTACCTGGAACGAAAAAGAATTCTGGTACGACTCGAGCTCGATTTTATCCGAAAACAGGATGCTTTTTTTCAACGGCGAGCTATCGCCTCCCACCGGCACCCGTTTGTTAAACAAGAAGAAACCGGTAATCACCACCGGCGGCACGTACGTGTTTTCGACGAATGTAGCCGGGTTGAACGAGATAAAGCCGTCGATACTGCCCAAGTAAATGCGTCCCCGCTTATCCTTATACCCCGACTGGTAATTAAATTGGTTGCCTAACAGGCCGTTGGCCGTAGTATACACCCGCTTCGCACGGGTATCCGGGTTGAAGCGAACCAACCCGTTGTTGGTGGTGAGCCACAAGTTTCCGGCGTTATCTTCCACCATCCGGTAAACGGTATTGCCCGGAAAACCTTGCGCCGTACCGTACCGCACAAAATTATCGTGTTGCGGGTCGTAGCGGCAAAAGCCGGCGCCCTGCGTGGTGAACCACAACCGTTTCCGGCTGTCTTCGCAGATGCTTATCACCTTGTTGTACGGCAACGAAGTCGAGTCGGTTTTACAAAATACGTAGTTTTTCCATTCCTTTTTCGTTACGTCGTACCGGAATACCCCGTTCGAATAGGTAGCCAGCCACAGATGGCCGTTAAAATCCTCGTGTATCTTATATACGAACACGTTCGCCAGTTCCGGTATCCGGGTAAAATCGTCGGTAAGCCGGTTATAACGCGACAAGCCGTAGGTAGTGCCTACCCACACGTCGCCTGCAGCCGTTTTGCATACGGTAAATATGTTATTGGCGTCCAGCGAACTGGCGCCCGGCCCTTTCCGGTAATTCCGCACCTGCCCGGTACGGAGGTCGATGCGGTTGAGGCCGCCCGAAAACGTACCTGCCCACAACACGTTGCCGTCGAGGCATAGCCCGTGCACATTGCGGTAGATGGCCGGATGGGTAAAAGGGGTTATCTGCCGGGTAGCAGGGTCGAAACGGAACAAGCCCTTATCCTCGGTTCCTATCCAGAGCGTGCCGTCGTCGCCTTCGCAAAACTCGCGCACCCGGCGGCCGAACAGCCGGTTATCGTCGCCGGGATAAAATTTTTCGAAGTATGTCCACTGGCGGGGATAATAATTCACGCCGCCGAAATACGAGCCGATCCACAGGCCGCCCTCGTTATCACGGCAAAGGGCATAGATGGCGTTATCGGCCAGCGCATATTCATCGTTCCCGTCCGAAGCAACGAGATGGGCTTTTTCGCCCTTGCCCGGCTCGTAGATGTACAACCCCGACTCGGTTCCGGCCCACAATTCCGTATCGGATGCGAACCGCAAGTCGCGTACATAGCTGTCGGAAAGCCGCGTTACCTTCCCCGTCGTGCGGTTTACCTCCGTCAATCCGCCGGCGGAGCCTATATACCAGCAATTATAGGGGCCGGTAACTTGCGTATTGATTATATCGTCTTTGAAAGGCTCGTTGCCTTCCGCATCCCTGAACGGCTGTAACGTACGGAAACAGTCGTCGGTATAATACAGGTTGTCGTCGTACAAACATACCCAGCAGGTTTCCCCCTCGAACCAAAAACGGGTTACATTGGCACCCCGGCCGGTATGGTCGCCCCGGTACAGGCAATTCCGCAAAGTACCGGTTGCCCGCCCGTACCGGAAAAGGCCCTGGTAATCGGTGGCAATCCATATATCGTTCCGGCTGTCGCACCCGATGGTCGTTACGGTACGTTCGATGGTTTCGCCCGTATCGCTCGTTACATCGAAAGAGACGAACGTCTCTGTTACCGGGTCGTACACATAAACGCCGGCATCCGTTCCCACCCAGATTTTCCCTTCGCTATCTTCGTACAGGGCGGTAATAAAGTTATTCCCGAGAGCGGAGTTTTCTTTCCTGAAAATACGGAACGTGCGCCCGTCGAACCGGTTCAGCCCGTCTTTCGTTCCGAACCACATAAAGCCCTGCCGGTCTTGCAAAATGGTATTGACGGTATTCTGCGAAAGCCCGTCGTTTATATCCAGCGTACGGAAATAATAGCGAATATTCTCGCGGGGGTAGGCAAAAAGACATCCGGAAACGAAAAGCAACAGGCATACGCTGCGGACAAGAAGATTTTTCATGGTTCGTATCGGGTTTTAACAAGCACAAGTTTAAGTAAAATCAGCCATATACCGGAGTGAAGCTGCTTATCATTTTTCTCCAGTTCCTATTTCCTTTACCTTATTTACTAAGTTTATAATACCGGTTTTTCCGATACCAGCGACGAAGTGGCGCCCGTTACCACCGGCCAGCCGTTTTCCCACCGCACCCGGTCGAGCATCAATACGCGCCCGTGCGGATTCCGTACGCTCACGGCATGGTAAAACATCCAGTCGTTACCCGCCCGGTCAGTTACGATTCCCGAGTTATGCCCCGTACCCACGAACCAATCGTTCCGCCGAATCAGCACTTCGTGGCGGTTGTGGAGCATCGCGCTCCCCGCTTTGTCGGTGTACGGGCCGAACAGGTTTCCGGAGCGACCCACTACCGTGGTGTACGTGCTCTTCAAACCTTCGCAACACGTGCCGGTGGAGGCGAATAAATAATAGAATTTTCCTTTTTTATGGATATATACCCCTTCGTAGGCGGTACCGGCTACCCGTTCCGGTTTCGCTCCCGGTTTCAAGGAAAGCCCATCGGCCGCGAGCTCGATATAATATATCCCACGGAAACTCCCCCAGAACAGGTAATTTTTTCCTCCTTCGGCGATAAAAAACGGGTCGATAGAGTTCTGCACGCCGATTTCGTTACTGCGGAACAGCTTCCCGCAGTCGGTGAACGGCCCGACGGGAGAATCGGCCGTAGCGCAGCCGATTCCGCATGTCCATTCGCCTCCCCATTTCGACATCGCATAATACAGCACGTAGCGGTTGCCGATGCGGGCGATGTCGGGTACCCAGAGGCCGCCTTCGGGCTCGAAGTCCGGACGCGAACCATCGGTAAATGCTGTTCCGGTCTGTTCCCAGTTTACCAAATCCTTAGAGCGATGGATAGGCAGGTTGCGGATATTTTCCGTGGCGTACAAGTAATAGTAGCCGTCATCGCCCCGGATTACCGAAGGGTCGGGTAAACTGTAATTCACTACCGGGTTGCGGTACACGGCCGGCCGTTCGTCAGCCGGTTCTTTTTCTGTTGCCGTTAAAACGCCGGCTGCCGCACAGCACAACGCAACGGCCCATACCATTCTTTTCATTTCCATGCTTGACGGGGTTTATTTCACTAACCTGGGAATTTCATAACCGGGCCCGATGCGCATCCGCTCCGTACCGGCGGCATTTTGGAACCGGACGGTTCCGATATACATGGCGCGCGGATGGATACGGGTACTGTCGCGATGAGCGTGAAACACGATACGCAAGCGCCCGGCCTTATCGGTAAACAGGGCGCTGTGGCCTACGCCTACCAAGTCGCCCGGCTTTTGCAACAACGGGTTTTCGTCGTATTTCGTCCACTCGCCCCGCAGGTCGGTGGCAGTGGCGCATCCTACGCCGTACATCGGACTTTCGTAACTATTGGCCGAATAGGTCAGGTAATATATACCGTTACGCCTGATAACGAACGGAGCTTCGTTTACACGCGGCCACACTTCTTCCCAGGGCTGCGACACATGGATACACGGACGCATCGTTTCGGGCCGCAAGGTTATCCAGTCGGGCTCCAACCGGGCCATCCAGATATTATTCCCGTCGGTAAAGCGTACAAAGAAAAGGTAAGGCGTGCCATCGGTATCGACAAACAACGAATGGTCGATGCTTTTCTCGCCGGGTAACATGGGCTTCTTTTCTGCTTGCCGGAACGGCCCCAGAGGCGAAGCGGAAGTAGCCACGCAGATATGCTCGTCGGCCGAATAATACATATAAAAAGTACCGTTCCGTTCATATACCTCGGGCGCCCAGAACCAGCGGTCGGCCCAAACATCTTCTTTGCGGAGCGCGAGCCCCTGGTAACGCCACGTTTTCAAATCGTCCGACCGGTACACTTCGATGCCTTCGGCCGAATGGGTACCGTAGGCATAATACGTGCCGCCGCTCAACAGGATAAACGGGTCGGCCAACGGGACAAGCTCGTTTGCAGTTACTGCCGGCTTCTCTGCCGCCGCCGGGCCGGGCGGTTTGTTCGGCCGGCAGGCCGCCAGGAGACTGCACAACGCAACGACATACCACAGGATTGTTTTCATATACATATATTATAAGAAGGATTACCGGCGAACCGAAAACCGATAAATGCAACGGCTTTCGTATTTCCCGCCCGGCCTCAATACGGCGGAAGGCCAACAGGGCTTGTTGGGCGTATCGGGGTATTTCTGGATTTCGAGGCATACGGAGGCACGGCGGTTGTACACGACGCCGTGCTTTCCGGCTTGAGAGCCGTCGAGGAAGTTGCCGCAATACACCTGGATTCCGGGCTCGGTGGTATATACATCCAGCACGATTCCCGTAACAGGCGATTCGAGCGTAGCACAAACGCGGCTGATATCGCCGGCGGTATTCAATACCCAGTTGTGGTCGATGCCATGTCCGTTTTTCAGTTGTTCGAAATCGCAGTCAATCCGGGAGCCAATCGCGGCGGGTTTTGCCGGAAATCCATCGGCGTACCTTCTACGGAAGCAATCTCGCCGGTTGTCATAAACGTACTGTCAACCGGAGTATACGCATCCGCATGCACCGTAAGCAAATATTCCGAATTGTTTTTCGACGGGTCGCCGTCGAGGTTAAAATACGAGTGATTCGTCATATTCACAACGGTCGGTTTATCAGTTACGGCTTCGTACCGCAGGTCGAGAGCATTGTCGTCGGTAAGCGACATCGTGACCGTGCAAGCCAGGTTACCGGGAAATCCTTCCTCGCCGTCAGGCGACAGGTACGTGAGTTTTACCTGCTGCCCGTTTACCTGCTCGCCTTTGAACAACCGGGAGTCGAACCCCCGGACTCCACCGTGCAGGCAATGACCGTAGTTGTTTTGCGCAAGCCGGTACTCCGTGCCGTCGAGCGAGAAACGGCCCCCTCCGATGCGGTTGCCGTATCGTCCGATAGTGGCGCCGAAATTAGAAGGATATTCGAGGTACTCGTGTATGGAACCGAAGCCCAATACCACATCGCGCATCTTCCCCTCTTTGTCGGGAACCGTTACGGACACGATGCGACCGCCGAAGTTGGTAACGCATACTTCCATTCCGTTTTTGTTTTTCAATACGAACAAATCCGTTTGTCCGCCGTCGAGTTCCGTCCGGAAGTCGCTTCTTTTCAATCCGGATTCGGTGAGCGCTTCTTTATTCTTACCCGGAGTACAAGCGGCCAGCAGCGCAGCGCCTATCCAAAGTATCCACTTATTCATCGCTTTCGTGTTTTAATTTTTTATTTTTTCCTTCCGGGAAAACGCGCCTGTTCCGCAGCCGGCCGGCGCGTTTCCTGCCGTTATTCATTCAAAGCATTGCAGATACGCCGGTTGGCTTCCCGTACACGCGGCTCTTCCACTTTAATTACTTCCCGGTCGTACGTCATCAACCCGTTCACTTCCACTTCCACGTCAGTGGTCTGCGTGTATACCGCCGCCGAGAATCCGTTCGGAATCAGTTTGTACAGCTTATCAGCATACTTTACATATTCGTCTGTCACTTCTTTAGGCGTATTGAATTGTACGTATCCCCAGTTACGCTCGGGCTCCCATAAATGGTCTTTCAATACCAGCCCGATACCACCGTATTCGCCTAATACCGTGGCTCGCTGCCCGTCGTACAAATACAACTCGGGCGCCGGATAGTGGTGCAAGTCAAGCATATCGCCGCACGGGTAATGATTGCCTCCGCTGGCGGGATTTACCAGGCGGGTAGGGTCGTACGCTTTGGTCCAGGCCACGATTTCGGGCGTTTTGAACTGTCCCCACGCTTCGTTGAACGGCACCCAGGTACCGATACACGGGTAAGAGTACAGGCAGTCGATAATTTCTTTCCATTCCTTCCGGTAACAAGCTTCCGACCCGGCGGAGCGTTTTCTTTCCACTCCGTCGAAATACTGCTCGCTTTGCCACTCCGGATTGCGGTCGCCGCTGGGCATATCCTGCCATACGATGATACCCAACCGGTCGCAGTGCGTATACCAGCGTGCCGGCTCCACCTTAATGTGCTTGCGAATCATATTGAATCCGAAATCTTTTGTTTTTTGAACATCGTACGCCAAGGCTTCGTCGGTAGGAGCGGTATACAACCCGTCGGGCCACCATCCCTGGTCTAACGGCCCGAACTGGAACAGGGCGCGGTTATTCAATTCGAGGCGGACAACACCGTTCGCATCCCTTCGCGTAGAATATTTCCGCATGGCGGCGTAGCTGTTTACCTGGTCGATGGTTTTCCCTCCGTTTTTCAAAAATACCTTCAGCGTATATAAAAATGGCTCATCGGGGCTCCACAATTTGGCGTCACGGGGCATCCCTACCACCGCCGGCTCGCCGTTAATGCTTTTGCCGGTTGCCACCAAACGCCCGTTATCATATACTTGTACTTCTACCAAACCGGCAGGCGAGGCGGCAGCTATTCCGGCTTCCACGGTGAGGGTATGCCGGTCGATGTCGGGCGTGATACGGAGCTGCTCGATATGGTTGGCCACTACCGGCTCCATCCAAACGGTTTGCCAGATGCCGGTTACCGGGGTATACCAGATACCGGCGGGTTTGTTTACTTGTTTGCCCCGCGGCTGGGAACCGGCATCGGTAGGGTCCCACACCTTTACCGTTAGTTTATTGCTTCCTTTACCGGCCAGCGCCGCCGTAATATCGAACGAAAAGGGGGTAAAGCCACCGGTATGGCTGCCTACTTTGATGTCGTTTACCCATACGTCGGTTTGCCAATCCACCGCGCCGAAATGCAGCAACACATTTTTATTTTTCCAGGCAGCGGGCACTTCGAAGGGGCGGGAATACCACAACTCTTTGTCCGCACCCACCCGTTTCCCTACGCCCGACAAGGAAGATTCTACGGCGAAAGGCACTAAGATTTGCCCGTCGAACTGTACGGGCGCGCTTTCGCCTTTCCCGGTAATGGCATAGCTCCACAAGCCGTTCAGGTTTTTCCATTCGCTGCGTTCCATCAGGGGGCGCGGGTACTCGGGTAAAACGGACGCCGGATTTATCCGGGCCGCCCACGGGGTTTTGATTTTGTCGCCGGCCGGTTTCCACTGGGCGGATGTGTTTACCGCCGTGCAGGCCGCCAATACGGAGAAGATAAGAAGTTTTCGCATGATATTGTTTTTTTATGTTTTTCTTGACAGGCCAAAGATACGGGCGGAGAACCGTTTGAAAATAGCACGATTTTTCCAATAATTGGCATTATCGGTTCAAAGTAGGCTTTTGTTTCCCGGCCAAGCGATTTTTTTGTTTTGTTTCGACGGAAAAAGAAAGCGAAGAGGATATGTAAAATAAAAACAGGAAAACAGCCGGGAATATCCGGCATTTTTATATCTTTGCTTTGACGAATAAAGCGAAAACAGACTGCACTCCAGCATCCGGGCATAGCGTGTTCCTGCTTTCGGTTCGCTCCGTCTTTCTTCAAAGAATAAAATAAACACAAGCATTTATCGACCGGAACCCGGTTCCATTAAAACACAGGCGTATGAAAACAACCATTTTACTCGCAACAGCGTTGCTGTTCCTTTTTACGGCCGGTTTCACGGCGTGCGATGACAACGACGATCGAATCTGGGACATTTACCCCATCGTACTTTCCATTTCGGTACAGGATGCCCAGGGAAACGACCTGCTGAACCCGGAAACGCCGGGCTCCATCGCCCACCAGGGCATAAAGGCCGTTTACCGGGGCAAAACCTATGAGAAAGACTCGATAGAAATGTATACGAAAGCCTACCTGGCGCTTTTTTACGGATTATACGCCCAGAAAAGCGATAATGGAAATTATTGCTTGATGGTTGGCGAATTCGACGGTGCGGATACCTTCGACAACGAGCAAGTGGTAATCGACTGGAACGACGGTACCACAGACACTTTCGCCTTTTCGAACAAGATGCACTGGGACTGGAAGAAGGAACCGGTTTTCGACCGGGTTTTCTTTCTAAACGGGGTGAAAACAGATTCCCGGCTCGGAAATTTTACCGTAATAAAGGAGCCTGCTAACGGCTTGTGAACGTAACTTTGTACAAACCTTCTTTATTATCGAAATGGTCCATGGCTTTTGCTTTGAAGCACGCCAAAAGCGGATACTAACAAATGAAGCCTGCTTCTTTGCAGACCTTGTTTTCTGTCACCGCATATTGAAATGCCATGTAATAGTGGAAGTGAAAATTGACAAAATCCATCACGAATACGCATCCCGACTGAATATGTGTTTGGACTATCTCAAGGCGGAATTTATGCAACCCGATGATAATTCACCGGCTGGAATTTTACTTTGCACTGAAAAAGGAGATACTTCAGCGAAATAGGGTACAGCAGGATTAGCCCCCCATATTTTTGTACAGAAATATAGGATTCTCTTACCCAGCGGAGAAAAAATCAAGAGATGCACCTCATTGTGCCCGTATTCATTGAATATAGTGGCTGGAGTATACCTATCGACCTATCCCGGCTTATATCCGGAATGGGAACAATACACTCTCTTTGTGTGTCATACAAATTACCTGTATATTCGGTATAATCCTCAATCAGTACGCATTTAGTACACTTCGTAAAAGAAAAAACCCCTGATAATCGGATGATTATCAGGGGTTCTAAGTACCCAGAGCCGGGATCGAACCGGCATGGAAGTGAATCCACTGGTGTTTGAGACCAGCGCGTCTACCAATTCCGCCATCTGGGCTTGTTTGCGGTGCAAAGGTAGATAAAAAATTAGAATGCGCAAGGGATTAAGCGATTTTTTTCCGTTAATCATATTTTGCAGCGCCTGAATTTGAAAAATCGAATATTTGGTTAACTTTGTAGCATGAGTTATTTACAAATGCAAGCCTATACATCATGAAAGATAATTATTGCGTTATCATGGGCGGCGGAATCGGAAGCCGTTTCTGGCCGTTCAGCAGAGAAAGTTATCCGAAGCAATTTCTGGACTTTTTCGGTACCGGAAGATCGTTGCTCCAGCAAACTTTCGACCGGTTTAACAAAATCATTCCTACTGAAAATATTTACATTGTTTCAAACGAAAAATATGCGTCGCTTATCAAGCAGCAACTTCCCGAATTAGGCGAAAACCAAATCCTGATGGAACCCACGCGCCGTAACACGGCTCCTTGTATCGCCTATGCGGCTTACCATATTTACGCTTGCAACCCGGACGCCAATATCGTAGTGGCCCCCTCCGACCACCTGATACTGAAAGAAGAGCAGTTTTTGCAGGACGTATCCCAAGCGCTCGAGTTCGTAAAAAACAACAAGGCGCTCGTTACGCTGGGCATCAAGCCGAGCCGCCCCGAAACCGGATACGGCTACATCCAGAGCAGCGACCGGATGATCGGTGAATTTACGAAAGTAAAAACCTTTACCGAGAAGCCGAACCTGGAGTTAGCGAAAGTATTTTACGAAAGCGGCGAGTTTTTCTGGAATTCCGGCCTTTTCGTATGGAATATCGCCACCATCTTGGATGCATTCCATAAATTCCTTCCCGACATCACCACGCGGTTCGACTTGGGAAAAGACAAATTCAATACAGACGGAGAACAGGCATTTATCCACGAAAATTTTCCGTATTGCCCAAATATATCCATCGATTACGGCGTGATGGAAAAAGCCGACAACGTATATATGCTTTGTGTAGACTTCGGTTGGGCCGATTTGGGTACCTGGGGCTCGTTGTACGACCTGGCGCAAAAGGAAGAAAGCGGAAACGCCCCGCTTAAAAACAAGGTGTTGTTCTACGAGTCGGGCAACAACATCGTAGCGCTCGAAGACCCCGAAAAGCTGGCGGTTATCCAGGGATTGGACGATTACATCGTGGCCGAATCAGGCAACGTACTGCTTATTTGTAAAAAAGCGGACGAACAACGCATCAAGCAATATGTAGCCGACGTGCAACTCAAATTCGGAAAAGAGTACAATTAGCACCCCGAAAGGAAAATAAACAAGCGCTATCCGTTCATACCCGGAACAGTTTCCGGTAAACAGGGATATTCCGGAAATAGATATAGGCAATTGGTTTAGGAATAACCAATTGCCTATATCGTATTTTTAAGCATTCCTCCGACCGGAAACGAGGTTTAACGGCCCGAACGGGGGTAATTCCAACTAAAAACACAAGATAAAAACAATATCCCTTTTTTTAAAGCGATTCGTTCACCGGATTTATTCTTTTTTATGCTGAACGAAAACCGGTTTTATGTGGATAAAAACTGTATCC
>JAJBTJ010000178.1 GCA_020860905.1 Parabacteroides sp. | reverse complement strand
AATAAGGTAAGGAAATTGTTCGTACTTTCCGGTCGTGTATCAACCGGAATATCAACCGGCCCGGCCTGCCTGGGACGGTCGATTTTCGTAATCTTGTTTTTACAGATGTCATAGCTTTATCGGTTTTAATACATCAAATAAAACAAAAATAGCCATTTTTTTGATGCTGACTTTATAAATTCATCCGTTGAAAAACAAGACCTGCAGTACAAGCAAAAAAAATTCAGTTCCCAAGCAAGAATCGACCCGGAAACAGCCCCGATAAACCGGTAATCCACCCAGCGTATTTTGCTTTTTATTATAGAATGTTAGCTTCGTCATTCTCTTTTACCGAGACAAGGCCTTACCGCTTCAAGGCAGGAACATGCAACCGGAATCACCCCCCTTCACGAAAAGCGGCTCTCGGCTTCCCGCGAAACCGCAACAAATAAAATCCTGTTCATTTACTGTTCTTTATCGGCTGAATTCATTACATTTGTATATAGTTACCAGCTAACCAGGCAAATGAAAAAAATAATTTTATTCTTCCTGTTCGTTTCATTCGTTTCAACGTGCTATCCGAACATACCGGGCGATACGACGCTCCATACGCTTTACCGGCTGATGGAGCACAAAGACCGCTATATGGCCAAAAAGGAAAACAGGATTTCCGAAATAAAAAAGATGCTCGAAACGCCTGGTATTACAGCCGGACAACGATACGACATCAACCGGCAACTGTACGACGAATACAAAACCTACGTTTCGGACTCGGCCATCTACTACGCCCGCCAGAACCGGATTATAGCCGCCTCACTGCAAAATCCGCATCAGCAATACGAATCCGCACTCGAATTAGTATCCTTGTATACGATATCCGGCATGTATATCGAATCGGTGGAATCGTTAGGCTCGCTAAACAGCAAAGAGCTGCCCGGCCGCTTGGCGGTTAACTACTTCGACTGTTATAAGCAACTCTACAATTATTACTCGCATAATAACCCGTATACACTTATTTACAAGGAAAAAAGCCAATTATACCGGGATTCGCTTCTCTCGGTTTTAGACAGGCAATCGCATCATTACAAAATCGTATACGCCGAAAAACTGGACGACGAGAACCGGCTCGACGAGGCGAAACGGTTGCTACAGGAACTTTTAAACGAGGCCGAATCGGATACGCACGAAAAAGCGGTGGTGGCTTACGCGTTGGCTAACATCTACCGGAAAGAAGGCGATGCCGCCATGCAAAAACGCTATTACGCCTTATCGGCTATCTGCGATATAAAGAATGCCATCAAGGAAAATGCCTCCATGCAGGCGCTGGCCTCCGTTTTATACGAAACCGGCGAAATAGAAAAAGCGTATGCCTGCATCAAGTCGTCGATGGAAGACGCTATTTTTTGCAATGCCCGCCTGCGCACCTACGAAATATCGCAGATATTCCCGATTATCGACTCTGCTTACCAGGAAAATGTAAGCCGGCAAAAAAGCGAGCTGATGCGCTTTCTTATTTCGGTAAGCATTTTATCTCTTTTCCTGATTGCCGCCGTAGCCTACGTATATCGCCAGATGAAACGGGTGGCGCGCATCCGGAAAGAGCTGTACCGTACCAACGTGAAACTGAATAAGCTCAACGACGACTTGCAGGCTACGGTAAAGCAACTGAACCGGGTAAACCGGGAACTGTCGGAAGTAAATACAGCGCTTTCGGAGGCGAACCAGATAAAGGAGGCTTATATCGGACACTTCCTCGATTTATGCTCCACTTATATAAACAAACTGGAAAAGTACCAGCATGCGTTAAATAAAAAGGCGATGGAAAGGAAGCTCGACGAACTGTACAAAATGCTGAAGTCGCGCACCATGATCGACCACGAGCTAAAGGAGCTGTACGAAAATTTCGATAGCATCTTCCTCCACCTTTATCCCGACTTCGTGGAAGAGTTCAACGCGTTGCTGCAAAAAAAGGAAAGGTTCGTTTTGAAGCCGAACGAGTTGCTGAACGTAGAACTCCGGATATTCGCCTTAATCCGGCTCGGAATAACCGACAGCTCGCGCATTGCCAATTTCCTGCACTACTCGGCCAATACCATTTACAGTTACCGCACGCGGGTACGGAATAAAGCGGCGGTGCCGCGCGACGAATTCGAAAACTCGGTAATGAAAATAGGCGTTATCAACGGAAACCGTACGATATGACGTCTATATTTTTCGAGGCCTATTATTTACATAACGCACTATTTACCAAACATCAGTCTATTTTACAAATATATATTACATCAATGTGGATTTTCCGTATCGAAATTCCGCTTCTACTTTTGTAATGAAGGGGCAACGCTTTTTCCGGCACCCGGGTTCGGAAAAGGATACCCTAAGCGAATGTAAAACTTATCAATCGGACCATGAAAAAAAATCGAAAGAAAAAACGGAGCAGCCTGAGCCGCCTTTTCCTGCTTTTGCTATCCGTAAGCCTCGCCGCCGGTGCGTGGGCTTAGAACCTGAAGAAAATAACGGGAACCGTAACCGACGAAAAAGGCGAAAGCGTCATCGGCGCTTCCGTATCGGTAAAGGGCACCTCGCAGGGAACCATTACCGATATAGACGGCCGGTTTTCGCTGGAGGCGGATAACAACGCCGTTCTCGTTATATCGTACATAGGCTTGCTTCCGCAGGAGATAGCCGTTACAGGCAAATCCGCGCTGCAAGTGATAATGAAGGAAAACGCCGAAATGCTCGACGAAGTGGTAGTAGTGGGCTACGGCGTATCGCGGAAAAAGGATTTGACGGGCGCCGTGTCGTCGGTATCGGGCGATTTGATGAAAGACAAGCCGGTGGCCAGTATCGGCGAAGCACTACAGGGACGCGCCGCCGGCGTACAGGTCGTTTCGTCGGGCAAGCCGGGCGACAACGTATCGTTCCGCATCCGCGGCATCAGTACCATCAACAACAGCGAGCCGCTCCTGGTAATCGACGGCGTGCCCACCGACCTGGGCCTCAACGCGCTGAATATGGAAGACGTGGAAACGGTGGATGTGCTGAAAGACGCATCGGCCACGGCCATTTACGGGTCGCGGGGAGCGAACGGCGTGGTACTGGTTACTACCAAGAAAGGAAAAACGGGCGACGGCAAAATTTCGTTCAGCGCCAACTGGGGAGTACAATCGGCCACCGATGTTCCGAAAATGCTGAACGCCTCGCAATTCGCCTCGCTGCACAACGAAATGATTGCCAACTACAATCAAAGCGTTTCCGAGGCATCGCGGTTGAAACAGCGGGAAGACTTTGCCGACCCTACCGCATGGGGCAAAGGCACCGACTGGCTCGACGAATTGTTCCGGCCGGCCTGGATGCAGAATTATACGCTGTCGTATTCGGGTGGGAACGAAAAGAGCAATTATTACGTTTCGGGCGGCGTTTTCGACCAGGACGGCATCGTACTTGACACCTCCTACCGCCGGTATACCCTCCAGTTCAACAGCGAATCGAAACTTCGCAGCTGGCTGAAATTCGGGAATAACGTAACCCTGAACCATGACCTGAAAAAACAAGGTTCGTACGACATCCGCGAAACGATGGCGGCCCTTCCTACCCAACCGGTTTATAACGACGACGGAAGTTACTCGGGGCCCGGCGAACCGGCTTACCAGTACGGAGACATCCGCAACCCGATAGGGCGCGCAACGGTAAACCGCGAAGAAATATGCGGATACAACGTGCTCGGAAATATCTATGCGGAAATAAGGCTGTTCGACAAAGTCACGTTCAAGACACTGGGCGGCATCGACTTCAAATTCTGGGACAAGCATAATTTCAATCCCCGGTACGACTGGAAACCCATTCCGCAGCGCGACTCTTATTTATACGAAGAATCGAACAAGAGCTTTACTTATTTATGGGACAACACGCTCACGTATACCGGCACCTTCAACGACAAACACCACCTTACCGTACTGCTCGGCTCGAGCGCGCAAAACAACGTGTACAACCGGATGAATGCGAGCGTACAGGGATTCCTGAGCGACAGCAACAACCAGCTGGCTAACGGCCTGAAAGACCCTACCGTGGGCGGAACCAAAAACGATTGGGCTATCCTGTCGTTTTTCGGGCGCGTAAACTACAACCTGGCCGAAAAGTACCTTTTTACGGCAACTGTACGCCGCGACGGCTCCTCCCGTTTTTCGGCAAACAACCGGTGGGGTACGTTCCCTTCGTTCTCGGCCGCGTGGCGCTTGTCGGAAGAGGCTTTTTACCGGAAGAACAGATGGGTGAGCGACATCAAGATACGGTTGGGTTACGGGGAAACCGGAAACCAGGACGGGATAGACAACTACGCTTATTTCACCAAGCTCAAAACCGGGCAATATGTATTTAACGGCACGCTGAATGCCGGCGAACTGAAGTTTTCGCTGGATAAGCAAGCCGACTGGAACGGGGCCTGGTTCCTGGCGGGCGAAGCCGGGAAAGCGCCGGCAGGGAACAAAGAACAGATGGTTTATAACTATCCGGGCGCGGGCGCCGACTATAAATGGAAGATAACGGAAGCGGGCGCGTACACCATCGAGCTGAACCAACTTACGGAAACCGTTATCATCCGGAAACAATAATACGAATCACAGGAAGGATGTGGCAGGTAGAAACGCCGCACCTCCCTTTACAAACAGTATAGTATCATGAACAGAATACCGATTTTTATCGCTTGCCTCGCCTCCCTCGTCGTGGCGGGTTGCGAAGATTATTACGATACCGCCAACGACCCGGTGGTGTATGGCGAAACCTATTTCGAGGCGGGTTTGAAAACGGATAAAGCCTGTTACAAGCCGGGCGAAACCGTACGCTTTACCTTAGCCGGAAAACCTTCGGGAAACCTGAAAATACGCTACTCCCATTTAGGAAAAACCGTGTATGAAGAGCCCCTCACGTCGGATTGCTGGAGCTGGACGGCACCGGCCGACGATTATAAAGGGTATCTGGTTGACCTCTACGAAATAACCGGCGGGGAGGAAAAGGTACGCCAAAGCATCGCCGTAGACGTATCGTCGGATTGGACGAAGTTTCCCCGGTACGGCTTTTTATCCTCGTACGGCAACCTTTCGCAAAACCGGATTGAAAAGAATATCGACGTGCTGAGCCGGTACCACATCAACGGTATCCAGTTCTACGACTGGATGCACGACCACCAGCGCCCGCTGGCCGGAACGCCGGAAAACCCGCTGCCTTCGTGGCCCGACCTGATGGAACGCACCAACTACCTCTCTACCGTGCAAGGGTATATCGACGCGGCGCATGCCAAAGGGATGAAGACGATGTTTTACAACCTCGCTTTCGGCGCATTAGACAATGCCGCAGCCGACGGCGTACAGGAAGAATGGTACCTTTTCAAAGACCGGAACCATTCGGAAAAAGACGCACACCTGCTCGATGCGCCTTTCCGCAGCAGCATTTACCTGACGAATCCGGGCAATCCGGAATGGCAAAGCTACCTGGCCGCGCGGAATAACGAGGTATACGGCGTGTTCGGTTTCGACGGCTTCCACATCGACCAGTTAGGCGACCGGGGAACGGTGTACGACTACAACGGAAACGCGGTAAAGCTCGACGAAGCGTATCGCCCGTTTATCGCAGCCATGAAGCAGGCCGCCCCCGGCAAGCGGTTGGTGATGAACGCAGTTTCGCAATACGGGCAACAAAAAAGCATCGCTCCTTCGGAAACGGATTTCCTGTATACCGAGGTGTGGAACGAATGCAAAACGTTTGCCCAACTGGCCCGGGTGATTACCGACAACGACGCTTATAGCGGCCATACGAAGCCGACGGTACTGACGGCTTACATGAATTACGCCCGGTCGAACAACTCGGGTTACGTTAATCTGCCGGGCCTGCTGCTCGCCAACGCCACGATTTTTGCTTTCGGGGGCGCACACCTGGAGCTGGGCGAACATTACCTGGCCAACGAATATTTCCCTAACTCGAACTTACAGATGAAAAGCGAAACGAAAAGCGCGCTCACCTGTTATTACGACTTCCTGGTGGCTTACCAGAACGTATTGCGCGACGGCGGCGCTTTTTCGACAGTCGAAGTTACGTCGGCCGACGGGAAAGTGTCGTTCGCACCCTGGCCGGCGGCAGAAGGGAGCGTAGCGGTAACAGCGAAGCTGTTCCCCGATAAGGAAGTGCTGCACTTTATCAATTTCACCGAAGCCGTTTCGATGGAATGGCGCGACACGAACGGTACCCAAAAAGCGCCCGTACCGGTTACCGGCTGCGAAATACATATCCCGGTAAACCAGACCGTATCGAACATGTGGATGGCTTCGCCCGACAGAAACGGAGGCGTTGCCGAGCCGTTGGAGTTCGTACAGTCCGGCAACCGGGTTACCGTTACGATGCCGTCGCTCGCTTACTGGAACATGCTGGTATTGGAATATTAACACGCTAAAAAAGAAGAATAAATGATAAGAAACTGGCTTTTAACGATAAGCATCCTGCTTTTTCCGGGCGCCTTGCTTGCCGGCGAATGCACGTCGTACACCGTAAACGGCAACCGGATTCTGTTCCATTGCACCGACGGGGCTGCGTTGTCGCTTTCCCTGTGCAGCCGGTCGGTGGTAAAAGTGTGGTTCGACCCGGCAGGCAAATTCGTCCGCTCCAACGAATCGTTCGCCGTAATTAACGAGCAACTCGAAGACATGGGCGAAATCCGGGTGAACGACGAGCCGGCCTGCTACGAACTTTTCACTCCGAAACTGCGCATCCGGGTAAACAAAAACCCCATGCAGCTGCAAATCTTCGACAAATGGCAAAAGCTGCTTTTCGGCGATTACCGGGATAAAGGCCATGTGGCCGACTCGTGTGCCGTAAAAGCGTACAAAGTATTGCGCAACGACGAGCAATTTTTCGGCCTGGGCGAAAAAACCGGGCCGCTGAACCGGCGCGGACGCGCTTATAAAATGTGGAACAGCGACCGCCCGTGCTACAGTGTTACCGAAGACCCGCTGTCCAAAAGCATCCCTTTCTTTATGAGCAGTTACCGGTACGGCTTGTTTTTGGATAACACGTATAAAACCGAGTTCAAATTCGGTACGGAGTCGGACGAATACTATTCGTTCGAGGCGCCCGACGGGGCTTTCGTTTATTACTTTATCTCCGGTAAAGATTACAAAGACATCCTGCAACAATACATCGCCCTGACGGGGAAACCGATTATGCCGCCTAAATGGGCGTTGGGGTTCGCCCAGTCGCGCGGGCTTTATACAAAAGAAGCGCAAGCGCTGGAAACGGCGGCCGGGTTCCGCCGGCGCGGGATTCCCTGCGACATCATTTACCAGGACATCGGCTGGACGCAGCATTTGCAGGACTTCGAATGGAGGAAAGACAACTACTCCGACCCGAAAGGAATGCTCGACGCGTTGAAGAAGCAAGGATTCAAAATGATTGTTTCGCAAGACCCGGTTATTTCGCAAGCCAACGCCCGCCAGTGGCGGGAAGCCGACCGGCTGGGCTACTTCGTAACCGACATCCGTACCGGTAAGGCGTACGATATGCCGTGGCCGTGGGGCGGCAACTGCGGCGTGGTAGACTTTACGATTCCCGGAGCGGCCGATTGGTGGGGCGCTTACCAGCAAAAGCCTGTCGACGACGGGATAAGCGGATTCTGGACGGATATGGGCGAACCGGCCTGGAGCAACGAAGAAGACGCCGACCGCCTGTATATGCAACACCGCCTCGGCAAACACGCCGAAATACACAACGTGTACGGCTTGACCTGGGACAAGGCGGTGAAGGAGCAATTCGACAAGCGCAACCCCGGCCGCCGCATCTTCCAGATGACCCGCTCGGCGTATGCCGGCCTGCAACGGTATACGTTCGGCTGGACCAACGACAGCGGCAACGGAAGCGACGTACTGGAGGGCTGGGGGCAACTGGAGAACCAGGTGGCGGTAGGCATTTCCGCCGGGCTGGGCGGCATCCCGTTCTGGACTACCGACATATCAGGTTACTGCGGCGACATTACCGATTACCCGGCGACGGCCGAGCTTTACACCCGCTGGATGCAGTTCGGCGTATTCTGCCCGCTCAGCCGGGCGCATCACGAGGGGGATAACGCCGTAGAGCCGTGGTTGTTCGGCGAGGCGGCCGAAAAGAACTGCAAGGCGGCCATCGAGTTGAAATACACCCTCTTCCCCTATCTGTACACGTATAGCCGCCGGGCGCACGATACCGGCTTGCCCGTTACGCGGGGGTTATTTATGGAATATCCGGACGATGCGGAAGCCTGCCGCACCGACAATCAGTTTATCTTCGGCGAAGAGCTGCTGGTGGCTCCCGTACTGAAAAAGGGGGAACGGGTAAAACGGGTATACCTGCCGGAAGGGGAATGGATCGATTTCAACGACAAGAAAACGGTTTACTTAGGCGGACAAACGATAGCCTACCGCGCCCCGCTAAGCACGATACCCGTTTTTGTAAAGAAGGGCTCCGTTATCCCGATGATGCCGGTGATGCAATACATCCACGAGAAAAAAGATTACCCGTTGTTCGTGCACATTTTTCCTCATTACGAAGACGAAACGGCTGCTTTCGAGTTATACGAAGACGACGGGGAAAGCCAGGATTACCTGAAGGATATTTACGCTAAAACCCGGTTCTCGTGTACCACGTCGGCCACCGGATACACTACCGATATTACCCCCGACGACCGAGGATTCCGCCAATCGGACAAAAGAAACCTGGTGTTGGTGTATCATCTCGAAAACCGTCCCGGCAGTGTAGCGGTTGATAAGAAAGAGGCCGGACAGGCCAACGAAAATACGCTGACAAGCATGCTGGAAAAAGATTTTTCGTCGGCGGCCTGGTCGTGGAACGAAAACACGAAAGAGTGCCGGGTGAAGATACCCGACAGAAGGAAAAAAATACAGATAACCATCCGATAAAACAAGTAAAATGAAAAGAATCCTTTCGCTTTTAAGCATCTGGCTGCTTTGTACGGCGGCCGGTATGGCCCACGAGTTGCGGTCGCCCGACGGAAACCTTTTGCTGGAGTTCTCGCTCGAAGATAACGGCGTGCCTGTTTACCGGCTCTGCTACAAAGGCAAGCCGGTGATTTTGCCCAGCAAGCTGGGATTGGAATTGACGGGGAACAGTACCCGGGTAGAATTCGGGGCCGAGCTGGCTGTTAAATCCGAAAACCGCGACCCGCAAACCTCGCTGTACGATAATTTCGAACTAACGGATACCCGGCGGACCGGCGCCGATGAAACCTGGCAACCGGTATGGGGCGAAACCCGGAATATCCGGAATCGTTACGACGAGTTGGCGGTAACGCTCCGCCAGAAAGGTACGGAGCGGGAAATGGTTGTCCGTTTCCGCCTGTTCAACGACGGGCTGGGTTTCCGGTACGAGTTTCCACAGCAAAAGAACCTCACTTATTTCGTAATCAAGGAAGAGCGTACCCAATTCGCCATGACCGGCGACCATACCGCTTTTTGGATACCGGGCGATTACGATACTCAGGAGTACGATTACACCGTTTCGCGCTTGTCGGAAATCCGGAAACTGATGAAAAGCGCGATTACGCCGAACGCTTCGCAAACGCCTTTCTCTGCTACCGGCGTTCAAACCGCCTTGCAGCTCAAAACCGACGACGGCCTTTACATCAACCTGCACGAAGCGGCGTTGCTGGATTATGCTTGCATGCACCTGGAACTGGACGACGAAAACTTCGTATTCGAATCGTGGCTCACACCGGATGCCGACGGTACCAAGGGGCATTTGCAAGCTCCTTGCCATACGCCGTGGCGCACCGTTATCGTAAGCGACGATGCCCGGGATATAGTAGCGTCGAATATCACCCTGAACCTGAACGAGCCGTGCAAAATAGAGGATACTTCGTGGATTAAGCCGGCTAAATACGTCGGGGTGTGGTGGGAAATGATTACCGGAAAGAGCGAGTGGTCGTATACGTACGACTTGCCGGGCGTACAGTTGGATGTTACCGATTATGCGAAGGTAAAGCCGCACGGACGGCACGGCGCCACTACCGAAAACGTAAAAAGGTATATCGACTTCGCTGCGGAGCATGGCTTCGACGCGGTGCTGGTGGAAGGTTGGAATACGGGCTGGGAAGACTGGTTCGGCAACTCGAAAGAGTATGTGTTCGATTTTGTTACTCCTTATCCCGATTTCGACCTGGAAGGGATACGGAGGTATGCCGGAAGCAAGGGGATAAAAATGATTATGCACCACGAAACGTCGGCTTCGATTCGCAACTACGAGCGCCAACTGGATGCCGCTTACCGGTTTATGAACAAAAACGGGTATCCGGCGGTAAAGTCGGGTTATGTGGGCAATATCGTTCCGCGCGGCGAACATCATTACAGCCAGTGGCTGAACAATCACTACCAATACGCGCTCGAAAAAGCGGCCGGGTATAAGATTATGGTCAACGCCCACGAGGCTACCCGCCCTACGGGCATTTGCCGCACCTGGCCGAACCTGATAGGGAACGAATCGGCGCGCGGCACCGAGTACCAGGCGTTCGGGGGGAGCAAGCCGAACCATGTTACCGTGTTGCCGTTTACCCGGCTTATCGGAGGGCCGATGGATTATACGCCGGGTATTTTCGAAATGGATATTTCCCGTATCAATCCGAACAATACTTCGCACGTAAACAGCACGCTGGCCAACCAACTGGCTTTGTACGTAACGATGTACAGCCCGTTGCAAATGGCGGCCGACCTGCCGGAGAACTACGGGCGTTTCGCGGATGCTTTCCAATTTATCAAAGACGTGGCGGTAGATTGGGACGATAGCCGTTACCTGGAGGCCGAGCCGGGCGAATATCTTACCGTAGCCCGCAAAGCCAAAGGCACGGATAACTGGTTTATCGGAAACGTGGCCGGTGAGAACGGCTTTACTTCCCGCATCGCACTCGATTTCCTGGATGCGGGCAAAACGTATGTCGCCACGATTTACTCGGATGCTCCGGATGCTCATTACAAAACGAATCCGCAGGCTTACGAAATAAAGAAAATAAAAGTAACGAATAAGTCGAAAATCAAGCAACGCTCCGCTCCGGGAGGCGGATACGCGGTAAGTATCGTTCCGTTGGCGGCTAAGTAGAGGCAATCGTTGCCTTGACAAAACAAAAGCCGGCCGGTTGCTTATTGCGAACCGGCCGGCTTTTGGGTATCGGGAGGCAGCTCGGCGAACTACTACCTTACCCCTTATTCTGCCTTCAACCCGGCCACGACCTGCCGGAACAACTGCTGCAACTCGTCGGGCATTTCCGTATTATATTTTCCGGCAAAAGCTTTTTTCAGCATGTCGAGCGGCTCGATTTTCTGCAAATCGTCGAAGGTGAGCGGAAGGTGCTCTTCCGCATCGCCTTGCCGGGGATAGGATGGCACGATGGAGGTTAACCGCACGTTTTTATTTTTCAAGATTTCTTCTACATCGTGGCGAAACGAAGGAAGCGGCTCTTGCAGTAACACCCGCACTTCAATAAACGGACGAGCCGGCGAAACAGCTTCCGCCTCCGCTTCCGGCAATGCCTGTAACGCCTCGAGCACCTCGCCGGGAGGACACGGGGAAGCCGGGATGCGCCACAAATCTACCGTGCGGGGGATATATAACGGCTCTACTTTACTCGCCGTTTCTCCTTCGAGCTCTACGTAAACCACCTGGTGCCGGTAATGCGTTTCCGAGAACGACATCGGCAACGGGCTGCCGGAGTAACGGACCGTATCGCTCCCTCCTACCCGTTGGGCTTTATGGATATGCCCTAACGCGGTATAAGCGATGCGTTTATCGAACACGGTAGCCGGAACGGATTCGAGGCCGCCCATGATGACCCCCTCGCTGCGGTCGTTTTCCGAAAGCTCGGCACCCGAAACATGCAAGTGCCCCATAGCCACAACGGCCTGTTTTCCTGTTTTTTTAGCCTGCACGTATCCGGCCAGCCGGTCGTACATCCGCTCGATGCCGGCCACATAGGTATCGCGACCCTCTTCTTCCTCCCGGGGCGGATAATCGCCCTGGCGCAAAAAAGGAACGGCCATGCACCAGGCGTCCGTCTCTCCGTCGCGGTTATGCAAAGGAAGCAACAAACTGTCGAAATCGATTTTCCCCTCGTCGGTATGCCGTACCACCCCGACTACATGCGTATTCATTTCTTCCAGCAACGGCAGAGGCGCCTCCAGGCGGGCAGCCGAATCGTGGTTGCCGGCAATAATCACGATTTGAAGTTGCGGATTGCTCCCTACCGTTTGCCGCAGGAAGCGGAAAAAGCGCCGTTGGGCACTCGCCGACGGATTGGCTACATCGAACACGTCGCCGGCAATCAGCAACACGTCGATTTCTTTTTCCGTCAACACCCGGCACAGCCAATGCAGGAAAGCGTCGTGCTCTTCCTCGCGGTCGTACCCATAAAAGGTTTGCCCGAGATGCCAATCGGCGGTATGAATCATTTTTATCATAAGGCAACTTGCGCTCCACCGGTTGTTACATCCACCCATCCGGCCGCCCGGGCATACCGGAACAGGTCTTCACAATTCAATTCGATAGCGGAATTGCCGCTGCCGCAAGCCGGGAAAACAGTAGTGAACCGTTGCAAGGAAACGTCGAGGTACGTTTCTACTCCTTCCGGATTGGCAAACGGGCATACACCCCCAACGGCATGTCCGGTCAACTCCGACACTTTTTCAGGGCCGAGCATCCGGGCTTTCATCCGGAAGAAACGCTTGAACTTGGTGTTGTCGATTTTCGAGTCGCCGGCTGTTACCACCAAGATGCAACGCGTTTCATCTTTTCCCAGGAAAGAAAGCGTTTTGGCGATACGCGCCGGCTCCACAGACAATGCCTGCGCCGCCAGCCCGACCGTAGCGCTGGATACGGGAAACTCCATCACGTCTTTGTCGCGGCCGAAACCGGCCAGATAGGCTTTTACTTTTTCTATAGACATGGTTACAAATTGATTTGAGAATTAAGAGGGTTACATTTTTTCCTGTCTTCGTCTCTGATAATCCCTTATTCCGTATTTAATTGATACACAAACTCAAGAAATAAGAGTAAGAAGTCGATGGTAACGATTTGACTACTTTACCGCTGCACCAATCTTCTACGCTACGCTTTGTCGAAACAACGCTGATACAAAAGTAGCCAAATTCCCGGATCGAACAAACTTCTGATTCCGACTATTATTCGTAGTCGAAACGCGGTTAGGAGACGTGAAGTAAGAACCAATCATCCTTTTATGGAAGACAAATCAAGCTGAGGAATAATGACGGTATTGGTATAGTTCTTCTTGTAATAAAATGCGCGTCTTCTTACTTTAATCGTACCGCCTTTACCATCGGGTGCATCAGTTTTATCCTGGTTATTAACACCTTTTGTCTTTGGTTCCAGGTAGTTGCCCATGCTACAAGAAAGCTCGTCTGCACGTCCTGTTTTGATATACGCTCGTATTTCTTCCCAATCTTTTTTGAATACACCGTTTTGTATATCGTCCGGATGGTCTAAAAAATAATCTACAATTACATATTCATTCTGATTTAACGATTTCCCGTCTCTTTTCGCTAAATAAACCACCCAAAAGGTAAGCGCAATTTTTCCCCGTAATTTAGCTGTTTCCCAAGTTTCTTTGGCAACCTCCATATAATTTATCATTTGTATGGCTGTAGGTTCTTTTGCTTTTATGGTACCGTCTCTATTTTTCTGTAACGGAAGAATTTTTATTTCACAGCCAATTTCGGGTATATCAGCTTCATTACGGTTGTTGTTTGCTATACCAAGCAGGTTTTCAACTATCAATCCGGATGCTCCTTTTACCATTTTGCTGCGTTCGATATTCAATTCGCCCTTAATTTGACCGATTGTTTTACCTTTTGAATTGCCGATGATGTCAAATAAAGGACGCATGTATTCTATAACTTTACTGCTAATCATATGGATAATCCGATTTTAGGGTCAGATTCGAATTTGTAATTCCTGATAAGAAGTTCCGATAATTTTCCTCTCTTCGAGGCTACAGCATTTACATTTCTCGATGCCCAGACTCTCTCTATCCGATAGTTGATGAACAAATCGTCGAAAAAGCGGTCTGTCCCGTCTTTACCTGAACAATCAGAGTTGCTGAGCATAAAATTTATGCCAAGCTCATTTAAACGGTCGCAAAAGTTCTTCAAACGGATTTGAGCATCGTCATTGAAGTTTTCCTTTGCATAATCATTAAAGTTGGAAGTATGGCTGAGCGGCCGGTAAGGAGGATCGAAATAAAAGAACGTGTTTCCTGCAATCTTGGTAAAAGTCTGCTCAAAATCGCCGGTCATTATCTCCACTTTTTGCAAAAGTTTACTGTCCGCATAAATTGTTGCGGCATCGCAAATCGTCGGCATAGAATACTTCCCGAACGGTACGTTAAACTTACCCGCCTTGTTTACCCGGTAAAGTCCATTGAAACAAGTGCGGTTTAAGAAGAAGAACAACGTAGTATTATCTATTTCATTCAACGATTTGGTATTAAAACGGTCACACTGGGCAAGAAAAAACTCCCTGCGCGACTCTTCTGTCGTAAGGGCATAATAATCTGCCTGGATGGCGGTAAGAGACTGTATCAAATCCGTCGGATTGTCTCTTACCACCCGATAGCATAACGTCAAATCAGGATTAATGTCGTTGATAACTGCCGACTTTATATTCGGATATGCCTGCAACATATAGAAGAGCATCGCCCCTCCGCCCACAAAGGGTTCTATGTAAGTGACCTTTTCCCTTTCTGCAAAGTCAGCCGGAAGCAATGCTTCGAGTTGTTCGATGAGTTGCCCTTTTCCGCCAACCCATTTGATGAAAGGTTTTGCTTTTGTCATTTTCAATAGATTTTTTTATTACTCTATGCGTTTGTTA
>JAJBTJ010000125.1 GCA_020860905.1 Parabacteroides sp. | reverse complement strand
AGCATGTTTTGAAAAAAAGCGTAGCATGAATTCGGTTAATAAACCTGTATTTTCTTCACCGCCGATACCGGGGAACAAAAAAGCGCATAAAAAGTACGGAAACAACCACCTTAGCCTCCTATTTCTACTTAGAACCGTATCGAAAACAAAGTATCTTCCAATCGTCCAGATACGCTACTTCCTATCGAAATAAAATAGAAGCGGGTTATTCGCCATCCAATTGCTCTATATCCACCTTGTTTTACCGGCTTTTTGTCAAACCTGAATTTGCGGAGAAGGCGATATTTTACGCACATCGCCGGCTCTCACGTAAATAGCTCCTTCACGCAGGGGTTATTTTGACAGTTTGACATTTTGTTATCTACTTAGGTTCTTATACAATCTATTGGGTCCTGTATTTTATGCCCGGGCGCTGCTTATCTTCGTATTTGGGCGGCAAAGATATAATAAGTATCGTATTGCCGGTGGTTCGGGGAAATTATAACGCTTTCTTGCCTGTAGTATGGCCGATACGGTTCTCTTTAAAAAAAGAAAGACCACCTTCAACCGAAGGCGGCCTCTCACATGAACTATAAGCAAATTTGTTTTTATTCGTCTGTTTGCGTGGCTTCGTAGGCTTTGAGCAGCTTGTCTTGTACATCCGTCGGAACCAGTTCGTAGTTGGCGAACTTCATGGTAAACGAGGCGCGGCCTCCCGTAATGGAGCTCAACGAAGTGGAGTAGGTCGACATTTCTTTGAGGGGCACCTTGGCCTGGAGCTTTTCGTAGCCTTTTTCGCTGTTCATCCCCATAATCAGGGCGCGGCGTCCTTGCAGGTCGCTCATCACGTCGCCCAGCTTATCGGCGGGCACCGATACTTCCACGTCGTAAATCGGTTCGAGGATTTTCGGCCCGGCGTTTTTGAACGCTTCGCTGAATGCGTTCCGTCCGGCCAGCATGAACGAGATTTCGTTGCTGTCGACGGGGTGCATTTTGCCGTCGTATACGCAAATCCGTACGTCGCGGGCATACGAACCGGTTAACGGCCCCTGTTCCATGCGTGCCATGATGCCTTTCAGGATGGCGGGCAGGAAACGGGCGTCGATGGCTCCCCCTACGATACAGTTCACGAATACCACTTTGCCGCCCCATTCCAGTTCGATTACCTGGGTGTCGCGTACGTTCATCCGGTATTCCTGGTTGTTGAATTTATACGTGTCGGGAGCAGGCATGCCTTCGTAATACGGTTCTACGATAAGGTGCACCTCGCCGAACTGGCCGGCGCCACCCGATTGTTTTTTATGGCGGTAGTCCGCGCGCGCGGCTTTGGTAATCGTTTCGCGGTACGGTATTTTGCATTCTTCGAACTCGATAGGCAATTTGTCGTTATTCTCGATACGCCATTTCAAGATACGCAAGTGAAACTCGCCCTGTCCCGATACGATAAGTTGCTTCAGTTCCTTGCTTTGCTCTACTACCCACGTCGGGTCTTCCTCTTTCATGCGGGTGAGTATCTCGCTCAGCTTTTCGGCATCTGCTTCGTTCTTCGCCCGGATGGCGCGGCGGAACTTGGGGTCGGGGTATTTTACGAAATCGAACCGGTAGTCGCATCCTTTTCCGTTCAGCGTATTCCCGGTACGTACGTCTTTCAGTTTTACCGTGGCGCCGATATCGCCGGCAACCATTTCGTCTACCTTGTTGCGGGTTTGCCCGGCTACCGAGAAAATCTGGGCGATGCGTTCTTTCGACCCCCGGTCGGCGTTTTGCAGGTCTTCGCCTTCTTTTACTTTGCCCGACATCACCTTGAAGTACGATACTTCGCCGATATGGGGCTCTACTGTCGTTTTAAAGAAGAACAGGCTGGTGGGGCCGTCGGCGTCGGGCGCTACTTCTTCGCCGGTTACGGTAACGGGTTTCGGCATTTCGTCTACGAAAGGAACTACGTTGCCTAAAAATTCCATCGTGCGGCGTACACACATATCCCGTTCCGCACATACGCAGAAAACGGGGAACATATCGCGGGCGATGAGTCCTTTGCGGATTCCTTCGCGCATTTCGTCTTCCGTCAGGCTGCCCTGTTCGAAAAACTTTTCCATCAGCGTTTCGTCGTTTTCGGCGGCTGCTTCGATTAAAGCCTGGTTCAGTTCTTTGGCCGTGGCTAATTCAGCAGCGGGGATTTCCAATACTTCGGGTACGCCTCCTTCGGGCTTCCACTGGTACATTTTCATCTTCAATACGTCTACTACCGCATTGAACGACGGCCCGCAGGAAACCGGATATTGGATGGGCACCACTTTGCCACCGTACAATTCTTTCAATCCGGCTACGGTGGCCTCGTAGTCCGCTTTTTCCAGGTCGAGCTGGTTGACGATGAAAATAACGGGCTTTTTGAATTTTTCAGCGTAGCGCAGTTGGTTGATGGTGCCTACTTCTACGCCGTATTGTGCATTTAATACCATTAAAGCGGTATCGGTAACGTTCAGGGCCGAAACCGCGCCGCCTACAAAGTCGTCCGACCCCGGGCAGTCGATGAAGTTCAGTTTCCGTCCCAGCCATTCGACACTGAAAACGGTTGAGAAAACCGAGTATCCGTACTCTTTCTCAACCGGGAAGTAGTCGCTCACTGTGTTTTTTCCTTCTACCGTTCCGCGACGTTTTATAATACCACCCTCGTAAAGCATCGCTTCAGCGAGAGTGGTTTTCCCAGAGCCGGAACTTCCCAGAATCGAGATGTTCTTGATTTCGTTTGACTGATATACTTTCATGACATTAGGTATTTATATGTTCAACAATAAAGCACCGCTGAAAGGGTGCTTTCTGACAGTGCGCAAATTAGAGATTCCGTACCGGAAAAGCAATTATTGGTTGCGTGTTTGAAAACTATGTTATTTAGCACCGGGGCGGTTTTCTTTTTATAATGCGTCTTTTCTTCCGGAAAGAAAAGATAGGCTTCGCCTCGACATAATCAAAGCAAAGCTTTGCTTCTGTCCTCGGCTTGCACTACTTTTCTTCGAAAAGAGAAGATAGGCTACGCCTCGACATAATCAAAGCAAGCTTTGCTTCTGTCCTCGGCTTGCACTATCTTTGAAAATCGTATGGCTTCTATTAATAAAGGGTTTTAGAAATGGCTGGTATTTATATTCATGTTCCTTTTTGTGCACGCAGGTGCCTGTATTGTGATTTTTTCTCCAATACAGACCGAAGTTATAAAGAGGCTTACCTGCGGGCAATTATACGAGAGGCGGAGTTACGACAGGGTTACCTGGCTGGCGAAACGGTAGAAACCGTTTACTTCGGCGGGGGTACGCCTTCGCAATTGCAGGCGGCCGATTTCCGGTTGATTTTCGACCGGTTACAGGAGGTATACAATTTATCGGCATGCAACGAAATTACGTTGGAGGCAAATCCCGATGACTTGACTCCGACGTATCTCGAATCGTTGAAAGGATTGCCTTTCAACCGGCTCAGCATGGGAATCCAGAGTTTTAAAGATGCTGACCTGCGTTTCCTGAATCGCCGTCATACGGCTGCACAAAGTATCGAAGTAGTGAGCCGGTGCCGTGAACAGTTCGACAATATCAGTATCGATTTGATGTACGGATTGCCCGGGCAAACATTGTACGAGTGGGAAAAGAACCTCGAAACAGCCGTTGCATCAGGAGTGAACCACATCTCGGCCTACCATTTGATTTATGAAGAAGGTACGGCTTTGTACGCGTTGAAAGAAGCCGGAAAAGTTATTCCGGTTTCCGAGGAAACGAGCGTAGCGATGTTTTCGCGTTTGATCGATGTGCTTACGGCAGCGGGTTTCGTGCATTATGAAATTTCGAATTTCGGTAAACCGGGTTATTTTTCCCGTCATAACAGTTCGTATTGGACGGGCCGCAACTATTTGGGAATGGGGCCATCGGCTCATTCGTTCAATGGTGAAAGCCGTGAGTGGAACGTGTCGTCGTTGCCGGCTTATATGGCAGGGATAGAAGAGGGCATTCCCGACGTAACGGTGGAACGACTGGATTTGTATACGCGGTATAACGAGTTTGTGATTACCGGTTTGCGTACGATGGAAGGGATTTCGATGGCTGTGTTGGAAGAGGCGTTCGGACGGCGCTTGTATGATTATTGTCGTTGCCAGGCGGAAAAGTATTTGAAGGAAGGTTTGTTGCAACGCGACGATAACCGGTTGAAACTTACTCGACAGGGTATTTTTGTATCCGATGGGATTATGAGCGATTTGCTTTGGGTGTAGAAAAAGAGACGCATAACATAGGGTACCCCGTTCTTTCCGTGGTACCGTTTTTCTATTTTATTCCGTAAGCCCTTTGTGTATATCGTCGACCGTTCGTGCAGAACTACTCGTCTTACTTCTTTGCTTACGGATTTGGATTGGCAAAACCGGATGGTCGAAAAAAACGACGCCGAACCCGCTTGTTCGTTACCCGATAAACCGAACGGTTACGATGCTGCGAGTGGATGGGTAACGAAAGAACGGAACAAAGCGTTCGCCTTTTTGAAAGAAACACTTGTTACGGATTCCGATGTTGCTATTTTATCAGGTTGGAATCGTCGTCTTGATACGCATCTTGTTTGGTAAACAGGTAATTCGATTTATGAAAGGCTTTTAGCGCCCTGCTTTTCAGGTTGTTCAACAGGGAGCCTTCCGTATTGAGCGTTCCGTTGCCGGTAAATACCCTTACTTTCCGGGAGGTAACGAACTTTATTTTTCCCTCTTTTTTGAGTTGTAAGGCCAGCGACCCGTCCTCCCCTCGTAAAATATCCGTGCGGAATCCGTATTTCTTGGCAGCTTCGGTATCGAACCCGAAAACCATTCCCCTCACACATAACTCCGGGCGTTTGATATTTTGTATTTTCAGATGAATATCCCGTAGTAATTCATAAAAAAACAAACCTGTTTTCGGATGTTGTTTATCCGGGATAAAGCTCCATAGGCCGTACACGGCAACCGTGTCTTTTTTCATTAATTTTCGTACCATGGTGCGGATATACAGTTTCGGATACAAGGTGTCGGCATCGATGCAGAGATGATACTTACCCCGGGCCCGGTTCAAACCGCACTGCCGGGCGAAGCCGGGGCCTTTTTGGGGTTCGTCGAACCAGGTTACGCCGGTTTTTTCCAGTATTTCCGTAGTGGCGTCGGTCGAATGGTTATTTACTACGAGTATTTCGATGGGGAAGTCGGTTAGGTTGTCGCATAACGACCACAAACATGCCAAGATATGCGGCGCCTCATTGTGGGCTATTGCTATCACCGATACGAGCGGATCGGAATTTCCGAGTTTGCCGAGTTTGGCTTTTACTTCTTCCGCTACCTGCTCGTGCACTGCACTGTAAGGAGTTTCGTATACAGTTAAATATTTTTTATACCATACCATAGCCTCGCGTTAGTTGATGATTTTTACCCAGGTTTGTTTTTCGAAGTCGTACTGTTTGATTACCCGCGCCGGGTTTCCCGCTGCGATTGAATAAGCCGGGATATTTTTGGTTACCACGCTTCCGGCGGCAATCACCACATGCTTTCCGATATGTACCCCCGCTGTAACGGTACAATTGGCGCCTATCCAAACGTCGTCGTCGATACGGATAGGAGATACGGATACGCCTTGCCGGGTGATGGGCTTCTGTATATCGTCGTAGTTGTGATTCAGCCCCGATACCACGATGTTTTGGGCTAATATCGTACGGTTACCGATGGTAACAGGCCCTATCAGCGTATTCCGAAGCCCGATACGTGTGTTGCGTCCGATATGAACAGCCCCCACACCGTTATCCACCAATGAAAAATATTCTATTACGCTTTCTGCTCCGAGCATGAAGGGATTGATAGGGCTGATATTCATAATCACATGCCTCCTGATTTTAGACCCCTGCTCTTTCGCCCGGAAAAATACCAGGGGGTTCACAAACCATTTCACCCACTTACGGGGGCATGCTCCCCGCCGACTCATCATCAGGGTATGTATGAACCGTTTTATCCGGGGATTCGAATTGATTTTTTCTTTCAGTGCAGCTAAATCCATGCTTATTTCTTATTTTCGCCGGATTGGAATGCTTCTATAATCCGGTAAATTTTATTTACGCTGTTTGTCCAGCTATGGGAATGGGCGAACCTTATCCGTTGTTCTTTTTTTTCCGCATCGTCCGTTTCCGTCAAGGCCCGGTCGATGGCCGGTACATATTCCGCTTTACCGGAGGCCAAGTGAACTTGTTCGCTGAAAATGTCGCGCATCGTGTGGGTACTGGTGGCTACCACCGGTTTTCCCATGGCCAGGTATTCGTCTATTTTCAACGGATAATTTCCGATGGTGATGTCGTTTATCAGTTGGGGATTGATACAAACGTTGAAGTGTTGTATGTAATCCGGTAGTTCGCGTACCTCTTTCGCCCCTAAAAAATACACATTCTTTAATGTATGCAGCCGATGTTGCGCGAAAAGCTCGTCTTCGGGCCCTACAAATACGAAACTGTACTGGGGGCGCTCCCGGGCGATGTCGTATAATAAATCGCTGTCGAGTCGCATCCCGGTAACGAAACCTACATACCCTATAATCGGGCGCGGAAGGGATTGCATATCGCCGGGACACTCCTTTTTCACGGAGGCGTCGTATAGCTCCAGGTCGACACCCGTTTCGATAGGGTAGGTGTTCGGATTGTATTTTTTAAATCGTTCGGCGAAATAAGTGGAGTTGGCCAGCACGATATCCGACTTGGCTGCTAAAAGCGGTTCGAGGCGGCTGCCGTTTTTCCGCCAGTAATCTACGCCGATAACGAAATCCCGGCAGTAATAAACAGATACGGCCGGGCGGATGATTTCTTTCAGGTATTGACTGCGGTAGATATCCGTGTCGATAAGGTGAACCACGTTTTTAAAACCCAGTTGATGCAAAACGGAAAGGATGTAACGCCCTATTTTTTTGTTATTCAATTTATTGAAGAAGTCGAATAACCCGGAAGTGGGCAGTTTGTTAATCGAGTAAACCATAAACGGACAATCGGCTACCCAGAAGTTGTCTTTGATTTTCCGGATGTTTGGTACACGCTTCTTGATTACGTCGATTCGTTGCCGGTATATCCGGTTTTTTTCTCCTCTTAGCCAGGTGGCATGGTCGAGGGGAGTATTGATATAGAGTACCCGGTTGTTCCGGGCTATTTCTACTGCCGTATTTTTAATCGTGCTTCCGATTTCCGTATCCCACGATTGTTGGCTGGTAATGATAAAATCTGTGTTTTCCATAGCGAATCGGTATTTTCAGCGAGCTGCAACTTGCGTATAAATCTTTTGTAGTTCCCGGGCTGTCTTTTCCCACAAAAAATCTTTCACCCGCCGGAAGCCGTATTGCTTTTGCCGGTTATAGAAATCTTCGTTTTCTTCGAGCTCGATTAATTTAGCCGCTATTTCCGTTTCGGATGTAGGGGTAACTAAAATACACCCTTCCCCCGCGATTTCGGGAAGAGCCGAAGTATTACTCGTGATAACCGGAGTGCCGCAGGACATCGCTTCGAGTAGGGGAATGCCGAAACTTTCCCGGAGTGAAGTGTACAGGAAGGCGAAAGCGCCGTTGTACAAGTACACCAATTCTTTATTCGGAATATACCCCGGATACGAAAGATACGGTTTTATTTCTTCTATGCGCTCTTCCTTTAATATGCTATCGATTATTTCTTCTTTCAGGTCGGCGATAAGCAGCGGCAACTTTTGCCCGGATTGTTTCAGGTATAAACTGTAGGCCTTTAAAGTGCGCGGCGTATTTTTCTTAGGATCGGTGTTCCCTAAAAAAAAGAGGTAGTTATCAGCCTCTATGTACTTTTTCGTAACCGCGCGGGTTTCGGCTATCGGTACCGGTTTGAAATATGTGTTGAACCCGTTGTATATGGCTGTAATTTGCGCTGCCGGTAATTGGAGCGCTTTTTGTATCTGGTCGCGCTCGAAATAAGAAACGGTGATGATTTTTTTGCACCGGGGCAATATGCGCGGAACTACCAGGCGGCGGTAAATGCGCCCCAGGTTTTGGTACCACGATTTGTTGCCGGTTTGTTTCGGTTCTAAAAAGATAATGTCGTGCAACGTTAACACAAGCGGAGCCGGGCAATAAAGCGGTGCGGTATTGCTGGTGCAGTGCAGCAAGTCCGGCTTGATTTTTTTTACGGCTCGCGGAAGCGCTACCTGTTCCCATAGCGGATAAACCGAGTTGCCTATTTCGAGGATATGTACATTCTCCGATTCTTTCAGGCAGCGGTCGTTGCCCGGAGAAACCAGAATGTAATATTCGTTTTCCTTATCCGTTTTTTGCAGTTCCCGGATGGTTTCTAAAGCGACGAAATCCATTCCGTGCTTGTTTTCCCGGAAAATACGCTGGGCCTCTATAGCTATTTTCATTTTTTTTATTCGTCGTGTTCGGTATGGATAAATTCTTTGTTGGCTTTCGCTAACCGGAAGTGATTCAGTAACATTAACAGGAATAAGAAGGGAACATAGAAAATCGCTTTAGCCAGTTTCCTGTTCACTAACGAGTCCGGTATCCCGATGACGTATGTAATCCACAACGCCACGAACAAAGCCCACCATCTGATCGAAATGTACCAGTGTGCCACTTTTAAACTGTATGCAAAACAAAGGATAAGGCCGAAGAGCATTACGCGCGGGGGCATCATCCATTGCAACAGTTTGTTACAATAATCCCAGTTGCCGTTCAGAATCGCCTTCGGCAACGAAGCCATCCCCCAGAACAGGTTGTGGAACTGGTTCGACAACCACCTGCGTCGCTGGTTATAAAACTGGGAGCTTTTTTTAACCTTTTCGTCGTACGTATATACATTGCTGATGTATTCGATATAGATATTCTGCTTGAGCAAGAGCATTTCCAGTTGCTTGTCTACCCCGATATGTTTTGCCTGCCGGATACAGTCTTTGAAAAGGTCGTATTCGAAAGCCATTCCCGAGCCGATAAGGCTCGAAGAAAATCCGAGGCGCGTATGTCCTTTACGGAAGATGGAGTTGTTTATTTCTTCGCTTACCGCATCCAAAACAGCTACGCTGGTGTTTTTATTCTTGGCCACCCGGTGGGTTTGTACGGCCGAACAACCCGAGTAGAAAGCATTATTCAGTTCTTCGAGGAAATTCGTGTCTACCACATTGTCGGCATCCAATATAACTACCACGTCGTACGCGAGCTTATTCTCTTCGATATAATTTACCGCGGTCTGGAGCGCATTGGTCTTCGTATTCGGATTATTCAGGTTGGGCAGCACTTTAACCGACAATTTTTCGAGCTCTTCGTGTGTTTGCTGTTCCATTTCCCCCGAAATAACGATGACATCGTACTTATCCCGGGGATAATTCTGCCGTAAGAAAGCTTTAACAGAATTGGTAATCACGTTGTCTTCCCTGTACGCCGGATACAAAACGGCGAATCTGTAATTCTTCGCAGCTTTCGGGTATGCGTTTTTCCGTTTCCCCATCGACATGAAGGCGAAGATAAACAAGTAGCATACGCTTAATGCGAATAGTAAGAATATTACGGCATCGATTATTCTGAAAATATGCTCTCCGTTTTCGAAGTTAGTGAAGAATGAATAATAGTCCATATCTATACGAGTCTTTTTTGTGTTTCTATCTGTTTATCGAAATAAGCACCTTTTAAAATCAAAGATAAGAAAACATAGGCGATAATCATGGTGGGGAATTGTCCCCAGATGGCATTGCCGTACGAACTGAGCATCATGCCGAATATCCCGCATAAAAGTGCGCTGAATATGCCTTTTAGCCTTTTATTTTTAATTTTGAACATGATGATGCGGGCGCATTTGATAACTACGGCGATGAGTCCGGCCAGGTAAAGAATCAGTCCTACGATGCCTGTTTCCACCCATATCTTTACATACCACGAGTCATGCGGAATTTGCGTGGTGAAGCGAACCGACATTTTCCTGTTTTCTCCGCCCGACAGCCCTAAGCCTTCTCCGAAAGGCCGGTTTTTAAGGTAAGCCGCTAATTTTTTCTGGTTTTCCCGGCGTACGTTAAACGAACCGTCTTTGGTAGGCCGGAACGAGCTGCGCATCCTCCGTATCAGTGAATTGCTTTCTCCTATGTAAGTGAAAACGAAGAAACTGTACACGGCTGTAAGCAGGATGCTCCCGCCGACAATCGCCTTGTAGTTTTTACTGATAAGTACATAAAGCGCCACCCCTCCCAACGGTACGATCATGGCGCCCCGGGTGCCGGAAAGAAACATGGCATACAGCGAAAGTACCGATAAAATCCCGTAATACACGGCCCGGCCTTTACGGGCAGCGGAAAAAGTAAGTATTCCGAAAATAACCGCCGAGCATCCCATATTGGAACCGAAGTTTCCGGCGTCGGTAAAAAAGGAAAAGTAACGTGTGCCGGAATGAATGAGGTGGGTGAGAGCCCCCCCTCCGTTTAGCCAGCGAAGTTCGAAAGAGTCGAATCCCACGTGTCTTTGCATCAATACTTTGATGATGGCCAGGAGGGTGAAAAAAGCATACAAGGTTATTATCGTATCGATCTGGCGGTACCGGGTGATTAGTAAAGAGGTAATGATAGAAATAATCAATCCGTTGAATATCAGCGAACGGGAAAGTATCCACGCTTTTAGCATTCCGGTAGGATTCATTATTTCCAACAGGCAATATATCATCCATAGGAACGTAACCCCGGTAAGTATGTTAAAAGCGTATTTCCATTGGATATCTTGCGTGAGAGCGCCGTGAATAACGATTAGAATCAGGGTGGAAACCAGTAAAATATCCATGCTTACACTGCTTCCTTCTAAGGGAATGTATCTGCCGATTCCCATTATAAAATAATTCCAGGTAAAAAAGGTGAAGAAAAGAATTACCGGATATTGTATTACGTAGAGTGCCGCTATAAGCAAAACGGGGAGTACGATGATAACGGCTAAAAGCGTAAAATTCCCCAACGAAAGAGCCACAGCGATTCCTGTGAGCCCGAGCAGGGCAAACATACGAGCAAGCCGTTCTTTGTTGGGTATTTCGAAATCCGCGTTGTGCATATTCTAATCCGGATTATCCGTTTTTATTCTTTTACGGCGGTTCCCTTCGCCGTAAATCCCATGTGCATCATCTGGGTAGCTACCGAATGCTGAGAAGAGTAGGGCGGAAGCGGACCGGTAAAGTCTTCTACATTTTCCCGGCTCGAGTTGTTGAGGAAAATGAGTATCGGCGTTTCCCCGGAAATTTCCTTTAAATGTTGCAACAGTTTATCGTCGCTGTTTTTCCACACTCTGCAAGCATTGATAACGAGTAAATTAACATCACTTTTGCTTAGTAATCCCACTGGCAGCGCATGGTATTGTATGGCCGGATATTCGATTAAGTATATAGCCGGATTCCCGGCAGTGCCTGTGTGGCATAACCCGTCGAATGTTGTTGCCGTAACATAGCCTGCGTCCAAAGGAAAATCGACTCCTGCTTTCAGGTAGCATACGTTTATTCCTATTTTTTCCCACTCTTCTATCATATAGCCGGCAATGAAACTCTTCCCTTCTTTCCTTTCGATACAAGATAACCATTTCGCAGTTATGGATTTCGCTCCGTACGGCCTCGGCAATGGCTTTCAGCTCGTCTTGCTTTTTTCGCGGAAGGTAAGAAATATCGGTTTTCATTTCGGTCGATCGTTTAAAGGAGTGCTGTCCTCCGGGTTGTCGTTTAATTTTTTCTCCAGGTATTCCAGTTTCTTTTTCCCTTTTTCGATGCTCTTGGTCATGTGCTCGATGTCGTTCAGTACACTGGCGAAATCATAGGTGGCCCGCAACGCTTTTTTATCGGCGTCCGGCATGTACAAAACATATGGCGTACCGCCCAGGTATTCCACCTTGATGCGTCCGCCGGGGTCGCCGTAAATCAGTTTCACGGCGTCTTTTCCTTTATCGCCCGCATAGGTAACCACCTCGGTGGTCATGCCCAGGTCTTCGAACCGGTAATTGTTGCCCCCGTCGTAGGCGATAGGCACGGTTTCGGCAAAAAGCGAATCGTTCGTGCTTACCCGGATATGCGTGTGGCCCAGCGGCTTCTTGCCGTAATAAACGCTGGCGATGTACATTTCGCCCGTTTCGGTTACGCCGCAACGAATGTAGCTCCGTCCGATGTTCCGCTCGATGGTCTGGCCTTTAAAGATATAATTTCCTACCGGATTATAAGCCGTATCTTTTTCCAATACGAAATTTTTTTTCAATTCTTCCGCTTCCTGCAGGCGAACGGGCAATACGCTGTCGCAGTAAGCGATGTTACGTAATTGCTCTTTCACTTCTATCCGGCGCATCAGTTGCAGCCCTTCGCGTATTACTTTGTATTCGCCCGGATATAATTCGCGTATGCTGTCGATTTGCTTCTTGGCGGCGAACAGGTCGTTCTGTTCGTACGAAGCCTGCGCTTTTTGCAGGCGGACGCGGGCTTCTTTTTCCGACCGGTTACAGGCTCCCAACAGGAGGAGCAGGCATAATCCGAAGAGAGTCTTTTTCATTGTCGTGTCGCATTTTTCATCGTACAAACGTAGGTATAATCGTTTTCATTTGCAAATCGGGAGGCGATAAAAAGAAGGCTTTTCCCGGCGGCCCGCTTCCTTTTGTAAAAGGCGTAAAGTGTGCTCCTGTAGGGCGAGGTGTGCTCTGCCGGGCGCCTATCCGGCCGGCGGAATTGGATAGTTGCCCGATTTCACGTACTTTTGCACGGAAGAAACGACGACTGGCTGCATTCCGGCAGAGGAAGCCGGCGCCGGGTACAGGATAAAGAACAGTATGGAGATAGATAAAGAAGAATTGCTTGCCCGCCTGGCGGGACGCCCGTTCCGGTTGATTCGGGAAGCGGCCGGCGAAACCGGTGTGGAAGCGTATGTGATAGGCGGCTATGTGCGGGATATTTTTTTGAACCGTCCCAGTAAAGACATCGACGTGGTGGCCGTGGGCAGCGGCATCGAGCTGGCGAAAGCCGTGGCGAGGAAGTTCGGGAAACGGGCGGTGCTGTCGGTTTTCCGTAATTTCGGCACAGCGCAGGTAAAAGCCGACGGCATGGAACTCGAGTTCGTGGGCGCCCGGAAAGAGTCGTATAGCCACGACAGCCGGAAGCCGGTAGTGGAGAACGGTACGCTGGAAGACGACCAGAACCGGCGCGACTTTACCATCAACGCCCTGGCTTTATGCCTGAACGAAGCGCGTTTCGGCGAGCTGGTCGACCCGTTCGGCGGCCTGGAAGATATGGAAAACCTTACTATCCGTACGCCGCTCGACCCGGATATTACCTTCAGCGACGACCCGTTACGCATGATGCGGGCCGTCCGGTTCGCCACGCAACTGGGTTTTTTCATCGCGCCGGATACGTTCGACGCCATTATCCGCAACCGCGAGCGCATCGCGATTATCAGCAAGGAGCGGATTATCGATGAGCTGAACAAAATCGTGCTTTCGCCCCGGCCTTCCGTGGGGTTCGAATTACTGGATAAATCGGGCTTGCTGCCGTTGATATTTCCCGAGCTCTCGGCGCTGAAGGGGGTGGAAACGCGCGAAGGAATCGGCCATAAGGATAATTTCGCCCATACGTTGATGGTGCTCGACCGGCTGGCGAAAACAAGCGACGATTTGTGGCTGCGCTGGAGCGCTTTGCTGCACGATATAGCGAAGCCGGCGACCAAGCGGTTCGACCCGCGCCTGGGTTGGACGTTCCATAACCATAATTTTATCGGCGAGAAGATGATACCGGGCATTTTCCGTAAAATGAAACTGCCGCTGAACGAGAAAATGAAGTACGTACAGAAGATGGTATCGCTGCACATGCGCCCCATCGCCTTGTCGGACGACGAGGTAACCGATTCGGCTATCCGCCGGCTGTTGTTCGATGCCGGCAACGACATCGACGATTTGATGAAGCTGTGCGAAGCCGATATTACCTCGAAGAACCCCGACAAGGTGCGCCGTTTTTTAGCTAACTTCCGCCTGGTGCGCGAAAAGCTGGCTCAAATCGAGGAAAAGGATCGGGTGCGTAATTTCCAGCCTCCGGTAAGCGGCGAAGAAATCATGCAGGTTTTCGGCCTGGCGCCTTGCCGCGAAGTAGGGGCTATCAAATCGAGCATCAAAGACGCTATTTTAGACGGCGTGATACCGAACGAGCGCGAAGCTGCCTGGCAATATATGCTGGCCAAAGCGGAAGCGATGGGGCTGAAGCCGGTCAATCCGGCCGGTTGAGTGCGGGCGGTTGCGGTTGCTTGCCTTCCGGTTCGGAGACGTGTATGGCGTTGCAGAGGGAGGTACGTGCGGAAGTCGTTCCTTATACAGCAGGTAAATGCTGTTTCCTGCTATAAAAAATAGCGTCCGACCCAGGTGTTTCACCCGTCCGACCCGGGTCGACCACTCGTCTGACCCGGGTGGTTCACTCGTCCGACCCGGGTCGGACGATATTTTTCCCCGCAGCAAAAGAACTTTTCTTCCTGTAAATATCCTTTTTTCTTCCTGCTTTTCTCTGAAAAGCACCGCCCCTTCGCATGGCCTCTCGGGCCTCGGGCAATGAGTGTTAAGCAGGCCGGCCGGGAGAAAGCGTTAAAAAAATACGGTTAAAAAACACGCTGTTTGAGCTTATGCGTGTAAGCGGCTCTGGGGCTTTTAGCGAACGAAGGTCGGCATGTAGCGAAGCGGACGTAGTTCTTGACCTTTGCATTAGTCTCTCATTCTCGGTATTATCCAAGCGGGGCTTGGCTACAGCTTTTCTTAATTGGAATTTTCTTTGTTTCGTTTTTTTGTTTCAAGACCTAAGTACATGACAAAAATTAATCTTAGACAGCAGAAAAAAGAACGAGAATCCGTTCAATTACGAGCCTCTGCCTACGGAGCCTTGAAAAACACCGGCCTCTTCGTATGGCCCCTCGGGCCTCAGATA
>JAJBTJ010000056.1 GCA_020860905.1 Parabacteroides sp. | reverse complement strand
TTTTTCATTCTGATTAAATGATAAAAAGGAAAGCCTGAAAAAAGTTCATATTTAATGAATTCCCGTTTTTATTTTGATTTCGTTTATCAATACAATTCCCCGTTAATCCATCGAGCCGAAAGAGGAGAAGCAACCACTTCCTGCCGTGTGAAATGCAATTTTTTAACTTCCGTCTGACCGTCTTCCGCCCGACGAACAGAAAACAAGGCGATTTCCGGATTTTCGGTATCCAGTCCGTCCAGCAAAGCCGGATTATGCGTAGTAATCAATGCTTGCTTATCGGTAAGCACCGACAAAGCTGTTATATCCTTTAACAACCGGGAGCCTACACGCGGATTCAGCCCACCGTCCATATTTTCAATAGCAAAAAAAGAAGGCGTATCGGAACTGATGAACAAAGCCAGGTAAAACAACAACCTCAAACTTCCCTCATCTACATTCTCCACCGACAACAAACTGTTCTTCTTCAGCATCAACCGGTCAATAAAAAACAAAGCCGAATTGCTCCGCGCTAACCGGTACCCATCCGAAACGAGCCGGTCGTCTTCTTCAATCAGCAAATGTTTCATCCAATCGATATACCGGCACCCGTATTCCATCAACCGGTTTTGCTCTTCTTCCCCGAAACCGGCTATCAATAAATCCAATCCTTCCCCGTACAAACCCAACGGTTGTTTTTTACTTTCGTTGGTAAAACCGCGCAAAGCAGCGATTGTAGGCGAATAAATCAAAAAATTCGACAAATGCCTGCGGGCGATTTCCGTATAATTAGACATCGGGGTTCGTTTCTTCCCTTCTATTTCAAACGTTCTTTCCAGGGATTTGAACGTACTCAATGAATTCCTGCATTCCTCCACCGAATCGGCACTCATTTCCGGAAGCGAGTCCTTCAATGTTCCCCCCAGCAAAATACTGTTCCGGATAAAATGCTCTATATTCATCAGCGGATGATTTCTGTACTCGTTTACCCAATCGGAATAGCCATTCCCCCAATCCTCACAAACCAGTTTGTATATCTTATTATACAACTTTCCGGCCACATCCCCTTTTAGAGAACCTTCGATGGTTTTCGAGCTTTGCTTCCCGTAAAAAGAGCCCACCGTCAAATCAGGCTTGGCAATCCGCACCCCTTTCCCGATCAAATCTTCCATACAAATCGCACCGGCTTGTTCAGCCGTAAACATCGCGATTGCTTCCAGCAGATTAGATTTGCCGGCACCGTTGGCTCCTATAAAAACATTGATTCTTGCTAATTCCAGAAAAGCTGAATAAACCGACTTATAATTTCTGATTGTTACTTCTTTTACCATATCCCACTTATTATCTTCAACCTCGACCGTTTCAACATTCACCCTCAGATTTCCTTGCCGGTTTCTCTTACTTAAACCGCTTTTCCAGGTCTTCTTCTGTCAAAACAGTGATGATGGTTTTCCCATCCGGCGTGTAGTTCGACGAAGACGACGAAAATAATGATGTCATCAAATGATCCATTTCCTCGTTCGAGAGTGCTTTTCCATAAGGAATAGCAGCCGTTTTTGCCAACGTCAACGCCAAGGCTTCCCGAATTTCCTCCTGGATTTCGCAACCCGTTTCAATCGCTTTATTAACAATATCTTTTACCAAGGCTACCGGAGATTGATTTTCTACCCCGGCCGGAAGCCCGTTAATCGCATAACTGTTATTACCCAGATTATCCAGTTCGAACCCCATATAATACATTTCACCGAGCAACGCCGGCAACATAGCCGCTTCCCCCGGAGTAAACTCTACGATTTCGGGAAACAATACTTTTTGCGAAACCCCTTTTTGCTGGGTTATCTGCCCCATATACTGGTCGAATAAAACCCGAATATGCGCCCGATGTTGATCGACCAATACCAACCCCGACTTCAGAGAAGTAACGATATATTTGTATTTATACTGATAATACCGGGCACTCATTTCCGTAAATAACGTGCCGGCCGACTGCACTTCGACCGAACCGCACTCGGACGAATCGTCTTTCACCCCGGCCACTTCCACAAACTCCCCGTCCACCGCTTCGGTTCGCTCGCTCTCGAACCGCTGGTACAGCTTCTCCCAATCGAACTCGGGCCGTTTATACGACACATTCGTATCAAAAGGGTTATAATGAGTATCCACTTGCACCTTCGGGGCGGCCGAAGAACGACCAAGCTCTTGCACCGGAGTATATACCGGAATATCAATCGCATCTTCCACGTCGAAATCGATCGAAGGAACCGCACTCGACTTAGCCAGTGTTTCCTTGATAACCGCCATCAGAATTTGCCAGATAGCTTGTTCGTTCTCGAATTTGATTTCCGTTTTGGTAGGATGGATGTTCACATCGATGGTGGCCGGGTCTAACGTAAAGTAAATAAAATAATTCGGCATTTCCCCGGTTGGAATCAAATGCTCGTAAGCCTGCATCACAGCTTTATGGAAATACGGGTGTTTCATAAAACGCCCGTTTACAAAAAAGGCCTGAAGCGCCCCTCGCTTCTTAGCCGAATCCGGACGACCTACAAAACCCGTAATTTCCACTAACGAAGTTTTAACCTCCAATGAAAGAAGCTTCTGATTCAGATTTTTCCCGTATATATTTAAAATGCGTTGCCGCAAGCCGGACGAAGGCAAATTAAAAATTTCTACATCGTTATGATACAGCAAAAAAGCAATTTCGGGATTTACGAGCGCAATCCGTTCCAATTCGCTCATAATATTCCGGAACTCCGTTTCGTTCGACTTGAGGAATTTACGCCGGGCCGGCACATTAAAAAACAAATTCTTTACCGAAAAAGAACTACCTTCTGCACATCCGTCAGGCTGCGAACTTTCCACCTCCGAACCGGCAATTACCAGACAGGTTCCCAATTCACTCCCTTTCAGCCGTGTACGTAATTCCACATGCGCCACAGCAGCAATCGAAGCCAGCGCCTCACCCCGGAACCCCATGGTACGTAGCGAGAATAAATCGTTCGCCGTTGTAATTTTAGAGGTAGCATGCCGCTCGAACGCCATCCGCGCATCCGTTTCCGACATTCCTTTGCCATCGTCGATAACCCGTATCAACGTTCTCCCGGCATCCTTTATAATTACCTGAATCGTAGTAGCTCCCGCATCCACCGCATTCTCCACAAGCTCCTTCACGACGGAAGCGGGACGCTGAATTACCTCGCCGGCTGCAATCTGATTTGCAATACTATCCGGCAATAAGTGAATTACATCGCTCATTTAAATAACAAATACCACAATATAACCAACAAAACCGCCAGAGCCACCGCCAGTTTCACATTCCTGTATGACCGGCTTCGAGGCGTTTCGCCCTTATCCAGTCTTCTTTTCAGATGTGTCGTACCTTCCACAAACGTTCCTTTAATCTGGGGCTTATAGTTTTCATCAACTTTTTCCAGCCCCATTTCTCTCCGTATCTTGCGGGTACGTTCTTCCAATTCTTCTTTCCTCGGATCCCAGTAAATCGGATGATGATGAAATTTCCGAGGCTTTCTGACATTATAAAATGAAAAAAAAGCCATTTTTCCTCCTTACTTTAAATTAATAACTCACCCTTTAATGCTTAAACTTATCGTTGTTGCGTTTGGGCTTATCCATACTCTTTCGCTTTACCGCACGATAAATATCGTCTTTATTTCGGGGACGGAGGTAATCGAACCAATTAAAATCTTTCAACTGCTTCTTCGAAGGGTCTAAATCCGGAATAGGCGTTAAAGTTCCCTGCGGATTCGGCCAAATTTTCAATTTATCCAACTTACCTTCCTTTACCCATATATTCAGGAATCCGCTTTTCGTTTCGTTCATCCCGATTTTGGAACCGTCGTCTTCGAGAGGATAAAAAATCGACTCGGCATTCCCGGCTACCTCGATCCTCTCGATTTGCTGATTATTGAAAAACGCCTTCAAATCGTTTCCTTTAAGCTGATTGTAATACGACGAATCCATCTCCTGTGCGGCAAAAGCGAACTCTTTCACATGAGCGAAATCAATGGTGGTATCGTTCATGTATATCAGAATCGTATCGCCATACAACTGATAGGTTTCATTCCACAACACCGGATCGGTATACATATATAATACGGAATCGCGGGTATTATACTGCATCGAATCGCATACGCCCTGCATATCCGTACGATAAAAACGGACATCGTAAAAAGCCTTTATCTCCCGGGCCGTCGAGTCGATTGTGAACATCTGCAACGTATCCGCATGCAGAAACAACGTGTCTCCCTTCGAATACTCCAGAAAACGAGCGCTATCGGTAGCAAAAGCAAATCCTTCAGGATCATTGAAATATCCGTAATTTCCTTCTAAAATCGCTTTTTGGGTAGTATCCCGAAGCGACATATTGCCGAACGCCTCGCCAATACCCAACGCCCGATTATAATAAATAGAATCGCCCGTTAGTATTTTCGGGCCCGACGAAACCTCCGACCGGTCGTACAACATAGAAGTGTTGTTTACCGTATCGTACCAACCCCTCGACGAATGCACCAGCCCGCTGTCCGAAACAATGGTCGACGGCCCTAAAATAGTAGCCACTTTAGTTGCCGTATTATAATGCAACGTATCCGAATATAAAACAAACTGGGGATTCGTAAGTTTCACGCTGTCGTTGAACACAGCTAGCTTGGTTTCAGGCGAATACTGTCCGAAATAAGACGACAGTTCGTTCAGCGAATCCACAATCAATCCCCCCTCGAAATAATATCCGATGTTCGTCAACCGGTCGTAATTCAAGCTATCGGTAAACAAAGTAACCTCTTTGTTTTCCATCCTTACGTTTTCCCTGAGGCGGGCCAGGCGCGTATCGCCGTTATAAAACAATAAATCGCCGTATACGAAAATAGAATCACCCTGCTCCATCCTAACATTACTGAAAGCATCCAGCGAATTCGACTCTTCATAGAAATACGCGCTGTCGCAATACATGTACGAACTATCTTGCCGGAAAATCACATTCCCGATTAAAATCTGGGCATCCGGATTCCGTTCCTGGTCGAACGACAAAATATCCGCATTTTCCAGGTAAATTTTTACTTTCGGGGCTTCGCGCAGCGAATCGCCGGCCTCCGTACCCGACGACGGTATCGAATCAGTCATCCCTCCTACCCGTTGCGGCTGCCGGGGTTCTGGTAACGAATCCGGGTTATGCTGGGCTGCCAGGAAGAAAACAAACAGGCACAAAATTCCTGTACATACTATTTTGTGCCTGCCGAAAAAAACTTTTTCCGTAACCTTGATCATAGTGGAAAATTAAGCCATCAATCTTTAATCCAACCGCTGTATTTAAAATCGCATTTTTGCCAACCATCGCTGATACGAATATACGTTTCGGCTTGTTTTTTAGCGATCCACTTATTCAATATCTCGGTTCGTTTCCTGTCTTCCACGATACTTTTCAACACCTGAAAGTCTTCAGCCATATTCGCCTTATGTCCTTCCACACGGGATTTCAACTTTACAATAGCAACCACTTCCTTCTGGTTCGACTCGTTAATCATCCGGAAAGGCCGGGAAATTTCACCCACCTTCATATCATAAATAATCTTTCCTATCTCCTGCGGCAATTCCTGTAATTCGAACTTGGGCGTACTTGCATGCGGGCTGTCGGGGCGCTGGTTTACCATAATCCCCTTGTTATTGCGGGTATTCTTGTCGTACGACACATACATCGCCGCCTCCTCGAACGAAAATTTATTCGCCTTCAAGTCGGTGTACAATGAATCCATCCGCTGGGTAGAAATTTCCAACTCCTTTTCGGATGCTTGGGGTTTCAGCAGAATATGACGGCAATTAATCCGGTCGCCCCGTTTTTCTATAAGCTGAATGATATGGAAGCCGTATTCCATTTCCACAATTTTCGACACTTTTTTCGGGTCGTTCAGGTTAAAAGCGACATTGGCAAATTCGGGCAACAACATCCCTTTCCCCATAAAGCCCAACTCACCCCCTTTTTTAGCCGATTCCGTATCTTCCGAATACATACGCGCCAACGTAGAAAATTCCATTTCCCCGGAAGTAATCTGCTCGGTAAAGCCGCGAAGCCGCGCTTTGATCGCATCGGTTTCCTCGAAAGGGATTTTCGGCTCCATCGTAATGATCTGCACCTCTACCGTAGGCGGTATATACGGCAAGCTATCCTGGGGAAGCTGGTTAAAATACTTACGCACCTCCGAAGGAGTAAGCTTTACTTCGCCGATAATCTTATGTTGCATTTGCTCCACAATCTGCTGCTCTTTGATAATTTCCTTCCGCTCCTCCTTAATCTGCGAATATTTCTTATTAAAATACTCTTCCATTTTCTCTTTCGAGCCGAGCTGCCCCGTTACATAATTCATCCAACGCTCGGTTTGCTGGATTACCTGCGACTCATTCGCTTCGATACTATCCAACTTAGCCTGGTGAAGATACAATTTTTGAATCGCCAACTGTTCCGGAATTACACAATACGGATCGCCGTTGAGATACTGCCCTTCGTTAGCCATATATAAGCGCTGCGTTTCCACGTCCGACAGTAAAATCGCCTCGTCGCCCACAACCCATACAATTTCGTCTACTACATTCTTCTGCGCCATAAGCATACAGCAGGAGCAGCAGGCCAGGAAAAATACACCCAAAAATCGTTTCATTCTCTCAATCCTTTTTATTATGCGTTTCATTCTGTGCACGGTTTAATTTCATTGTTCGAAGTAATATGTTACTTTCCCTTTTTTCAAAGCATCATGGTATAATTCGTTTTCGAAATTTTTCAGGAACTCCAGCTTCCGGCGGTTAATCAACATATCTTTTATCTCCGGCGCAGCGTAATCGTACGGTGCTACGCTACCCACCGGAAGATACTCCTTGATATTAAGGAAATAATAATACAAGCTGTCTTGCACTTGCAACGACTTGTTATTTCTCAGGAATGCGGAAGGATTGGAAATATGCTCCGAGATGTTATCCATCACCTCGTCGAAATCCACCCATCTATCATAAAAATACTCGTAAATTGCAGCATACTGCACACTGTATTTCTCTATTTTTTCAAGCGAAGCCTCCGAGTCGGATTTATACCAGCTTTCCATCTCTTTTATATTCGGCGCATTAACCGGAATCTTCAGGAAAAGCCCCTTGATCAGATTTTTATCCAAGACAAACTTCTCCTTATTCTCATCATAATACCGTTGCATCTCTTCGGGACGAATTTCACCCGAAAGCTTTTCGCGCACCAACTGTTCCTGGTAACGGTACTGCAAAAGAGAATTGCGGTAATCCTCCACTAACCGGGCAATTTGCTGTTCTTCCTCTTTTCCGAGGTTTCGTTCGGCCACATCCAACATCAGCCCCTCGATTACCCAGTTCTGGATATAACTTTCGGCCAACAGCGTACTGTCGGCAACCGACGAATTGCGGGGTATCAGCGGAACCAGTTCCGATTTATAAAGCCTTCTGCCGTTTAATTCCACCAACACACCTTCATCGCCAGGGGCCTTCTGGGGCTTCCGACATGCAAAAAAAGCAAACAGAATAACAATATAAAAGAAAAACTTATGCATGAACACCTCTTATTTCTTTAAACCTCCGCCAACTCCCGGCTTCACAAACAGGGACAAAAAGCAGCATACAAAAATAACACTAATCCAACGGAAACAGAAAAACAACGTTCTTCTATTCCGCTAAATTAGTGTTTTTTATACATATATAAACCTACGAATCTTTATTCCCCGCGACTGTAATTAGGTGCTTCGCGCGTAATCGCTACATCGTGCGGGTGACTTTCGGCCACACCAGCATTCGTAATACGCGTAAATTTAGCCCGATGCAACTCGTCGATATTATGCGCTCCGCAATACCCCATTCCAGCCCTGAGGCCGCCTACCATCTGATAAACCACCTCGTACAACGAACCCTTGTAGGGCACCCGGGCAGCAATTCCTTCCGGCACGAGTTTCTTCACATCGTCTTCCACATCCTGGAAATAACGGTCTTTCGAGCCTTTCTGCATCGCTTCCAGCGACCCCATTCCCCGGTACGACTTAAATTTACGCCCGTTAAAAATAATCGTTTCACCCGGCGACTCTTCTACGCCGGCCAGCAACGACCCCATCATCACCGACGAGCCGCCGGCTGCCAACGCCTTTACAATATCGCCCGAGTAACGCAATCCGCCATCGGCAATCAAAGGAACACCGGTTCCCTCCAATGCTTTCGCCACATCGTAAATAGCCGATAACTGCGGCACGCCTACCCCGGCAATTACCCGGGTAGTACAAATAGAGCCGGGACCTATTCCCACTTTCACCGCGTCGGCACCGGCTTTTTCGAGATAACGAGCAGCATCGCCCGTAGCGATATTTCCCACCACGCAATCGATTTCCGGGTGTGCCGCCTTGATTTGTTTCAACATGTCGACCACCCCTTTGGTATGACCATGAGCCGTATCGATAACCAGCGCATCGACGCCGGCTTCGACCAGCGCCTCTACCCGCTCGAACGTATTGAAAGTAACGCCTACGCCGGCAGCCACCCGCAAACGCCCTTTCGAGTCCTTGCACGCAGCAGGCTTATCCTTGGCTTTAGTAATGTCTTTATACGTAATCAGGCCGATCAGCTTATTATGCGCATCGACCACCGGCAACTTCTCGATTTTGTGCTGCTGGAGTATCCGCGCCGCCGCTTCCAGATCGGTACCCGGACCGGTTACAACAAGGTTTTCTTTTGTCATTACGTCTTCGATAGAGCGATTCATATCCCTTTCGAAACGCAAATCCCGGTTCGTTACGATGCCCAGCAAATAGCCTTTTTCGTCGACCACCGGGATACCGCCGATTTTATATTCGGCCATAATAGCCAGCGCATCCGCCACTTTTTTCCCTTTGGCAATCGTTACAGGGTCGTAAATCATCCCGTTCTCGGCACGCTTAACCGTTTGAACTTGCTTTACCTGCTCTTCGACGGTCATATTTTTATGAATCACGCCGATTCCGCCTTCGCGAGCGATAGCAATCGCCATCTTCGCCTCCGTTACGGTATCCATCGCTGCGGAAACCATCGGAATATTCAACTGGATGTTACGTGAAAAACGACTGGTGAGGTTGACGTTTCGGGGAAGTACTTCTGAATAGGCCGGAACTAACAATACGTCGTCAAATGTCAATCCGTCCATTACTAACCTATCTGCAATAAATGACATAGCGTTATGCTTTAAAAATTATTGCGTGCAAATATAAGCATTTTCGGGAAATCCTGATGCACCCGGAAGAAAATTTCGAAAACTATGCCATATAAACAAGCGAAACGCGGAAACACAGAATAAAAAGAGCGAAACGCCACCCGGGCTATTAGCTTCTTTTTCAACGATTCCGTGTTTCCGCGCTTTACCGCTTTATCTTTTTATCTTCTGTGTTTTTCGTATCACCGGGCGTTATCAGTTCGCCATTTCCGATAAGAACTTAATCCGCACCAACCGGATTTCTTCTTCCGTATAATCCGCACCGAGCTCTTCAATGGCATCTTCGAGAGCATCCGTTTCCGAATCCTTGAAATACTCGTATATTTCTTCGATACGGTCTTCGTCCATCACTTCGTTCAGGAAATAATCGATGTTGATTTTCGTACCGGAGTACACAATGGTTTCTATTTCGTCGAGCAATTCTGTAAATTCCAGTCCTTTTGTCAAAGCAATGTCGTCGAGCGCCACTTTTCGGTCGATACTCTGAACAATCGATACTTTCAGTTTCGACTTGTTGGCTACCGTACGTACACGCAAATCTTCCGGACGCTCTATCTCGTTTTCCTCCACATGCTTTTTAATCAAAGCAATAAACTCCTGTCCATACCGCTTGGCCTTACCGGCGCCCACGCCCGGGATATTCTGTAACTCGTCTAACGTAACCGGATACGTGGTAGCCATCGCCTCCAACGAAGGATCCTGGAAAATAACGAACGGCGGAACTTCCAGTTTCTTCGACAATTTTTTCCGCAAGTCCTTCATCATGGAATACAGAATCGGGTCTACAGCACACGATGCTCCTCCCCTTACCGGCACTTCTTCTTCCTCTTCCTCGAACTCATTATCTTTTATTATCTTGAACGAAACAGGATTTTCTGTAAATTCTTTTCCCTGCGGAGTAATTTTAAACAACCCGTAATTTTCGATGTCTTTGTCGAGATAACCGGCAATCAATGCCTGGCGAATTACGGCATGCCATGTTTTCTCGTCTTCATCCTGGCCCGACCCGAACACTTCCAGTTCATTATGGCCATACGACTGGATTTCCGACGTTTCCTTTCCAACCAGCATATTGACAACATAATCCGCCTTTACCTTTTCTTTCAATGCTCCTATTACATCGAGCACCGCTAACAATAGTTCTTTTGCTTCCACTTTTTTCTTCGGGTTCAAACAATTATCACAATTACCGCAATTTTCTTCCTGGTATTCCTCGCCGAAATAGTGCAGCAGCACTTTCCTGCGACATACCGCCGTTTCGGCATAAGCAGCCGTTTCCAACAGCAACTGCCGACCGATTTCCTGTTCGGCTACCGGTTTTCCCTGCATAAACTTCTCCAGTTTCTGGAGGTCTTTGTAGGCATAAAATGCGATACATTCGCCTTGCCCTCCGTCACGGCCGGCCCGTCCGGTTTCCTGGTAATATCCCTCCAGGCTCTTCGGTATATCGTAATGGATTACATAGCGTACGTCGGGTTTATCTATTCCCATGCCGAAAGCAATGGTAGCTACGATTACATCCACTTTCTCCATCAGGAAAGCGTCCTGATTCTCGGTGCGCATCTGCGAATCCATCCCGGCGTGATACGGTAACGCATTGATGCCGTTCGCCTTCAGTATATCGGCGAATTCTTCCACCTTTTTCCGGCTCAGGCAGTATACAATACCGGATTTTCCTTCTTGCGATTTTATATATTTAATAATCTCACGGTCGATATTCGGCCCTTTCTGCCGGATTTCATAATAGAGATTAGCCCTGTTAAAAGACGATTTGAACACTTGCGCGTCGATCATTCCCAGATTCTTCTGGATATCGTGTTGTACCTTCGGCGTAGCGGTAGCCGTAAGCGCTATGAGCGGACGTTTCCCGATTTCGTTTATGATGGGACGAATCCGGCGGTACTCCGGACGGAAGTCGTGCCCCCATTCCGATATGCAATGCGCTTCATCGACTGCATAAAACGAAACATTGGCGTGCCGCAGGAAGTCTACGTTTTCTTCTTTCGTAAGCGATTCGGGCGCCACGTACAACAGCTTGGTCTTCCCACTCCGGATATCTTCTTTAACCTGATCGATTGCCGATTTGTTTAAAGAAGAATTGATAAAATGGGCCACCCCATCTTCTTCGCTGAAATTCCGCATTGCATCCACCTGATTTTTCATCAGGGCTATAAGCGGGGATATCACTACGGCTGTTCCTTCCATCATCAAAGAGGGAAGCTGGTAGCACAGCGATTTTCCTCCGCCGGTAGGCATCAGTACGAACGTATCGTTGCCTGCCAGCACATTCCTGATTATTGCTTCCTGGTTACCTTTAAAGGTATCGAATCCAAAATGTTTTTTCAGTTCCTCGGTCAGACGATCTTTTTTGGCCATAATCTCAAACTCTGTTTTTAACAACCGGACGCATCACGCCACCTGCAACCGGTTCACATCCGATTTTTCAAATTTCTCCTGTGCATACTTCAAGGTTACTTGTAGTTTTTTCTCTTGTTGCGAAGGCATGCTGAACATGGCGTCCATCATAATCGCCTCCACGATGGAACGTAATCCGCGCGCACCTAACTTAAATTCGAGCGCTTTATCCACGATAAATTCAAAAACGTCTTCTTCGAACGATAACTCGATATTATCCATGGCAAACAACTTGACATACTGTTTAACAATCGAGTTTTTCGGTTCGGTAAGAATATTCCGCAACGCGCTCCGGTCGAGCGGATTCAAATAAGTAAGGATGGGCAATCGCCCTATGATTTCAGGAATAAGCCCGAACGATTTCAAATCGGTTGGGGTAATATATTTCAGCAGGTTGTTCCGGTCTACCAAGTCGGTAGCCTTACTGGCTGCATAGCCTACCACGCGGGTATTGAGCCGCTGGGCGATTTTCTTTTCTATCCCGTCGAATGCCCCCCCGCAAACGAACAAAATATTTTTAGTATCCACCGGAATCAGCTTTTGCTCGGGATGCTTACGGCCTCCTTGCGGCGGCACGTTCACGATAGAACCTTCGAGCAACTTCAGCAATCCCTGTTGTACCCCCTCGCCGCTTACGTCGCGGGTAATGGAAGGATTATCGCCTTTCCGGGCGATTTTGTCGATTTCGTCGATAAATACGATTCCCCGTTGGGCCGCCTGCACATCGTAATCGGCCGCCTGCAGCAACCGGGTAAGGATACTTTCGATATCTTCGCCCACATAACCGGCCTCGGTCAATACGGTAGCATCGACAATGGTAAAAGGAACGTGCAGCAATTTGGCGATGGTACGGGCCAGCAACGTTTTACCGGTACCGGTAGCCCCTACCATAATAATATTGGATTTTTCTATTTCGACGTCGTCGGAAGTTACTTTTTGCAGCAACCGTTTGTAATGGTTATAAACGGAAACCGACAAATAGCGTTTGGCATCGTCCTGACCGATTACATACTGGTCGAGAAACTTTTTAATGTCTTCGGGTTTCGGCAATTCCTGCTGAGACAGTCCGAAAGGAGATTTGGGTTTGGCTTCTTCGTTCTCCTGAACGATTTCGGATGCCCGGGCCACGCACTCGTCGCAGATGGCACCGGACATTCCGTTTATCAGCAAACCCACTTCCCTTCTGCCCCGGCCGCAAAAACTACATGTTTCGCCTACTTTGGCCATAGTTTGAAATTAAGGGGTTATTAGTCTGTGTTTATTTACGGGTAAGTACAGCATCGATCATGCCGTATTCCTTGGCTTCCTCGGCCGTCATCCAGTAATCGCGGTCGGAGTCGCGCTCCACTTCCTCCACGGTTTTCCCGGAATGACGGGCTATGATTTCATACAATTCCTGCTTTACTTTCAGGATTTCGCGGGCGGCAATCGCAATATCCGACGCCTGTCCCTGCGCACCGCCCAACGGCTGGTGAATCATCACCCGGGCATGTTTCAAGGCAAACCGTTTCCCTTTCTCGCCGGATACCAGCAATACGGAGGCCATCGAAGCCGCCATTCCCGTACAAATGGTAGATACGTTGCTGCTGATAAACTGCATCGTATCGTAAATGCCGTAACCGGCATATACCGAACCGCCGGGGGAATTGATATAAATGGATATATCTTTACCCGCGTCGCTCGAGTCGAGATACAGTAACTGAGCCTGAATCACGTTGGCAGTATAATCGTCGATTTGGGTACCCAGAAAAATAATCCGGTCCATCATCAAACGGGAAAAAACATCCATCTGCGCCACATTCAACTGGCGTTCTTCGATGATAGTAGGCGATATATAACTGCTGGTTATGTTCATATAGCTGTCGAGCGCATTTCCGCTCATGTGCAAATGCTTCGTTGCATATTTTCTAAAATCTTCCATACGTTTACTTTCTTAATAATATAGTTAAACAGTTAAGGCATAAAAAAAGGATTTCTCCTTTACTCTTAACGGAATAACAAAGTTATAAATAAAAATCCGAATATTACAACTTATTTGTTACCCGCCAGATTTTTTTTTGCGGAGAAACCCTTTTTTATCTGGTTTACAAGCTATTACTACATAACCCGGCTCTTTTTTTTACTCGGAAAGTTTCCGGAATTCGTCTACAGACACCGTTTTTTCGTCGATTGTAACGTTATTTTTCAAATAATCGATCAACTTTTCCTCCACAACCCGGTCGAGGATATTCCGCGCCGTATCCTGGTTTTTCAGCATGTCTTTGGCATAACGGTCGAGCACATCGTCGGGTACGCTCATCATGCCGTATTGGGCGAACTGGCTTTTAGCCACCCGCCGGGCGAAAGCGTTCATATCTTCTTCTTCCACCTTAATACCGTTATCCTGCACCAGTTTTTCCTTAATCAAGTGGAATTTCAGGTCGTCGATGATTTTCGGATACGTAGCCTCGATGTCTTCGTCCGTTTTCTTTTCGTCCGACACTTTCAGCCAGCGTTTCAGGAACGCATCGGGGAATGTAACGTCACCGGCCTTGGCCATCAGCGAGGCGCGGGCGTCTTCCATGAACTTGAAATTGCTTTCGGGCACCGTTTGCTCGGCCAACGCTTCTTTTATTTTATTCCTGAATTCTTCTTCCGTAGCGACTGCATTTGCGCCAAATACCTTTTCAAACAGTTCGGCGTTCAGCTCAGCATCCTTATGCCGGGTAATTTCGGCTATTTCAAAAGTAAAGTCACCTGTATACCGGGCTGCATCGTCTTTGTTTATCTTCAATAAAGAAACGACTTCTACGTCGGCGCCATCGTAGGCTTTACCCGAGTTGAAAGTAACCACTGTATTCACGGCCGCCCCGATAAATTTATTTTTTTCTTCCTCGTTCTTCAGGTACTCCGGCATGAGTACGGCGCCTTCCACTACGAGGCCGCCCTCTTTCGGCATACCGTTCTCGAGCTCGGCCAACGTACCTTTCACCATATCCTTCGCTTCTACCGTTTCGGCCTTTTCATAACTTCCCATCTGAGCCTGGTAAGCTTTTACCTGCGAGTCGACCATTTCGTCGCCGATAGCAATCCGGTAATAAGGCAACGCATCTTCCTTGCCCAATTGTACATTTATCTCGGGAGCGAGAGCTACATCGAAAACAAATTCGAAATCTTCCTGAGTATCGAAATCGATTTCTTTCTGCTCGGTAAGGCTGGGAAGCGGTTCGCCTAAAACATTCAATTTATTTTCGCGGATATATCCGAACAAATTTTCACTGACCAACTTGTTTA
>JAJBTJ010000113.1 GCA_020860905.1 Parabacteroides sp. | reverse complement strand
GCAGTACGGCCAGAAGGTCGATGCCGGATATCCGGATAGGGCAGGCCGTAAGATGTGCGGAAAACGGCCGGCGGTTACTGTATAAGTCGATTATTTCTTTTCTCTTATCTTTATATAACTTTCTTCGTGAGACGGAAGTTTACCGGTGAAGCGAAAAGATAGCTGCGGTGAACTATTCTTTTTGCGCGGCTGTTTATTAACAAATAAACCGAATAACGACATGACTAAAACCTTTTTGAATTATCCGGATTGGCAGGATACGGCCGATACGGTGCATTTGATGCTCCAGATGGCAGGAAAAGTAAAAGTGGCCCGGTGCGACAAACGTCCGAAATGGGCCCATGTACGCCAGTATCTTACTACCGACGGGATTACTACCGGGCTGATTCCCGGCGACGAGTATCCGTTCGAAATCACATTTAATTTCCGGCAACATCAGGTGGAATTTAAAAATTCGGAGGGGGTAAATACGGCTGTTCCGCTCCAAAACGGAGTAACGATTGCGATGTTCTACGAGCGTTTCATGGGGGCTCTCGAGTTAATCGGCTCGCCTACTCCGATTAATACGTTTCCGCAGGCATTTTACGATTCGGTTGAGTTTGATAAGGACGAAATCCATCATGCGTATGACGAGCAGGCTGTGATGTCGTGGATGCAGGCTATGCAGTTTGCTTACGGAGCCTTGATGAAATTCCTGGCTCCTTTCCGTGGTAAAACGGATATGCCTGCTTTTTATTTCGGTACGATGGATTTATCGGGCACGTTGTATAGCGGAGAGTCGGCTCCATTCGGTAAGGATACCGGGATTACCCGGTATGCATACGACGAGCGCTTTTTCGAAATCGGCTTCTGGCCGGGCGATATTCGTATGCCGTTGGCTTCGTTTTACGCCATGCCTTATCCTTTTATCAGCGATACGGGTCAATACGAGAAGCTGTTGCAACCGTATAAGGCTCGCTTTGTTCCGGAGAAAAAAGGTTTTTTCCTTACGTTGAACGATGCATTGTCGTATGCCAACCCTGTTGCTACGGTAACCGTTTTTTTTAATTCGGCTTTCGATATTGTTCAAGGTTTGCATAAATGGGAAAACATCGATTGGATTGCCAAGCCGTTAGTATATAAAGAAGAGTAGAAGAATAAAGGATGCACAAAAAACCTTCCTTTATATTGTTGGAAAAAAGAATCCCTTCGTTTCTGCTTCGAATAATTGCATATACGAAAATGCTTTTGGAAAGATGTTTTTATATCTTTAGAAATCAATCTATTATATCTAAAAGCATATTTTGAACTACAAAAATTAGGAGAAAAGGATTTACCATTCTATTTTTGCAATATAAAGGAAGGTTTTTTGTGCATTTAGCCATCCGTTACCATATAAAGAGTAAAGATAATCTACAAATCTAACAGGAGAAACGACATGACAAAAAAAGAGTTGGTATATACCATGGCCCTGGAAACGGGTATGCCGGGTACGGAAATGGGAAAAGCTGTGAATGCTTTTATCCGGATAATCAAGAAAACGTTGCAAAAAGGAGAAACGGTACAGATAACAGGGTTCGGCTCTTTTTTTATTTCCGATGTCGTTACTGCCAAAAAGGGAAAGCCGTACGGAAAGAAGCGAAAAGAGGAAGAAGAGAAAATTCCCCGCTTCCGGGTTTCTTCGCGGTTCAAGGAAGATATACAGAAAGGCGCCCGAGAGTCCGGCAAAAAATAAGACGGGAGATAAAACAGCAGGCATTACCGAACTCTTTAGTAATGCCTGCTGTTTTAGTACAACCTAATTCAGCGAAACGTTCGAGAAATGGCTCGGACAATCCAGGGCCGGCCCTTCGGCATGAATCCGCCGCACTTCCTGATACAACCACTCTACATACTCGTCGATTGTTTTGAATTGATAGCCGTCGCCGTCGAAAAAAGAATTATCGTATAAATAGTCCCGGCAGAATATATTATCGTAATCCGTTCTCTTTCCCGCTGCGCGTTGACCGTCGCGGCTCGCTAAATCGAACTCTTTTGTGTTATCTTCCGGAAACCCGATTAAATCCAGAGCCCTGTCCAACAGTTCGAAGTTACCGAAAATATTGATGGTAATACCTACAGATTCGAATTGATCCATTTTATGAATACATTCTAACTGTAAAGATATAAGCTCTTTAACGATTTGTTTTTGAGTTTTCATTGATGTGTTGTCTAATTAATATTGTAGATAACCTAATAATCCTTAAATAATTAGACTGCAAAGATATTTTATATTTTAGAATAAACGGCATTTCTGGAGAGAAAAGATTGGCAGGCGCTCCGTATTTACCCGGTCCGTTTTACCATTCCGGTTCAAAACCAATTGATAATAGGTTTGTTATCTATATAGCGTGTTTTTCATGGTATTAGATTTTAAGTTAGATTAGTTATCCGTTCCGTTCGTGAGAATAGAACGGATATTTTTTTGTACCGGTGCGGCCGTTTGCCGGTATCCCGGATTCTATCGAAGCGAATAAGATAAGATTAGTTACAGGCATCGGACGCGTAAAGGCATCCGGCGTTTTTCAACGGGTATGTTCTTTGTAATATTCGTATCGCGTTAGTACCTCCCGTACGTAATTATAAGTTTCCGTCCCCCGCAGGTAGCCGTGTTTGCAAACAGGGTCGTTGTAATATTGGGGGTCCCTTTTCAGGCGGATATAATCTTCTACGTTATTGTACCAGACGGAAGGGTTTTTCCCGTACTTTTCCGCTAATTTCCGGGCATCGTAAATATGGCCGATTCCGGCATTGTACGAAGCCAGGGTGAATTTGATTTTTTCCTGCTGGTCGCTTACAGCAGAAAATCCCTGGTTGAAACGTCGCAGGCATTCCACTCCGGTACGGATGGCGATTTCCGGCTCTTTCAATTCATGCGGGGTAACGCCGAGCCCCCTGGCCGTACCGGGCATAATTCCCATCAACCCCTCGGCTCCGGCCCACGAAACGACGTCCGGGTCGAAATGCGATTCCTGGTAGGCAATCGATGCCAGCAATTGCCAATCCCAGCCGATAAGCGAAGCGTATTTTTTAAACAAATCGTCGTACGGCGAGATAACACCATTTTTTATGTCCGGTAAAGGAATTTGCAGCGGTTTTTTGCTCAGTTCGAAATACCGTTTGTTAATAGCCCGGTAGGCCGGGAGGCTGGCTTTCTCGTTTATCCACCGGTCGATGGCCTCGGCCAGCAGCGGGCTGTTTTTGCGTACGGCCCAAGCCGAGCGTTGCAGAAAACTGATTTTTAGCTGGATGTCGATATTCCAGAAATACGTTTTATTCAGTTTTGCCGTCGCTTCGTCGCTTACCGTATACGGGATGCTCCCTTTGGAAACCATTTCTATCAGGTCTTCGGTGGTAACACTGTCTTTTTGGATGTCTTCGATAAGTATACCGCCTCCTAATTCCGTATTCAGGTTGATAAGCCGGTCGTGCGAAGGGCTGCCGTGCTTCACCACTACGTGTTTGCCTATCAGTTGGGTTACATCCGTAAGTAAGGTATCGCCTTTGTTGGCGCGTTGTACCACTACCTGCGTGGTGGTTTGAACCGGGCCGCAGAACAATAATTCTTTTTTGTTCTGGCTCGTAATGGTGATGGGATAAGCAATCACGTCGCCTTCCCCGTTTTCGAGCATTTCCGTAAGACGCGTTACGTTTTCCGCCACCTTGATGTTCAGCTTCAGCCCTTGCGAACGTGCAAAAGCCTGGATAAGTTCATACTCGTAGCCCATATTCTCCATCTTATACTGGAAATATGATGTGGAGCTATACAGGGTGATAGCCGTTATTTCTCCTTTCTCCCGGATTTGGGGAAGGTCTACAGCCGTAGAATCCGTTGGCGCTGTTTCTCCTTTCGGCGAATGGCACGCAGGGAAAATACCGGCCGAAAGAACGAGCAGGGCGATTATCCCGATACAATACAGTTGTTTCATAAGCGGATAAGCCTAAAAGTTAAAACGAATATTCGGACGAAGATGCCCGAGGAAATATTCCGCACCGTGAAACTGCCTGGCAAGTGCAACAACGAATGTGTTGCATACTTACCGGGCAGCTTCCGAGTGCGGATAACGGTTATAAGTTCCTTTCCGGATACAGCGCATTCCACCATTCTGGTTCGTCTTTCAGCCACTTGGCGAACCAGGCGAAAATCGTATTGTTCCAGCCGATTCGTTTCTCGTATCCGACGATGCCGTGGTTTTCACCGTCGACCTGTACGAATTCTACGGTTTTACCCAGCAGTTTGAGCGCCGTGAACATCTGGATGCTTTCCCCGATGGGTACGTTCGTATCTGCATTTCCGTGCAAGAGCAGCAGCGGCGTATTGATTTTGTCGGCGTTGAACAACGGGCTCTGTTTCGTATACAACTCCGGGTTGTTCCACGGATAGCTCCCGGCACTGGCAGCCTGGCTATACGAATAGCCCCAGTATCCTTCGCCCCAATAACTGGCAATCGAGCTGATGCCCGCATGCGAAATGGCGGCTGCGAACAAATCCGTACGTGTTTGGAGGTATTGCGTCATGAATCCGCCGTACGAAGCACCCATACACCCTATCTTTTGTTTGTTCACAAACGGGTGCTCCTCGCAAAACAACTGCGTTCCGCGGATAATCTCGTCGGCTGTTACTTTGCCCCACGCATTTACGTGCCGGGCAGCGAATTCCTGGCCGAATCCGGTAGTACCGCTCGGGTTCAGGGTATAAACCACATAGCCTAAAGCGGCGTATAAGTGCATCGAGTACCGATGTTCGAGCAACCGGCTGGTGGGAGAGGTACCCCCGTAGTAATATACAATCATCGGATATTTCTTAGCCGGGTCGAAATGAGGCGGCAGGTAATAGCGGCCGGTAACGGTCGTTCCGTCGGCAGAGGTGAAATTCCAGTCGTGCACCTCGCCCAACCACACATTTTTCAGCCGTTCGGCCGAGAGGTCGGCCAGGGAGCGGGACTTGCCGTTTTTCAGGTCGTACAGGTAAAGCCGGTTGGCATTCGATACGCTTTGCCCGTAATACAGCAAAAGAGGCGCTTTATCCGCCAGGGATGTACCCGAAATCACCTCTTCTTCTACTTTTAACGGCGTTATTTCGCCGGTGCTCGGGTTGCAGCGGAATACCGATTGGTAATCCCGGTTTTCGGCCGTAAAGTAAATCCGGTTGTCGTATTTGTTCCAGGTAGCGTCCAGCACGTTCGGGTCGAAATTCTTCGTAAGCGGCTTCACCTTTTTATCCGCTAAGTTCAGGATGAACAACTGATTGTCGTACGAGTTGCTTTGCTGCCCTTCGCCGATGTTCAGTCCGATACCCTTGAATGCTTCGCCGGGCGCTTGTATTAACAGTTGCTTGCCGTCGGGCGAAAAAGAGGCGCCGTACAGAAACTTCTCGGCTTCCCAAATCGTATCCACGTGCATGGTTTGCAAGTCCATTTTGTACAACGAGCCCCGGCTGAACGGGCGCGAGGTAAATTCCCGCTGGCTGGTGCTGAATAAAATATATCGGCTATCGGCGCTTACGTCGTTCAGGCGGGTCGTGGTGTATCCGAACGTAAGTTGTTCGAAAAGCCCGTTTTTCAAGTCGTATTTGTAAATAAAATAGCGGTTGCGCCAACCCGGTTGCCGGTCGTCGGGTTCGATTACCCGTATCAGGTCTTTCTTCTCTTCCGGCCCTTTTTGCAGCACCGAGTATAGCAGGAATGTTTCGTCGGGCGAGAAATTGAAATACCCGTCGGGCAGCGACTCGCTCAAAACGTGTTCCTGTCGGGTTATGGGGTCGACGGTAACCAGCTCTTTTCCCTTCATTCCCTGTCGCGTATAGTACATCCGGTTGCTTGCCGGCATCCATTTTATTTGAGCCGCCTCGCCTGTTTGCCGCATGCATACGTTACCCGTGGCCGTTTCGATTACTTTCGTATAAGCAGCCGTTTTACCGCCCGGAAATGTTTCTATGTAATTTACGATGGCATATTTCCCGTCGGGCGAAAGCGCGATTCCCCGGAAATTGGTTCCGTCGAGCATGTCGGTAAGCGAATAGTTCTTTTCGGGATTGGTAGTAGCCGTAATACCCGCTTCTTTTTCCGTCCGGAACGACGCTTTGACGGCTGCTTCGCCCATACTGTCGGGTACCGACAGGTATTTTACCACCACTTCGTACCGGTAAGGCTCCAAGCTGAGCGAAACGGAAGCGCTTCCCGCTTTCGCGCAGGCCTTTTCGAGGGTGGTTTTAGCCGCTTCCTTTTTCCCGTTTACATACACCTCGAACATACCGGGTCCACTTACTTCGAGCGTTCCCTTCACATAGCGGTCGGTATGCAGATAAAAACCGAACAGATGCAACCCGAATCCGTTTCCGGTGGCAGGCGATACGGCATACCCGGCCGTATCGGCGTCTATTATCTCAGAGCTGCCGGTAACGGCTTGGAACGAAATGCCGGTTTTCAGCAAATCGTCGGTTTTGAATTTCTGTCCGTTTACATTTACGGTGTCGGCCAGCACCGGACGCGCGACTTTTACCGGTCCGGCATGTAAGTACCGCATCACTTTCACTTCGCTTGCCGTTACCGAGAAAAGCATCGACAGGAATGTGGCGCAAAAAAAGAGTTTCTTGTTCATGATTATATTAAAAAATATAGAAGTTTCGAGTATTATTCGAGCCAGCCTTCCCATACATAGCAGCCGGGAAACCGTTCGTTTAACCGCACAGGTTGCCCGAACAGGCCGAATACCGACGAGCCGGAGCCCGACATGGAGGCGTAAACAGCCCCGGCTTGGTATAGCGTATCTTTAATCTTGCCGATAGCCGGATGCCGGGCGAAAACGCTTTCTTCGAAATCGTTTACCAGCCGCCCTTTCCATTCTTCCACGGGAGAGCCGATAATTTCTTTCAGCGACGTATCCGGAACAGCCGGCTTTACTAATGAATAAGCTTCGGGCGTGGAAACGAATATATCCGGTTTCACCACGCATAAATAATATTTTTTCAGCGAAACGTCGGCCGGCGCGAAAATATTTCCCGTGCCGGTAGCGAATACCGGCGTATTCCGGATGAAGAAAGCACAGTCGGCCCCTAATGCCGAAGCCAGTTTCTCAAGCTCGTGGGCCGGGATGTGCAGCGAACAGAAATCGTTCAATAGCTTGAGCATAAAAGCCGCATCGGCCGAACCCCCGCCCAACCCGGCACCCGAGGGAATAGCCTTTAGCAAATGAATGGCAACTGGCGGCAACGAATATTGCTTTTCCAGCAACCGGTAAGCTTTCATAACAAGGTTTTTTTCCGCCGGAGCGTCGACCGGAATACCGGTTTGCGTAAACGTCAGCCGGCTGGCCGGCACGATTTCGAGCGCTTCTTTCAGGGGAACAGGATAAAAAACGGTTTCGATATCGTGGTACCCGTCGGAGCGCTTACCCACGATGCGGAGTCCTAAGTTTATTTTGGCATTCGGGAAACAAATCATACGGTCGTTGTTTAATTTTGTGCTACACAAGCAACAAAAATAAAAAGATAAATCGGATTTCGCCCTATCCGGCGCCGAAAAAGGCATTGCGTATACATAAGAATCCTTTGGTTTTTTTGCATATTCGCGAGCGCTCCCGGTTGGGTTATTTGAAATAAAAAACTTACTTTTGAATCCCGAAACATGCAAGCGGTTAAGATTTATCATGGCAGAAAGTAAGAAAAATACGAACAGGGACAGCCGGAAAACGGCGGTTGTTCCGGATTTGGGGCGAATACAGCCCCAGGCACGCGAATTGGAGGAAGCCGTTTTAGGAGCGTTGATGTTGGAAAAGGATGCCTATTCCATGGTAAGCGAAATTCTGAAACCGGAATGTTTTTACGAAAAAGCGCACGAGTTGATTTATGCCGCCATCGTCGACCTGGCGCTCAGCCAGCGTCCGGTGGATATGCTTACGGTTACCCAGCAATTGAAGAGCCGCGGCGACCTCGAAACGGTGGGGGGCGCCTTCTATATATCACAACTTACCGAAAAAGTGGCCTCGAGCGCCCACATCGAGTTCCATGCCCGTATCATCGCCCAGAAATACCTGGCGCGCGAATTGATTTCGTTTACGGCCATGATTCAGAACAAGGCATTCGACGAAACCATCGACGTGGAAGATTTGATGCAGGAAGCCGAAGGCAAGCTGTTCGAGATTTCCCAGCGGAACGTAAAGAAAGACGTGGTACAGATTAATCCGGTAATTAAAGACGCCATCGAGTTGTTGCAGAAAGCAGCCCTCCAAACAGAGGGGTTGAGCGGATTGCGTACCGGGTTCGACGCACTCGACAAGATAACGGCCGGCTGGCAAAACTCCGACCTTATTATTATCGCCGCCCGTCCGGCCATGGGTAAAACGGCCTTTGTGCTTTCGATGGCCAAGAACATGGCTGTGAATTTCAATACGCCGGTAGCGCTGTTCTCGCTCGAAATGAGCAACGTGCAGTTGGTAAACCGGTTGATTGTAAACGTATGCGAGATTCCGGGCGAGAAAATCAAGACCGGGCAGTTGGCTCCTTACGAATGGGAGCAGCTCGACTTTAAGATAAAAGAACTGTACGATGCGCCTGTTTATGTAGACGACACGCCGAGCCTTTCGGTGTTCGAGTTGCGTACGAAAGCGCGGCGCCTGGTACGCGAGCACGGTATCAAGTGCCTGATTATCGACTACCTCCAGTTGATGAATGCGAGCGGAATGAACTTCGGTAGCCGCGAGCAGGAAGTAAGTACCATTTCTCGCTCCTTGAAAGGGCTCGCCAAAGAACTGAATATCCCTATCATCGCCTTGTCGCAGTTGAACCGTGGCGTCGAGGCCCGGCAGGGTGTGGAAGGGAAGCGTCCGCAGTTGGCCGACCTCCGTGAATCGGGCGCCATCGAGCAGGATGCGGATATGGTTTGTTTTATCCACCGCCCCGAATACTACAAGATAACCGAAGACGAAAAAGGCAATTCGCTTATCGGGCTGGCCGAAATCATTATCGCCAAGCACCGTAACGGTGCGGTAGGGGATGTACGCCTCCGGTTCAAGAGCGAGTTCGCCAAGTTTATGAATGTAGACGAAGACATACCGGTACAAGAATTTACGTCGAGCATGGCCGCCGCAGGAAGCGGCCAGCAAGCGCCACCCGTAGCGCCCGAGGCACCCGATTTCCTTGCTCCGGCCAACAAGAACGAAATGCCGTTTTAAACCGGTTGATTTCTGCTCTACGGTCCATTCCCGGGCGTCGTTCTACGCACTTGATTGTAACGTTCGGCTAACCGGCCGGCTATAGTACGACGATAGCCGGCCGCTTCGAATCCCGTCGAACGCCGTTTGTAATCCGGAAAGGGAAGAAAAACACATGTTCAGATTAATAAAGCGATGAAGATAACGAAAACGAATGCAGCGCGTTTGCTCGACAAAGCGGGCGTGCATTACGAGTTGGTGCCGTACGAAGTGGACGAACAGGATTTGAGTGCCGTGCATGTGGCGGAGCAGTTGGGCGAAAACGTAGCGCAGGTGTTTAAAACCTTAGTACTGAAAGGAGATAAAACCGGTTTTTTCGTTTGTATTATTCCGGGAGCCTGCGAAGTAGATTTGAAAGCGGCTGCTAAAATCTCGGGCAATAAGAGTTGCGACCTGATTCCGATGAAGGAATTGCTGCCGCTTACCGGCTATATCCGCGGTGCCTGTTCGCCTATCGGGATGAAGAAGCATTTTCCTACCTACATTCACGCTACCTGCCTGGATTACTCTTACATCTATGTAAGCGCCGGACAACGGGGGCTTCAGTTGCAAATGGCTCCGGCCGACCTGATACGGGAGGCGAAAGCAACGGTAGGAGCGGTGGTAAAGGAGGAGCAGGCATAATCCGGAAAAAGTGCCGGAAGCCTATGGCGGTAAATCCGTTCGCAGTGATGCCCGGGAGAAGGGCTTTTAAACGCTGAAAGCCTGCCCGGGGCATACCCGGCAGGCTTTCGGTTCTGTTTATTCGTTCAGGTGAAAAAAGAATCAGGCTTCCTCTTCTTCTTCGCTTTCCTTCATGTTGTGGAACACGTTCTGTACATCTTCGTCGTCTTCCAGTTTTTCTATCAGCTTTTCGATTTGCTCCCGTTGCTCGGGCGTTACCTCTTTCGTATCGTTCGGGATGCGTACGAACTCGTTGCCAGTAATCTCATACCCGTTTTCCTCGAGGTATTTCTGGATAGCGGCGTTCTGTGCGAATTCGCCGTAAATTACAATTTCTTCGTCGTCCTGGTCGAGTTCGTCAACGCCGAAGTCGATTAACTCCAGTTCCAAATCTTCCAGCGAGATGCCCTCTTTGGGGGCGATGTGGAATACGCACTTGTGCTGGAAAAGAAATTCCAGGCTGCCCGTGGTGCCCAGCGAACCGCCGTGCTTATTGAAGTAGCTCCGTACATTCGCTACCGTACGCGTCGTATTATCGGTAGCCGTTTCAACGAAAATAGCAATGCCGAAAGGTCCGTACCCTTCGTAATTCATTTCCTTATAATCGGTAAAGTCTTTCGACGTAGCCTTTTTGATAGCCCGTTCCACATTGTCTTTGGGCATATTTTCTTTCTTGGCCGTCTGCATTAACACCCGGAGGCGTGGATTCGTATCCGGGTCGCCGCCGCCCGATTTTACGGCAATGGTGATTTCCTTCCCTAATTTTGTAAAAACACGAGCCATGTTTCCCCACCGTTTCAGCTTTCTCGCTTTGCGATATTCAAACGCTCTTCCCATATTTATTTCTTGTGTTTATGTAAATGAATGATTTATCTCAACTGAGCTCCGAGCTTCTGTTCCAGGTTGCCCTGTATTTTTTTCATGATAGCGTCGATTTGCTTGTCGTTCAACGTTTTTCCCTCGTCTTGCAAGAAGAAGCTCACGGCGTACGATTTCTTGCCGGCAGGCAGGTTCTTGCCTTCGTACACGTCGAACAACGTTACGTCTTTCAGTAATTTGCGTTCCGAGTCGTAGGCCGTTTTTTCCACGTCGGCAAACGAAACGCCCGTGTCGAGCAACAAGGCCAGGTCGCGTTTTACAGCCGGGAACTTCGAAATATCGGAAAATGTTACTTTGTGCGCTTTGGTTTCCTTCATCAGCGCAGTCCACGACAACTCGGCATAATATACTTCCGTGTCGATGTCGAATGCCTTGCAGAGCTTCTTGTTTACGATGCCCAGCGTTCCCAGGCAGCGGCCTGCCGGCGTATGGATAGATAAACCGGCCGAATACAACTCGTTCGAAAGCTGCCCGAAAATAACTTTCCGCAGGTTTACGCCCAACCGTACCAGTACGTTTTCCACATAGGCTTTCAGCTCGTATACGCTCGACTTCTCGTCGGGATGCGCCCAGCTGTTCGATACCTTGTTGCCGCAAACCCAAAGTCCCAGCCGGAACTCTTCGTTGTAAGCGGCCAGCGGTTCGTCTTCTTTCTTTTTGTCGGCGTCGAACGAGTAGCAGTTGCCGAACTCGTACATCTTCAGGTCGCCGTTCTTACGATTCCGGTTGTAGGCGATGCTTTCCAGTCCGCCGAATAACAAGGTCTGGCGCATGGCGTTCAAATCGGCGCTCAACGGGTTTTTCAGCATCACGCAGTGCGCAGCCGGATAGATTGTCAGCCCTTCGTAATAGGATGCAGGTGTAAGCGAGTTGTTCATGATTTCGTAAAATCCGCAACCGCTCAACTGGTCGGAAACGATATTCTGCAACTGGTAACTGCGGTCGGTAGCCGTTTGGTACGAAAGATTCGACTGTACGTTCTCGCTGATTTCAACGTTGTTATAGCCGTATATCCGTAAAATATCCTCGATTACATCCACGTCGCGCTGTACGTCGATGCGGTACACCGGCACGCTTACGGTAAGTCCTTCCGGCGTTTCCGAAAGAATCTCCATTTCTAAGCTGGCCAGGATGCTCTTTACCGTTTCGGCCGGTATCGTTTTCCCGATAAGGGAGTTGATTTTATCGTAGGTAAGTTCCACCCGGTACGGCTCTACTACCGATGGGTAAACATCTTCTATTTCGCCGGTTATTTTACCGCCGGCCAATTCCTGAATCAGCAAGGCGGCCCGTTTCAGCACATAAATCGTCTGGTTGGGGTCGAGCCCGCGCTCGAAACGGAACGAGGCGTCCGTATTCAGTCCGAAACGGCGTGCGGTTTTCCGTATCCAGGTAGGGTGGAAGCAAGCCGATTCGAGGAATACGTCGGTGGTATGTTCGGTTACGCCCGAGTCGAGCCCTCCGAATACGCCGCCGATACACATCGGTTCTTCGGCGTTGCATATCATCAGGTCGCGTTCGGTAAGCGTGCGTTCCACACCGTCGAGGGTAATGAATTTGCTCCCTTCCGGTACGGTACGTACGATTACGCGGTTCCCTTTTATTTTCCCGGCATCGAACGAGTGCAACGGTTGCCCCAGCTCGTGCAGGATGAAGTTCGTTACGTCTACCACGTTGTTGATGGGCCGCAAGCCGATGGCCGTGAGTTTGCTTTTCAGCCAGTCAGGGCTTTCCTTAACGGTTACCCCCTTGATAGTTACAGCGGAGTAACGCAGGCAGGCTTCCGGGTTTTCCACCGTTACCCGGATGCTTTCCGAGTGGTCGTCTATCTTAAATGCGTCTACCGGCGGCCGTTTCAGAGCGACCGGTTTTCCGTTCTGTTTCAGGTAAGCAGCCAGGTCGCGAGCCACTCCGAAATGAGAGGTGGCGTCTACCCGGTTGGGAGTAATATCTACTTCGAGCACGAAGTCGCTTTTAATATTGTAATATTCTTTCGCCGGCGTGCCGGGTACCGCGTCCTGCGGCAGTACGATAATCCCCGCATGGTCGTTTCCGATGCCGATTTCGTCTTCGGCACAAATCATGCCGTTCGATTCCACGCCCCGGATTTTGGATTTCTTGATAGTGAATACTTCGTCGCCGCTGTACAGTTTGGTTCCGTTTACGGCTACCACCACTTTTTGCCCGGCAGCCACATTGGGGGCGCCGCATACGATTTGCAGGGGAGTTTCGCCTGCTACATTAACCGTGGTGATATGTAAATGGTCCGAATTGGGATGTTCCTCGCAGGTTAACACTTCTCCTATTACCAGACCTTCCAGTCCGCCTTTCACCGCCTGCACTTCTTCGATACCGCCCGTTTCGAGCCCGATAGAGGTAAGCGCCGCCGACACTTCTTCCGGTTGCAAATCGAAATCGAGATATTCCTTCAGCCAGTTGTAAGATATATTCATCGTTTTTCAGTTTGATTGCATAAATGACCGACAAAAGTACGAAGATTATTTTAATTCCCGAAGAATCTTCGTTTCTTTTAATCCGGCCGTTATGCCCTCCCGCGCGGGGGGAAAAGCGGTACCGGCCGGATTGCGCCGGGTTCTTCACCGGCCGCGAATACTTCGACGAGCAAGAAGTTATAACAAATTGTAAAAGGGTAAACGGTAAAAGAAAGATATAAATAGTTGGTAAAAGGAACGATATATAATGAAAAAACGCTACTTTTGGAAAGCAAATCTATTCTATGCAAGCTTGACTTTTACTATATGATGCGGCAACTGATAAACGTATTTTTCTTGTTCTTGTGCGGCGTACCGGCATACTGTTTCCGGGCGGATAGCCCGGGAAGCCGGCAAAAAGCGAAAGCCGACAGCTTGGCGGCTATCCTCCGCGGTGCTACCGGTGCGGATAAGAAACTGAAGGCTGTTGCCGAGTTGGCGCAGCTTAATTGGGAAACTCCGGCCGAACCGTATTACCTGCAACAACAAGTGCGCCTGGCCGAATCGGTCGATTCGATGGCGTACTATTATGCGGCGCTTGCCAATTTAGGGCGTTATTATTGCAACGCGGGCAATCATGACAGTCTGTTTTATTGGGGCGGCGTACTCGATTCCGTGGTGAAAGCCCGGAACGAGATACCCGAAGCCTCGTTCGAATTCCTGAATTATTATTGCCGCTATTACCTTATCCAGGAAGAATATGAGCTGGCTATGAACGAGGCCGTACGCCTCCAGCTTTTATCGGATGAAAGCGGACAGGTGAAAGGGGCGATTTCGAGTAACGAGTACCTGGGATTGATTTACCTGCTTATCGGAAGAGACCGGGATGCGGAAACGGCGTTGGAGAAAGCGTTGGAACTGATACGGCAAGAAGGCGGACGTCCCGATTACGAAATACAGATTATTTCGTACCTGGTGATTTCGTACCTGAGGTTGAACGAACTGGATAAGATGCAAGCTACGCTCGACTCGTTTGCACAGTCGCTGCAAAGCATGGCGAAGCAGAAACCGGCGAAATTGACGAATTATCCCTTTAGAAAGAAATATTGTATTCTGCATTCGAATTACCTCAACCTGTATGTGGCCCGGGGCGACCGGAAGCAAGCGGAAGAGGCGATGCAAAAAGCAACAGCCTGCTTTACCGGAAACGATGCGCGCGATGCGTATATGATTTCGGTTTATAACCTGGCGTTGGCCCGCTATTACTTTTTCGTTCGCGATTATCCGGAAGCGCTCCGGCAAATCGACAAGGTATTATCGGTAGATTACTCTATCGAGCCGCTCAAGCTGAAAGTAGATATATTGAAGATGGCCGGCAAGAAAGACGCGGCGCTGGCGATGTACAACGACGTGCTGGCCTTTGTAGAGCAATCCGGCATTACGGCTTTTACCCGCCAGTTGAACCAACTTCGTACCCTGCACGATTTGAACGAAAAGGAGATGCAGGAAAAGAACATCCGGCATCAGAAAGAGCAGTTAAAGCAAAAACAGCGGCAACTCACCCTTTCCTTTATCTTTTGCGGAGCGTTGGTCGTGTTGTTTTATTTTTTGTTCCGTTATGCCAATCATATCCGGAAACTGAAAAACGATTTGCAGAAAGAGCAGGGGGTATTGCTCGAAACTACCGAAAACCTGCGTATCGCCAAGGAACAGGCCGAGGAATCGAACCGGCTGAAATCGGCGTTCGTAGCGAATATCAGCCATGAAATACGTACGCCGCTGAATGCTATCGTGGGGTTTTCCGAGTTGCTGGACGACGCCGACGAAGAGGAGCGGAGCGAATTTATCCGGATTATCCATAACAATACCGACTTGTTGCTCGAGTTGGTGAACGACGTGCTCGATTTATCACGCCTGGATTCGTATGCTTTCAGACTGCACCTGCGCCATTGACGTATTTACGAC
>JAJBTJ010000147.1:12690-15196 GCA_020860905.1 Parabacteroides sp. | reverse complement strand
AATACGGATTTCCGGCGCGGAGGGGTATAATCCGAAATAAAACCGTATAAAAACAAACGACCCTGCGCCGCATGTTAGATTCATTTGCGGCGCATGTCAACTTATTTTCCCCGCTATTTCCGTCTGAATACTGCCCGGCCGGTTGTTATACGGGCAGCAAAATAGAGAATTTACTACCCTTGCCGATTTCGCTTTCCACCGAAATCGTTCCTCTGTGCGCCTCGACGAACTCTTTCGAGATAGCCAGCCCCAGCCCGCTGCCCTGCACTTTCGTGCCCGGCACCCGGAAGTAACGTTCGAAGATGCTCTTGTGGTAGCGCGGGTCGATGCCCCGCCCGAAATCCTGTACGTAAATAACCACCGTTTTGTCGTGCTGCGCCGCGCCCACGATGATACGCGAGTTTTCGGGCGAGTGGTGGATGGCGTTCGAGAGCAGGTTGGTGATTACCCAGGCTATCTTCTCGTTATCGACAAACAGCTTAGCTATTTTTTCCGGATACTCCACTTCCACGAAGCAATGGAACCGTTCGGCCAGCACTTGTGTGGTGTGTACGGCGTAGTCGATTAACTCGATTGGCTTCACGATTTTGGGCATCAATTTGAGCTTTCCCGATTCTACCTGCGTCATATTCAGCAGTTCCCCGGTAATGGCCAATAGCCGGTCGCTGCTGTCTTTGATGCTGCCTATCAACGATTTCTGCTCGTCGTTCAGCGAACCTAAACGGGCGTCGCCCAGCAGTTGCAAACTCATCAGAATCGACGAAATCGGCGTTTTCATCTCGTGCGACACGGTAGATATGAAATTCGTCTTGGCCGAATCCAGCTCTTTGTATTGCGTGATGTTGTTCAGCAGGATAACGTTCCCGATAAACTGTTTCTCCTTTTCCCCTACCGGCACCACGTACAGCGGGATATTATCCATCTGGAAGTAGCTTTCCTTGTTGTCGGCGTAAATTTTCAGCGGTTCTTTCGGCTCACCCTCTTTCGGTTCCGCGTACAACTCGCGAATCAGGCGCCGGAGCAAGTCGTTTTTCAGCGCGATTTCGGTAGCGTTGCGTCCTACCGCTTCGTCGCGCCGCAGGTTGAGAATGGTACACGCTTCGTCGTTCATAAAGAGAATATCCCGGTCGGGGTCTAACCCGATAATCGGCTCGTGCAAGCTGTTCACGATGGCTTCGATGCGTTTTTTCTCGATCATCAGCCGGTCGAGCGAGCTGCGGCGGTATTCCGACAGTTTGCAGGCCATGTTGTTGAACGAGGCCGCTACCTCGCCGAACTCCCGGTTGTTGCCGAAGTCGAGCCGTTCGTCGTAATGATGGTTCGCTATCTGGGTAATGCCCAGCTTGAGCTTGTCGATGGGGCGGAGCAAAAGAGCCGGGAAGCGCACCAGGAAAAAGGTGGCGAGCAGCATGCACAGCAAAGCCACCGCGCTGAGCCACCACACCGCTTTTGAGGCGCTCGCCTCCATCCCCGAGCTTTTGGCCCGGATAGAGGCCATGTTCAGTTCCATGATCCGGTAAAGGTCGCCCCGGATTTCCCGGATTTCCGGCAACGAAACCGTGTCGGTCAAGGCGGCGATTTTCTGCTCCAACGCCGCAGTCGCCTCGTTTTCGTTCGCCTCGGTGATATTCATCTGTTGCAGGGTGAGGGTGTGCACCAGCGTTTCGCGCGAAGCGGAATCGTGCGAGAGGTGGTCGAGCGATTGCAGCATATCTTCGGCATAATGCAGCGAATTGTAATTGTCGGCCAGGATATTGCGGGAAATGTTCGATAAATGGCGTACATAACCTACCGACAAGAATCCCAGCAATACAATCATGGCAGATAAAACGCCGATGCCTGACGTGAGCCTGTTTCTTAATTTCATATTACGATAAAATAATTAAGTCGATGTTCATTTGCGCCAGCCGGTTAAGCAAGTGCAGTAACCGGCTGGCGGTAACCAACAGCGAATATAAGGAAAATCCGGGCATGCCGATGCATACCGTATTGACTTTCTGTGCGGTGCATACTTCGACGACGGATTCTATCGTCCGGTTCGAGTGCACTTGCATTACCTGGCCTCCTAGTTCACGTGTCAGGTTGAAGTTGTTAATCAGGTAGCGCTGGTTGGCCAGCGGGATGCGGTCGGCGCTTTCCCGGTCGGTTTGCACGTAGAGTACCAGGAATCCGGCGTTCAGGTGAGTAGCCAGCCGGGCAGTTTTGCGGATGATGTGCCGGGCGCGTTTCTCGCTGCTGTCGATTACCGCCAGCAGTTTCTTGTTCAGCGGAGCCTGTTTCTCCGTTACTTCGTTCTCCACCTTTTTCTCAACCCGGAGCGCCACTTCTTTTAGTGCCAGCTCGCGCAACCGGAGGATATTTTCCTGCCGGAAAAAGTGGGTGAGGGCCGTGGCGATTTTTCCGGGGCTGTAAATTTTCCCCGCTTTCAACCGCTCTATCAGCTCGTCGGCGGTGAGGTCGATGTTCACCACTACGTAGGACAGCGCAAGTCCTCTTAACGGAAACA
>JAJBTJ010000147.1:0-12680 GCA_020860905.1 Parabacteroides sp. | reverse complement strand
CTCTTCGGCCAGGGACAGTACGCTATCGGGAATCCGCTCGCGCACTTCCACGCCGGTAATTTCCTGCACCTGCTCGTTCACCCCCTCGATGTGCTGGATATTCACGGCCGAAATCACGCTCACGCCCGCATCGAGCAGTTGCATTACGTCCTGCCACCGCTTGAGGTTGGCGCTCCCTTCGATGTTGGTATGCGCCAGCTCGTCGACAATCACGATGTCGGGGTGCAGGTTGATAATGGTTTGCGTATCCAGTTCCTCGAGTTCTTTACCCTTGTAAAACAGCTTGCGGCGCGGAATCGACGGACGCCCCGCCACGAGCGCTTCGGTTTCTGTCCGCCCGTGCGTTTCGATGTAGCCGATTCGTATGTCCACGCCGGCTTCGAGCAGTTGGTGCGCTTCTTGTAGCATCCGGTACGTTTTGCCTACGCCGGCGCTCATGCCGATGTATACTTTGAACTTGCCCCGGTGCGATTGCTTGATAAGCTCGAGAAAATGCTGCGCGCTTTGCCTGGTATCCGTTTCCATCGTTACATCCTGAATGATAGGCCTCCTACGAAATTGACTTCTTCCGATGCCGGGTTCCGCGACAGGCCGGTAAAGATTCCGGCCCGGATGGACGGAATGCTTTTGAGGTTCCAGGTTTTCCCCTTTTTATCTTGCGCGTGCCCCCCGGTTTGTACGCATGCGGCTACAAACGCCATGACGAGGGCGCAAAGCCGCCGTTTCATCGTTTTACCTTTTGTTTGCATGGCTATTTATTTTTCCGTGCCGCGCGGGTTTTCCAACGCGGCATCGAGTGCGACATTCAGTTTCAATACGTTGACTTTCGGCGTGCCGAACAAGCCGAGCCACGGGCCTTCCGTTACGGATTCGACCATGCGGCGCACCGTTTCTTCCGGCATTTTCCGTGCTTCGGCCACGCGGCGTATCTGTACTTCGGCGCCGCGGGGCGAAATGTCGGGGTCGAGGCCGCTGCCGCTGGCCGTAACCATTTCCAACGGTAGGTCGGTGCGGGCCAGGTAGGGATGCGCTTTGAGGAAAGCGTCGATTCGTTGCTCTACTTCGCCCAAGTATTCGGGGTTGGTGGTCGCTTTGTTGCTGCCGCCCGACCCGCCTCCGTTATAATTTACCGCCGACGGACGTCCCCAGAAATAACGCATCTCCGTGAATGCCTGTCCTACCTGGGCGGCGCCTACCGCTTTCCCTTTTACTTCCACGGAGGTAGCTTCCCCGCCGCCGGGTGCGATTGCTACCGCGGCCAACCACAATATAAATACATACCCTACGGCCAGAACCATACACATAGCCAGCGTGATTTTTACTGATATACAAAGATTTTTCATACGTCGTTTTCCGATTAAAAAAATATACTTAACACTAAATCGATGAGCTTGATTTCTACGAACGGCGCCAGAAGGCCGCCCAAGCCGTAAACAAACAGGTTGCGTCGCAGCAAAGCCGAGGCTCCGATGGGCTTATAAGTTACTCCCCGTAAAGCCAGCGGGATTAGCAACGGGATAATGACCGCGTTGAAAATCACGGCCGAAAGTATCGCGCTTTCGGGCGACGCGAGGTGCATGATGTTGAGCGCCGCGAGCGCGGGGATGGAGGCCATGAACAAAGCCGGAACGATGGCGAAATACTTGGCTACGTCGTTGGCGATCGAGAAGGTGGTAAGCGTGCCGCGCGTCATCAGCAATTGCTTCCCTATCTCTACGATTTCGATTAGCTTGGTGGGGTCGTTGTCCAGGTCTACCATATTGCCGGCTTCCTTGGCTGCTTGCGTACCGCTGTTCATCGCCACGCCTACATCGGCTTGCGCCAGCGCGGGCGCATCGTTCGTACCGTCGCCCATCATGGCAACCAGCTTGCCGGCCTGTTGTTCTTTGCGGATATATTCCAGTTTGTCTTCGGGTCTGGCCTCGGCGATAAAGTCGTCTACCCCGGCTTTCCCGGCAATGTATTTTGCCGTGAGCGGGTTGTCGCCCGTCACCATTACCGTTTTGACGCCCATGCGGCGTAACCGTTCGAATCGCTCGCGGATGCCGGTTTTGATAATGTCCTGCAATTCGATTACGCCGGCTACACGTTCGTTACGGCAAACTACCAGCGGCGTACCGCCGTTTTGCGAGATTTCGCACACGATGCGTTCGGTTTCGGCCGGGAACGGATTGCCGGCTTGCTCCACGAGCCGGCGGATGGCATCGAAAGCGCCTTTCCGTATCCGGATGCCGCTTGCGAGGTCTACACCCGAACACCGGGTTTCGGCCGTAAACTTCACCAGGCATGCACCGGCCAGCTCGCGCATATCGGCACGGACGCCCGCTGCACGGACGAGCTCTACTACCGATTTCCCTTCCGGCGTTTCGTCGGCTGCCGACGAAAGCATGCACAGGCGGCTGAACTCTTTCGGGTTTATCTCCCCGGCGGGATAGAGCGTCGTGGCTTTGCGGTTGCCTATCGTGATAGTGCCGGTTTTATCGAGCAACAACGTGTCGATGTCGCCTGCGGTTTCTACCGCTTTACCCGATTTGGTAATCACGTTCGCCCGCAGCGCCCTGTCCATCCCCGCAATGCCGATGGCCGACAATAACCCGCCAATCGTGGTGGGAATCAGGCATACGAACAGCGAGATGAAAGCGGCTACGGTGATGTTCGTACCTACGTAATCGGCAAACGGCTTCAGCGTGGCGCATACGATAACGAATACGAGCGTAAACCCGGCCAGCAGGATAGTCAAGGCTATTTCGTTCGGCGTTTTCTGCCGCGACGAGCCTTCTACGAGCGCAATCATTTTGTCGAGGAAGCTTTCGCCCGGCTGTGCCGTTACTTTTACCACAATCCGGTCGGAGAGCACTTTCGTACCGCCTGTTACCGAACTTTTGTCGCCTCCCGCTTCGCGGATAACCGGGGCGCTTTCGCCCGTGATGGCGCTTTCGTCGATGGAGGCGAGCCCTTCCGTGATTTCGCCGTCGGCCGCAATCGTGTCGCCGGCCGTGCACTCGAACAGGTCGCCCCGTTTCGGCGAGGAACTGCTTACGGTTTCGGTTTTCCCGCCGGGCGTGATAAGCCGGGCGGGCGTTTCTTCACGCGTTTTCCGCAACGAGTCGGCTTGCGCCTTGCCGCGCGCCTCGGCGATGGCTTCGGCGAAGTTGGCAAACAGGATGGTAGCGAACAGCACTACGAAGATGGCCACGTTGTACCCTAATCCTCCTTGCGATTCGTCGCCGGTAACGGCAATCCATGCGCATAACCCTAACATAACGGCCGTAACCGCTTCTACCGTAAACATGATCGGGTTCTTTATCATCTGCCCGGGGCGGAGCTTGCGGAACGACTCTTTCAGGCTTGCTTTCAGCAAGTGTTTATCGAATAACGAGTTATTTACTTGTTTTTTCATTTCAATGTCGGATTAGAAACTTAGATAATCGGCGATAGGGCCCAGGGCGAGCGCCGGGAAAAACGAGAGCGCCGCCACAATCAGGATAACGGCGAAAGTCATCAACGAAAAGGTGCCCGTATCGGTTTTGAGCGTTCCGGCGCTTTCGGGTATGAATTTCTTTTGCGCCAGCAGTCCGGCAATCGCCACTTGTCCCACAATCGGGAGGTACCGCCCGAAGATAAGCACGAGGCCGGTCGAAATATTCCAAAACGGTGTATTATCGCCCAGTCCTTCGAAGCCCGAGCCGTTGTTGGCGGCTGCCGACGTATATTCGTACAGCATCTCGCTCAGGCCGTGGTACGACGGGTTGTTGAGCCAGCCCAGCGACGGGCGCGCGGCAATCAATCCCGAGGCGAGGGCGGTGCCTGCCAGGATAAGCAGCGGATGCAGCAGTACCACGATGGTAGCGATTTTCATTTCGCGCGCCTCCACCTTCTTTCCGAGAAACTCGGGCGTGCGCCCTACCATTAATCCGCTGATGAATACGGCGATAATCAGGAAGGCGAAATAATTCATCCACCCTACGCCCACACCGCCGAACCAGCAATTAATCTGCATGTTCAGCATTTGCAACATACCGCTTAGCGGCGTTTGCGAGTCGTGCATCGAGTTGACCGAGCCGTTCGAGGTTACGGTGGTGGTTACGCCCCACATCGCCGAGGCCGCTGCGCCGATGCGTACTTCTTTGCCTTCCATCGAGCCCGTGTCGCAGGCGATACCCAGCCGGGCCAGTTGCTTGCTGCCGCTCGTTTCCTGCCATACCGAGAAAACCACGCCGGCGGTATAAGCGAACAGCATCACGGCGAAAATCCAGGCAGCCAGTTTGCGGCGGCGGGTATAGAACCCGAAAGCGAACACCATCGCCATCGGCAGAATCAAAATCGACCAGCATTCGAGGATATTGGTGAAAGCGTTCGGGTTTTCGAGCGGATGTGCCGAGTTTACGCCGAAATAGCCGCCTCCGTTCGTGCCCAATTGCTTGATGGGCACGATGGCGGCCGTAGGGCCCTGGCTGATTACCTGTTCGTTGCCCTCGAGCGTAGTAAGGGTTTGTTTCCCTTCGAACGTCATCGGAACGCCGTTAATTACCAGCAAGATGCCCACTGCCAGCGACAGCGGAAGCAGGATGCGGGTTACGCTTTTGGTAAGCAATACCCAGAAGTTGCCGATGGTACGGGTGCTTTTAACGGCCAGCGCTTTCATAACACCGGCCATCGCAGCCATGCCGCAAGCGGCCGTTACGAACTGGAACAGCATGATTACGAACAGTTGGGTAAAATAAGTAAGCCCCGATTCGCCGCAGTAATGTTGCAGGTTGCAATTCACCATGAAGCTGATGCAGGTATTGAAAGCCTGGTCGGGCGATTGCGACGGGTTGCCGTCGGGGTTGAGCGGCAGCCATTTTTGGGTAACCAGTAAAAGGATGCCCCAGAAAAACCAAAAAAGATTTACCGTGAGCAGCGCTTTGAGAAACTGTTTCCAGTTCATTTCCTTTTCTGCGTCGATACCGCAAAATTTGTAAATCGCGCGTTCGACGGGCGCCATGAAGTCAAGCCAGGTACGCTTTTCGCGGTATACATGGGCTATGTAACGTCCCAGCGGATAACACAGCGTTACTAAAGCTACCCATTGCAATACGACGCCTAAAATTTCCGTTTTCATTTATTCGGGTTTTATTCGTTAGAATTTTTCCGGCTTTACCAATACGTAGAAGAGGTAGCCGAAAATGATGATGCTTAGTATAAATAATCCGGTAAACATATTTCGCTAAATTTTTTCAAACCATTCGATACATTTAAAGTAAATCCAATAACAAAAGCAACCTGCTCCTGCGAGCAGTAGTAACATTCCCGTTTCCTTCATTTTTTTCTTCATTTTATTCGTTATACATCGGGTTAAGTAATTTTCCGGTTCGTTTAACCGTATGAATAAGCAGTGGGCTTGTACGGTTTCACGGCCTTTCAGGCATCCTGTTTCCTATGGTATAAAAAACATGCCATTCCATATGTGTGGGGAGAAACAGGCTGTAAATCAGTGCGGATTATTCTGTGCAGGAAAAAATAAAAAAAGCGACCCTATCATTTTGATAGAGTCGCTTTCTCAAATCGAGGCGTTGCGTAATCGCCTCAGCGATGTATTCCGTATTCGTCTAATTTGCGGTAAAGCGTAGCTACGCCGATGCCGAGCAGGCGGGCCGTTTCGGTTTTGTTTCCTCCCGTGTACTTGAGTATCTTAAGGATATGAACGCGTTCCACTTCGCTCAGCAATAACGCGTTTTCCGGTTGTTCCCCCTGTGTTCCGTAGCGGATTTCGGGTGGCAAGTCGCAAGCCCGTAGCGAGTTGCCTTCGGCCATAATCATGCTTCGCTCCACGACGTTGCGCAATTCGCGTACGTTGCCGTGCCAGGAGTGTTGTTTCATCAGCCCGAAATAATCGGGTTCGATACGGGCGATTTGCTTGGCCATGCGCGCCGAGAAACGGGCGGTGAAGTGGCGTATGTATTCTTCGATGTCGCCAGGCCGCTCGGCAAGCGAGGGCAGGTGAATCGTAAATACGGAAAGACGGTAAAACAAATCTTCCCGGAAACGTCCTCCGGCAATTTCTTTGGCAAGGTTCCGGTTCGTGGCGGCGATTACGCGGATAGCTGTTTTAGTAGGGCGTGTTTCGCCTATCCGGATAAACTCCCCGCTTTCGAGCACGCGCAGTAATTTAGCTTGCAGCTCGGGTGCCATCTCGCCGATTTCGTCTAAGAAGAGCGTACCGCCGTCGGCTTCGTCGAGCAGCCCTTTTTTGTCTTTCAATGCGCCAGTGAATGCCCCGGCCTTGTGTCCGAAAAGCTCGCTTTCGAGTAAGTCGCGGGTAAAGGCGGCGCAGTTTACGGCTACGAAATTTTCCTTGCTCCGCCGGCTTCCGCTATGGATGGCGCGGGCAAAAACATCTTTACCTGTTCCTGTTTCGCCGGTAAGCAATACCGAGGCGTCGGTAACGGCTACTTTACGCGCTAACGCCACGGCCTCGCGCAGTTCGTTCGACGAACCGATGATGTTGTCGAACGAAAAGAGGTTTTCCACCTGCTTCTCGAGCCGGTTCAGCCGGCGTTGCATGTTGGCTTTTTCCACCGCCCGGGCCAGGAGTGGCAGTATCTTGTTATTGTCGTTGCCTTTGGTGATATAGTCGAAGGCGCCGTTCTTTATCGCCTGAACCCCGTCGGGAATATTGCCGTAGGCCGTAAGCAGAATTATTTCCGTATCCGGCGCGGCGGCTTTCAGCTTGGCTACCATGTCCACGCCGTTCCCGTCGGGGAGCTTTACATCGCACAGCACTACAGCGGGGGCATACGTTTCCAACGCTTTTAAGCCCGAAGCACAATCTCCGGCCTGCACTACCTCATACCCTTCCAACCCGATAATCCTCGCTAAAAGGGTGCGTAGTTGTTTTTCGTCGTCTATAATCAATATTTTATCCATCGTGTGCTATAAAAGATGAACTGCTTATTTGCCTATCGAAAACGGAAGCAAGCTACCTTTGATTATACTTGGAATACAGCCTGTCTTCGTTTTGTTTCTTAGTGGCAAAGATAGTGCAAACCGAGGGCAGAAACAAGTTTACTTGGTTATGCCGAGGTGCCGCCTATCTTCTCTTTTTGAAGAAAAGTAGTGCAAACTGAGGGCAGAAACAAACTTGTTTTTTCCCATTTGCGTAAAAACAACCGGTAGATTTCGATGCAGCCAGTGTGTATCACCTCTATTTTCCGGGGTCGAAAGCCGGCGCTGAAGAACGTGAAGTTTTTTGCGGGAATATATCCGGTTAATCGTGCTACAAAGTATAATTTTCAATCTTTTTCGCCATATCCGGTATATTTAACCGGTAATTTTGCGCCCCATTTGAATAAAAGCTTATTTTTGTATCACAAATCGCTTCGTATCATAGAAATGGAAGATTACAACACATTAACTCACAGGCAACTTGTACAATTACTTCAGGAAAAGGACCAGGCACTTTCGGAAGCAGGAAAAGAAATCGAGCGGTTAAATACCCGGAACGAATTTCATCTTTTCTCTTACCAGGAAGCCCCGCTTGCATGTGTGCAGATAACCCCTGACGGGACGGTAACGCAAGCGAATAAGTTGGTAGGTCAGATTTTCGATAAAAAACCGGGCGAATTAATGGGAAGCCAACTGTTCCTTTTGCTTCCGAAAGATAGAGCCCTGTTATTGCAAAAAGCAATCGGGGAGTTGACCCCTGCCGAAAATACCTTTAATTTTTACCTGCACCATCTTTCGTCCGACGGCGTATTGAGAGCTTATTTATGGTCGTGTACCGGTTCGTTCGATAAAAACAGGCAACTGAATTATATAACGGCCTATTGCTATCCCGACGAAATGCAGGACGAAATAGCGAATCAGATTGTTTATTTGCAGGAAAAAGTAAAAAATGATGCGTTAGCCAGCCAGCGTATCATGAGTAACATGCTTGTCATGATACGGCAAAATAATACAATCAACGTCCAGAGCATACTCAGGCTGATTAACGAGCAATACGATGCGGATACCTCATGCTTTCTGGCCTTCCACGAGGAAATAAGCAAAATGTGTTTGAAAGAAATGGCACTTAGCGAATCTTCCACTATTTTGTTGCCCGAAGGATTTCAGGTTTCCACCATTCCCGAATTTATCGACCGCTATAAACAGGGCTTTACCCGTATCGGTTACTTCGGAGAAGAAGAATTGTTATGCGATTTATTCAATTACCTGGTTACTAATCGGATTCCCTATGCCGCTTCGATGTCGGTACCTATCCTGTCGGGTGACAAATTATGGGGTGTGCTGATTATCATACGGCAACGGAATAAACAGCGTTGGACCGACCCGGAATTGTCGCTTGCTAAGTTGTTTGCCCAGGCAACTGCTATCAGCCTCGAGCGCCTGGGTATTCAAACCGAGTTGAAACGCCATCAGATGCTGGTTTCGTTGGCACTCGAGAAAAGCGAGGTTTATTCCTGGTTATACGATATCGAAAACGATAAATTCCGGAATAGCGAGCTTTTGTTGAACCGCTTCGCCTATCAGGGCAACCGGTTGCTGTTTGACATGCAAGCTTTCTATCACCTTATCTATCCCGACGATACGGTACAATTCCGGAATTGCTTTGAAGAAACGGTTTCCCGGAAAAAAGAAGGGAACGTACAGGTACGCATCTATACGAACAACGCCGGCGAACACGCCTACGAGTGGTTCGAATTCAGATTAATCCCTATCGTAGACGAGGTAACGGGGCGGACCATAGAAGTAATCGGCACCGGCACCTGTATCGAGCGCTACAAAGAAGCCGAGAAGTACCTGATGAATTTGTTGGAAGCAAAAAACCAGGCGGAAGAAAGTAACCGGATGAAAATCGCTTTTGTCGCCAATATGAGTCATGAAATCCGTACGCCGTTAAATGCGATTGTGGGGTTTAGCGAGTTGTTGGTCGACCCTGAAACTTTACTGGAAGAAAAGAAAGAATACATAAAGATTATCCGCGATAATAACCAGCTCCTGCTTCAACTAATCAGTGATTTACTGGATATATCGCAAATAGAATCGGGCGGAATCGAAGAGAAATTTGAAAAAGTAAATCTTCGCGATTTGTTTACCGGTTTTATCCGGACCTTTGAAAACAAAGTAAAAGAAAAAAAACTTACAATCAGACTCGACGACGGGCTCTGCGATTACTCGGTAACCATCGAACGGCGTGTAATGACCCAGATTATAACTAATTTTGTAACTAACGCCATCAAGTTCACGAACGAGGGAACCGTTACGCTGGGATATAAATTATCGAAAGATGGAAACGGTATTATGTATTACGTAAAAGACACGGGATGCGGGATTGCGGAAAAAGACCGGAGTTTGATTTTTCAGCGCTTTTACAAAATAGATTCTTTTATTCAAGGTACCGGATTGGGGCTTTCGATTTGTGAGATGCTCGTGAAAAAATCGGGTGGAAAAATAGGGGTCGTTTCCGAAGTGGGGAAAGGTTCCGAATTTTGGTTTATGTTGCCTTTGCAGGATAAAAAAGAAATCGTTCAGTCTGTCCGGCATGCGGTTCCTGCGAGTTGTATAGCCGGTCAGGGCATTTAAATAGAGCCGCCGGGAAAGGCGGAGGGTGCGGTTCGTTCTACGAAGTGCCCCGGCAGTGCGTAACTGGAACGATTCCGGCGGTGATAGTTGCCTTTTATAAAGCCGTGAGTTCGGGTCATCCGTCGAATCCGGAACAATTTATGGCGGAGTAGGCTGCGAAACCGGGACAGCCGGAAAGACATCCATGCGTCGGGAAACGAGAAGATGCAAGGGGGCACGAGTCGCTACTCTTACGGATAGAACGGAGTGCGGGATAAAATGGAAAAAGCCTGGAATGATAAATCGGGATAGGCTGATTCGATAGTAAAAACGAAAACGCCGTTTCGCAGCGAGAAATTTACGGTGCTGCGTTACGGCGTTTCTGTGTTCCGGCTATCCCGGCCGGGATTATCAAATCAGTTCTACGCTTCGTTTAACGAACCGGCTCAAGGCTTCGCCTTTCAGCATGCCGTTCGCCAGCAAGGCCAGGTCGATTAATTGTTTCACAACCGGATTGCCGGCCGCATACGAAGCCAATATACCGTTTCGTTTTTCCCGGAGCTCGTCGAGCTTTTTCTCCGTATGGCTCAGGTCTTCTTTTTCGGCAGCGGTAATTTCCTCGTCTTTCTTTTTGCTTTGCGCTTCCTGCAAATCGGCCCGGCGCGCTTCCCAGCCCTTCATATCGTCGTCGATAGGCTTCAGCTCGGCGCTACAATGAGCTTCTTCGTCGGCAAGCACTTTCTTAATCAACGGATGGTCGGCGTTCAATACTAAATTGTAGCTTTCGGGCAGTTCCCCGTAGAACGACATGCCCGGTTGCATGGCCGACATTTCGCGCATCCGGCGCATGTATTCGCTTTGGGTAATCATTACCGGATTGCTGTTTTCGCCCAATGCTTCCAGCATCACCATGAATTCTGTTTTTTCCAGTTTCGGCAACTGTGACCTGAACACTTCCGTCAAAGCTGTTTTTTCTTCTTCGTTCAGTGCCACTTCGCTCGTTTTTTCTTTCGGAATCAAATTGTCTACCGTATCGCTGTCAACCCGTACGAACCGGCTTTTTTCCAGCTTTTGCTCCAATTGTCCGATGGCGTGTACATCGAGCTGACCATCCATTACCAGCACGTCGTAGCCTTTGTCTTTGGCCGCCTGTATGTAGCTGTATTGCTCGTCTTTGTTGGTGGTGTACAGGTAAATCAGGTTACCGTCTTTATCTGTTTGGTTGTCCTTGATTAACGTTTTGTATTCTTCCAGCGTGAAATACTTCCCGTCCACGTCTTTTACCAGCGCGAACTTCACGGCCCGGTCGTAGAATTTTTCGTCGGTAAGCATTCCGTATTGAACAAACAACTTCAGGCTGTCCCACTTTTCTTCGAACTGCTTGCGGTCGTTCTTGAAAATTTCCTCCAGCCGGTCGGCCACCTTTTTGGTAATGTGGTTCGAAATCTTCTTCACGTTCGAGTCGCTTTGCAGGTACGAGCGCGATACATTCAGCGGGATGTCCGGCGAATCCAGCACGCCGTGCAATAACGTTAAAAATTCAGGTACGATGCCCTCTACCGAGTCGGTAACGAAAACCTGATTGCTGTACAACTGGATTTTGTTCCGGTGCAAGTCGATGTTCGATTTTACCTTCGGAAAATACAAAATACCCGTCAGGTGGAAAGGGTAATCCACGTTCAGGTGAATCCAGAACAACGGTTCTTCGCTCATCGGATACAGGTCGCTGTAAAATTTCCGGTAATCGTCTTCCGTCAGGTCGGCCGGTTTGCGAATCCAGGCCGGAACGGTTTCATTGATTATATCGTCCTGGTCGGTATCTACGTATTTGCCGTCTTTCCATTCCTGTTTTTTCCCGAAAGCAACCGGAACAGGGAGGAATTTGCAATATTTGGTAAGAAGTTCCTTGATTTTTCCTTTTTGCAGGAATTCTTTATTTTCATCGTCGATGTACAGGATAATGTCGGTGCCTCGGCTCTCTTTCTCGGTTTCTTCCATCGTATATTCGGGCGAACCGTCGCACGTCCATTTTACCGGCACGGCGCCTTCTTTATACGATTTGGTTACGATTTCCACTTTCTTCGATACCATGAAGGCCGAGTAGAAACCCAATCCGAAATGGCCGATAATCGCTGCGGCGTCGTTTTTGTATTTTTCCAGGAACTCTTCGGCGCCTGAAAAGGCGATTTGATTGATGTATTTGTCGATTTCTTCGGCCGTCATCCCTACGCCGTGGTCGGAAATCGTAAGGGTTCCTGCTTTTTCGTCTGTCTCCACGTGGATAGTCAAATCGCCCAGTTCCCCTTTGAATTCGCCTACCGAAGCCAACGTTTTTAATTTTTGCGTAGCGTCTACGGCATTCGACACCATTTCGCGCAGGAAAATTTCATGGTCGCTGTACAAAAACTTCTTGATAATCGGAAATATGTTTTCCGAGGTTACCCCAATGTTACCTGTTTTGCTCATAATGAATAAGACTATTTTTAGTTGTATATATTCAAATACGTTTGTTTCCGTTCATTTCCGAACAAATAAAGTGCCAAACGAGCCGAGTGACACATTGGCTCACCCGGTATGTCAAATTTTCATTCGGTACGGCTCTTTCTGGCGAATCCGGACTCGTCCGGAGGGTGGAAGTCGTACGGGATTTTAATGCCGCTACGATAGGGACAGGGAGAGGAAAGGTAACGCATGCACATAAATTTGCGTAAAATATAAGGAACTTTATTCCGGTGTGGGGATGTCCGGGTTTTTAGCGGATAGAAAGGCTTATCGCCGGGGAGTGGCAGATGCCGGCTGGTGCCTGGTAGGTATTTTATCGTTTCACGAAGAAGTAACTGTGTCGGATGCCGTTTGTTTTCCGGAGTTTTACTTCCTTTCCTCAAAGGTTAAGTAAAACTCCGTACTACTTAAATCATACTAACACGTTATTTGTAACACATTAGCCGAGTGCTAAGCTTTTGCAGCGAAAAAGGCGGTTCCTCTCCGGAATATCCTCTTCCTTATTATTGTTCAGTTATTCTTGAATTTTCAACGTATTGCTGGCTTTGAAACGAATCACCTTTTTCTGCGGAATAACCACGGCTTGTTTGGTCTGCGGGTTGAATCCGTTTCGTGACTGGCGTTCCCGGATAGAG
>JAJBTJ010000072.1 GCA_020860905.1 Parabacteroides sp. | reverse complement strand
TTTTTATTTCCGGCCAAAACGAAGCAATAAGTAAGATTTATCCGGTTTTTTGTCTCTTTTGTCTGTAATCTATTTTTATCATATACTTTGGTTCTTATACCCTAAACATATCCGGTATGGAATGACGCGGATGAACAGTGCGTGTCCGGGCTATGTCAATATACCGCGAACGTATCCTGATGCTGCTTCGTTTTGCCGGAAGGATGGAATACCTCTACCTGCCAGATATATAATCCCGGCCGCGCCTCCCTGCCGTTTTTCGTTTTACCGTTCCAGCGGAGGGTTCCCGCCACGCTCAACGTTTCGCCCGAAGCCACTTCGGCTACCGCCTTGCCCCCGGCATCGAAAACCGTCGATTTATACAGGTAACCGGCTCCGTCGAGCGTATAAGCCATGCAGTAACCTCCGTTTCCCTTTTCCGGCACCCCGAAGCTGATTTCTCCGGGCGCTGCCTCCGTCCCGGGTGCCGATTGCGAGTTCTGGCAGCCGGGCGTACCGTATCCGGCCGCGGCGGAAGCCGAAGCCCAGTTTGCCGGCTCCTGCGAGCTCCCGTCGGGAGAAATGCGCTCCAGCGATACCCCTTGGGTATCGCCTGCCAACGCCGAGTGCCAGCGCGACGAATAGCTCACCTCGTCTATCACTTCGCCGCTTTCCTTATCTAACACCACCAGCGTAGCCGACTGGTTCGATAAAACAGGCAATTTGCCTACCTGGCAAACCGCTTGCTCCGAAAGTACGGTATAAAACGGAAGCACACCCGCTTTTTGCTTAGTCAAAACTAAATAGCCGCCCGGAAACACCGGCGTCTTTACTTCGTCGAGCGAGTATAAACCCCGCAACTCGCCGCTCTCTTTCCGGGTGGTAACAGCCAGCCGCGACACATCCAGCACTTCCGTACTCCGGTTATACAACTCGAAATACTCGCTCGCCCCGGCAAACGGGTCGAAAAGAATTTCGTTGATAACCAAATCGCCGGCATGTATAACGGTACTTCCTTCGCCGGTAACGTTGCCGGAACTGCCGGTTTCGGGGTAAACGAACCGGAATACGCCGCTCGCTTCCGTTTCGCCGGCGGCCGTTTTTACCCCCGTCCAATGCAATTCGTAGCTTTTCCCTTTTTCCAGGGGAACCGTGAACGTAAGGGTAACCCGTTTCTTATCTTCCGAAAGCGCCTGTTGCGTAACCGGGTCGTTCCCCAACCGGAAAACGGCGGAAGCACAGGTTACCGGACGGTCGAAAACACAACATACGGAAACGGGCGAAAGCACGCGCACCTCGTTCAATACCGGCGCATCGGCAGCCGGAACATCGGTGCCGCCCGTACCGTCGCCCTCTTCCTCCGTTCCGGCATTTACCGATACTCCGCTGAAAGCGAATGCGTTCCTGCCCGATTTGGTAAACTTGCAATTCAGCATAAAATAGCCGGAACCGGACGGGAGCGCCTCTTTCCCGACATACTCGCCCTCCTGCCGTTCTTCCTGTCCGGCCAGGCGGGTGAACAAACGGAACACGCCGCTCTTATCCACCGTTACGCAAACGGATACTTCCGAGCTGCCGGTTCCCAGCAAGCCTTCTTTTCCGTCGATAAGCACCTTCGGCGTTTTCGTGCCCGTTTGCCGGCACAGGCTTACATTGTCTTTCGTATAGCCTGAGCGGATAAAGAAAGCCTCGCCGGGGTCGGACGTATCGGGCTGCTCGCTCCAGAGATATACCCGGGCATAGTTCCGGGACGACGGGTTCAGGGAAGTGGTTAAGGTAAAGCGATAAGTTTGCCCGGCAAGCCCGGCGACAGGCATATATACGGTAGCCTCGCCCGAAGTGTAGGAGCTATTCAGCGAAAAGCCGCCTCCATCCGTTTCGATAAACTGCGACCTGTCGCCCTGCCAGGTTGCCGAAACCGGGTAAGGGTTACTCAAAGAGTCGTTCTGCACACAGGAAAGAATACAAAAAAGTAGCGAAAGGATACAAAAAGGGGAAATCTGTTTCATAGTTATTGGGTTTTGTGATAAATTTGTCTACTTTTGCAAGCTAAGCGATATACGGGAGCCGGTTTAAGTAACCGGCACGGCAAAAATAAAATAAAAATTGATATAACTGGCAGATTTGCCTCATTAGTTTTAACTTAATCAGTGCGCAAAATGAAAGTAGCGATTGTGGGTGTAAGCGGTGCCGTAGGACAGGAATTCTTACGCGTACTCGACGAGCGGAACTTCCCGATGGACGAGCTCGTACTATTCGGTTCGTCACGCAGTGCCGGACGTATTTATACGTATAAAGGAAAACAATACACCGTAAAAGAACTCAAGCATAACGACGATTTCAAAGGCATCGACATCGCTTTCGCCTCGGCAGGCGCCGGTACGTCGAAAGAATACGCTCCTACCATCACCAAATTCGGGACCGTGATGATCGACAATTCGAGCGCGTTCCGGATGGATGCCGACGTGCCGTTGGTAGTGCCCGAAGTAAACGCCGCCGATGCCAAGTTGCGTCCGCGTAACATCATCGCCAACCCTAATTGTACCACCATCCAGATGGTAGTGGCCTTGAAAGCCATCGAAAACCTTTCGCACATCAAACGGGTACACGTATCTACCTACCAGGCCGCCAGCGGTGCAGGCGCTACCGCGATGGACGAACTGGTTAAGCAATACGAGCAACTGCTCAAGGGCGAGGAGCCTACGGTGGAAAAGTTCGCCTATCAGTTGGCTTACAACGTAATTCCGCATGTAGACGTATTTACCGACAACGGCTATACGAAAGAAGAAATGAAAATGTATAACGAAACGCGGAAAATCATGCACTCGGATGTGGAAGTAAGCGCTATGTGCGTACGCGTTCCGGTTATGCGGGCCCACTCGGAATCGACTTGGGTAGAAACCGAACGGCCTGTGAGCGTGGAAGAAGCGCGCGAAGCATTCGCCCGGGCAGAAGGGGTAGTACTGCTGGATAACCCGGCCGGGAAAGAATATCCGATGCCGTTGTTTATCGCTGGAAAAGACCCGGTATACGTAGGGCGTATCCGGAAAGACATCAGCAATCCGAAAGGGCTTACTTTCTGGACGGTAAGCGACCAGATTAAAAAAGGCGCGGCCTTGAATGCGGTGCAGATTGCCGAATATTTAGTAAAGGAAAACGCCCTTTGAGCATTCCTTCCGGGATAGCAATTCATTACCGTTCCATAAAATCCGGAATACGAAGGAAATACGTTTTTTCTTCGTATTCCGGATTACTTTTTGTAAAAATGGCTTTATCTTTTCCCTATTTAAAATAAATACTTAACTTTGTGAAGGCGGTAGAGAAAGGAAACGGCAATAGGGTAACGCACGAATCACAGCGCCTCTCTACAGGATTTTCAGGGTAAACGAACGAATATGGACATACTTAGTACTGCGGCACAGGAGAATAAGAAGAAAATATTCCGGGAAAGGGAACCGGAAAACGAAACGTTTTGCCGGCCATTACTGGCTTCGGCACTCCGGCAAGCGCATATCAGCGCCTTTGTTTTTTATTTTGCACAGGATGAAAAAGAAGAGGATAGGCTCTGCCTGTACGGTGATTGTCCGGCCGGGTTCGCTTCGTGTTCCTGGAAAAAATTCCTTACTGCTTTCCATCCCGACGATTTACCTAAACAAATCAGCCTGCACGACAGCCTGCTCAACAAAGAAATCAGCGAGTTTAAAACGGAAGTACGGATTGACTGCGGCCACGGAACCAAATGGTACGAGCTGAGCGGCCATACCGAGAAAACGGACGAACAGGGAAATCCGCTTATCGTAACGGGGTGCTGTAAGGAGATAGACGAGCGGAAAAAATACGAAGAAGAACTCATCCTGGCCCGCGAAAAGGCGGAAATGGCCGACAACATGAAATCGACCTACCTGGCGAATATGAGCCACGAAATCCGCACGCCGCTAAATGCCATCGTGGGATTCAGCGAGTTGCTGAGTTTTGCCGACGACCCGGAAGAAAAGCAATCGTACATCGACATCATCAAGGCCAATAACGACCAATTACTCCACTTAATCGGCGATATCCTCGATTTATCGAAAATCGAAGCCGGGTTGCTGGCCGTTACCTACGAACAGATAGAACTTAACGAACTGATGGACGAAATTTACCAGTCGATCCGGTTGAAAATCGCTCCCCAATTAGCCTTCTCGCTCGAAAAGGGGCTCGACACCTTTCCGTTCGTTACCGACCGCAGCCGGCTGAACCAGGTAATCACCAACCTGCTGAACAATGCCATCAAACACACCGAATCCGGCGGCATCTCCTTCGGGTACCGCAAACAAAACGACAACCTGTATTTTTACGTAATGGATACCGGCACAGGCATGCCGGCCGAAAAATTAGAAAAGATATTTACCCGGCACGTCATGCTGAACCAGAAAAAGCAGGGCTTCGGCCTGGGGCTGGCTATCAGCAAAGGAATCGTGGAAAAGTTCGGCGGCACCATTTCGGTTACTTCCGAAGAAGGAAAGGGAAGTACGTTCAGTTTCCTTATCCCGATACATCCCGTACAAGCGTAAACCGAGATACACGGCGGCAGGCAAAACGCAGAGGCACCGGAGCACAGGATTCAACTCATTGTTATCCCGTACCCCGGTGTCGTTGTGTTTCGACTTCCCTATCCCCGTCGTTTCGCTGTGTTTGCGGGGTTTGGGGGAGCACCTCTTATAAAACATTCCTTCTTTTCCCGTTGTTATACAAAGAAAATCAAAAACCGGGAACTATGAAGTCAGGTATATGGGGCAGTGTGATACTGCTCTGTTCTCTTCTCTCGTCTGTAAGTTACAGCCAGACAACCGAAAAATACATCGAACGTTCTTTACCGGAAACCTGGAAGGAAGGACGCGCATTCCAGCAAACCTTACCGGTAGACGACCGTTGGTGGGAAGTGTTCCGCGACCCCTTGCTCGACTCGCTGATAGCGGTAGCCATGCGGCAAAACTACGACCTGGCCATCGCCGTGGACCGTATCGACATGGCGCGCGCCAACCTGAATATCCAACGCGGCGCCTATTCGCCCACCTTCGGCGTAACCGGCGGATGGACCAGGCAACAGTCGAGCGGCCACACCAGCTCGTTACCACAGGAAGAAACCCATTACGGAAGCGCCGCCCTTTCGATGAGTTGGGAAGTAGATGTATTCGGAAGCATCCGGAACCGGGTGCGGGCTCAACGGGAATTGTTCGCCGCCTCGCAGGAAGACTACAACGCCACGATGGTTTCGCTAAGTGCGCAGGTGGCTTCTACGTATATCCAACTGCGGGAAGTGCAGCAGGAATTGATTGTAGCCCGCATCAACTTGGAGTCGCAGGGAAAGGTATTGCATATTACCGAGGTACGGTATAATACCGGCCTGGTATCCAAGCTCGACGTAGCGCAGGCCCGCTCGGTTTATTACGACACGAAAGCCAGCATTCCGGTGCTCGAGGCAGGCATTATCCGGTACATCAACGGGTTGGCTATCTTATTAGGCTTGTACCCCTCGGATGTGCAGGCCATCCTGGAACAACCGGCTCCGTTACCCGACTACATGGAGCTTGTCGGGGTAGGGGTACCTTCGGATTTGCTGCGACGCCGCCCCGATATCCGGGCGGCCGAAAGGCAAGTAAACGCCCAGGCGGCACAGGTAGGCGCTTCGCGTTCCGACTGGTGGCCCAAGTTTTACATGAAAGGGTCGGTGGGATTCGCATCGAAAGACGCCGATAACTTCTTCAATCACAACAGCCTTACCTACGAAATAGCGCCAACCGTTTCCATCAACCTGTTCCAGGGCGGCCAACTGATTAACGCCACCCGGTTGGCACAGGCGCAACTGGAGGAAACTATCAAGCAGTTCAACCAATCCGTGCTCACCGCCGTACAGGAGGTAGAAAACGCCATGAGCGCATACCGCAACTCCATCAAGCAAATCGTAGCGATGCGCGAGGTGGTGAACCAGGGGAAAGAAACGTTGAAACTCTCGCTGGAGTTATACAAACAGGGACTTTCGCCCTTCCAGAACGTTCTCGACGCACAGCGTTCCCTGCTTTCGTACGAGAACGCGATGGTACAGGCGCAAGGAAATTCCCTGCTTTATCTTATCCAACTATATCAAGCCTTAGGAGGGGGATGGAATTACGATGAACAAGCCTACAAATAAAAAAACAACATCAATCACACTTGTCAATATGAACGGAATATCGAAATACACCATCGGATTGCTGGCAATCCTGTGCCTGTTACTCGCTACTGCGTGTAAGAAAAAAGAGCAGCAGGCCGCCCCGGCGCAAGCGCCCGACATCAGCGTGGCGCGCCCCATAGTACGCGACATCGTGTTAACCAAGGAGTATCCGGGATACCTTACCTCGGAGCAGACGGTGAACCTGGTAGGCCGGGTAAGCGGAACGCTCCAGTCGGTTTTGTTCAAGCCGGGTACCGAAGTAAAAAAAGGGCAACTGCTGTTCGTAATCGAGCCTACCATTTACCGCGACAACGTAACGAAAGCCCAGGCCGCTCTCGAAACGGCGCAGGCGCAACTCGAATATGCACGGAACAGCTACGAACGGATGGTAGAAGCGGCCAAAAGCGATGCCGTGAGTAAAATCCAGGTATTGCAGGCGCAATCGAACGTAGCCGAAACCCAGGCGGCGGTCGATAATGCGCGGGCGGAACTGAGTACGGCCGAAACCAACCTGTCGTACGCATATATCCGGGCTCCCTTTTCGGGCATGATCGACCGGAACCAGTACGATGTGGGCAATTATATCAACGGCTCCGTACAACCGGTTACGCTGGCTACGCTATATAAGAACGAAACGATGTACGTGTACTTCAACATCGAAGACAACCAGTATATGAAAATGCTGCTGATGCAGCCGCATCCGGAAAGCAACGAGAAGCTGCCGCACGAAGTGGCGGTTACTCCCGGTACCGATACCGGAGTACGGTACACCGGCAAACTCGATTACCTTTCGCCGAACGTAGATTTATCTACCGGTACGCTCAACATCCGCGCCGAGGTGCCGAACGTGAACGGTACGCTAAAAAGCGGCCTGTACGTAACGATTACCCTTCCGTACGGCGAGCAGAAAGATGCCGTGCTGGTAAGCGATGCCTCCATCGGCACCGACCAGCTGGGGAAATACCTGTATATCGTAAACGACTCGAACATCGTACGGTACCGGCATATCACCACCGGACAGCTGGTAAACGATTCGCTGCGCCAGGTAGTAAAAGGGCTTACGGGTAACGACCGGTACGTTACCACCGCTTTACTGAAAGTAAGAGACGGCATGAAAATACATCCTGTTAATTAAAACACACTGCTATGATTTCGAAATTTTTCATCGACCGTCCGATCTTCGCCACCGTAACGGCGCTTATCATCGTCGTAGCCGGATTGCTGGCGCTCGATTACCTGCCTGTGGCCCAGTATCCGGAAATTACGCCGCCTACGGTACAGGTGGCGGCCGTGTACCCGGGCGCCAGTGCACAAACGGTAGCGCAAACCATCGGGATACCGATAGAACAGCAGGTAAACGGAGTAGACGGGATGCTCTACATGAGCTCTACTTCGTCGAGCTCGGGCATGTATTCGCTTACGATTACGTTCGAGGTGGGAACCGATATCGACATGGCAACCGTTATGGTACAGAACCGGGTGAGCATCGCACAGCCCAGCCTTCCGCAGCCGGTTATCGTACAAGGCATCACCACCCGGAAGCAATCTACCAACATCGTGATGATGCTTACGCTGAACTCCGACAACCCGCTGTATAACGGTTTATACCTGTCGAACTACGCCAGCATCAACTTGGTTGACGAACTTACCCGGTTGCCCGGGGTAGGGCAGGTAAGCGTAATGGGAGCCGGCAACTACAGTATGCGCGTGTGGCTCAATCCGCAGGCCATGCGTATCCGGAACGTAACGCCCGAGATGGTATACAGCACCATCCAAGCCCAGAACATGGAGGTATCGGCGGGTTACGTAGGGCAGCCTATCAGCGACGGGTACGACCCCTATCAATATACGCTTACCGTACAAGGACGGTTGGCTACGCCGGAGCAGTTCGGCGAAATCGTTATCCGGTCGGAAGAGGGAGGACGGTTGTTGCGCTTGCGCGACATCGCCCGGATAGAGCAGGGAAGCGCCTCGTACAATGTAGTTTCGAAACTGAACGGGAAAGAAACGGCGGCTGTGGCTATTTACCAGCTTCCGGGCTCGAACTCGCTGGACGTATCGAAAGTGGTGCGGCAAAAAATGGAGCAGTTGGCATCGAGCCTTCCGGAAGGAGTGCATTACGAAGTAACGCTCGATACTACCGACGTAGTGAACGCCTCTATCCACGAGGTGTTGATAACTTTCCTGATTACTACCTTATTGGTGGTATTGGTAATTTATCTTTTCCTCCAGAATTTCCGGGCGGTAATCATTCCGTGCCTTACCATTCCGGTTTCGCTTATCGGTACGCTCGCCGTGATGCTGATGCTGGGTTTCTCTATCAATACATTGACTTTGTTCGGATTGATTCTAGCCATCGCCATCGTGGTCGACGATGCCATCGTGGTGGTGGAGAACGCTTCGCGGCTTTTATCGACAGGCAAATACAATGCCAAAGATGCGGTAACGGAAGCGATGCGCGAAATTACCGGCCCGGTTATCGGCGTGGTACTGGTGTTGCTGGCGGTATTTATCCCCACTACGTTTATCAGCAGTATCTCCGGACAGTTATATAAACAGTTCGCCCTTACGATTGCCGCCTCTACCGTATTGAGCGGCTTCAATTCGCTTACGCTCACGCCGGCGCTTTGTGCGCTTTTCCTGCAAAAAGAACGGGAACCGCGTTTTTTCCTGTTCCGGGCTTTCAACAAAGGATTCGACAAAACAACCGATTTCTATACCCGTATCGCCAATACGCTGCTGAATCATCCGGCACCTACCATGATTGGCTACGGGCTGCTTACCGTACTGGCTTTGTGGTTATTCATGAGGTGGCCTACCTCGTTCATCCCTACGGAAGACGAAGGGTATTTCCTGGTTTCCGTACAGTTGCCTCCGGCTTCGAGCTTAGTGCGTACCGAAGCGGTGGGCGAACAGGTGGGAAAAATACTGAACCGGTATCCCGAAGTAAAATCGTATATCGGCGTAAGCGGCTTTTCGATTATGGGCGGGGGCGAACAAACGAACAACGGAACGTTTTTCGTTATCCTGAAAAACTGGAGCGACCGGAAAGGAAAAGAACATGCGGCCGAAGCGGTGGTAAACCGGTTCAACCGGGACGCTTCGGTTATCCAGGCGGCGCAGATATTCGCCATGGTACCGCCGGCCATTCCGGGCTTAGGGGCGTTCGGGGGATTGCAGATGGAGCTCGAAGATCGGAACAACCTGGGGGCTACCGAACTGCAAAATGCCGTGCAGGCGTTGCTACAGAATTACCGTACGCATCCGCAGCTCCTTCAATTATCGAGTATGTACCAGGCGAACGTACCGCAATATTTCCTGAATATCGACCGCGACAAGGTACAGGTGATGGGGCTGCAACTCAACCAGGTATTCCAAACGTTGAGCCTGTTCATGGGCGCTTCGTACGTGAACGATTATGTGCAGTACGGCCGTATCTACCAGGTAAAAATCGAGGCGAGCGACCAGGCGCAAAAGGTAATCGGCGACGTATTGAAATTAGGCGTGCTGAACAGTGAAGGAAAAATGGTGCCTTTCGCCGCTTTCACTACCATCGAAGAACAGCTCGGGCTCGACCAGATAAGCCGGTACAATATGTACTCGGCGGCAGCCGTCTCGGCAGTGGTGAATCCGAAATACAGCTCGGGCCAGGGTATCCGCGCAATGGAAGACCTGGTGCATGAACAACTGGGCAACGAGTTCGGGTACGAATGGACGTCGGTAGCGTACCAGGAAAACAAGTCGAGCTCGACCACGACGTTGATTTTCGGGCTCGCTTTAATCGTGGTTATCCTGGTGTTGGCGGCGCAATACGAAAGCTGGACCAGCCCGATTGCCGTTATCTTGGGGTTACCGGTAGCCTTGCTCGGAACTGTACTGGGGTGTTTCATCATGGGTATTCCGATTAGTATTTATACGCAAATCGGGGTGGTGCTGCTTATCGCCTTGTCGGCCAAGAACGGAATCTTAGTGGTGGAATTCGCCCGCGACTACCGGGCGCAGGGAAACTCCATCCACGAGGCGGCGCTCGAAGGCGGACGCGTCTGGCTACGGCCCATATTAATGACCTCGTTCGCTTTCGTATTCGGCGTCATGCCGCTGCTGTTCGCTACGGGCGCCGGCGCGGCCAGCCGAATTTCGCTGGGTACGGCCGTGGTGTTCGGTATGGCGATGAACGCGATTTTCGCTACCTTGTTCGTTCCGAACTTCTATGCGTTCATGCAAACCATCCAGGAAAAATATTTAGACCGGAAAAAACCGCATGCAAGCGGAACGCCGTCCGAAGATACGAACCTGCCGGCGGTACAAGGAGAAGAACTGCCTGCCGTGCGCGACGAAGACCGTCCGGAAAAGTAAAAGTAACCGGAATGAAAAAAAACGGTTCCGGCCAATGCAATCCGGTAACAGAAACAAAAGCCGGAAGGCGGAACTCGTTGGCGGGTTTTATTAAGCAAAACCAGTACGGCAACTAACGGCTAACCGGTAAACTGCGTCCGGTAAAAACCGGTTTATGCACTGCTTAAACCGGAAACCACAGCATCCGAACTTTATCCGCAGCCTACGGATACATATTCTAAGGCTGCGGACAGAGTTTTCCATACGAGGAAACGAAGAAAAGCCGGGCATAAAAAAAGGAAACCGTTTACACGATTTCCTTTTCTTTGTTCGGTACATTATACGTTTATTCCGCACCGGCCGGTTGCCCGATAAACTCCTTTACCGCATCCTTCAGTTGTTCGAGCGACATTTCGCCGGCTTCGCGCCACAACTGCTCGCCGTTCTCCATAAGGATGAATGTAGGTGTTCCTTCGATATCGAAATCCGAAGCCAGTTGTTCGTACTTATCTATATCTACCTGCACTATCTGGAGTTTGCCTTCCATTTCTTTCTCGAACTTCTCCATGATAGGTTGCATGCGCTGGCAATAGATGCACCAGGTAGCGAAAAATTCAACCAACGTGAGCTTGCCTGAATTTATTTTTTTCTGCATTTCCGAATCTTTACTGTCCATATCGTTGCTATTTAATGGTTTATGTGATATGAACAAACGCTTGCAACGAAAAGTTGCCGTAAAATAGGGCAATAAAGCCTAACGGAAATTTAATACGATACCGTTACGTCGAACCCTTCGTTCCGGGCGCGTGCGGCAATGGCATCGAGTAACGCCGGGGATGCTTTTTTCAATCCTTTTACCGGCGTTTCCCGGTCGATAGTATAAATCATTACCTGGCGTGGACGGATTTCGCGGAGCGCCTGCAGCCAACCGGCTATTTCTTCTTTGGAAGTATTCCCTACGGAATGGCCTTCGTATTCGCCTGAAAGAAACATCGTTTGGATAATCAGGTTGCCTTCGAACCGCTTCAGGTCTTCCAGTAATTTGCCGAACGTAAAAGAGGGCGACGCTGGACGGTCGAGTTGCCGGATGCGGCTATCTGATACCGAATCGAGCTTCAGTATATTGTCGTCTACTTTGTTCAGCGCTTCGAAAACGGCCGGATTGCCGATGCGGGTGGCATTTGAAAGCACGGCAATCTTCGCCGTCGGGAAAAAACGGTTGCGCGTAGCTAACGTATCGTCGATAATGCCGGCAAATTCCGGATGGAGGGTGGGCTCGCCGTTGCCGGCGAACGTAATCACATCGGGCGCTATCCCGCCGGCTTGCATAGAAGCCAGCTTGGTTTCCAACGCCTCTTTCACTTCCTGACGGGTAGGAAAGCCGGAACGGGTGCGGCGCTCTTCGTTTAATCCGCACTCGCAATAAATACAGTCGAACGAACATATTTTCCCATCGGCAGGCAACAGGTTAATGCCCAGCGAAATTCCCAGGCGCCGGCTGTGCACCGGGCCGAACACGATTTGATCAAAAAGAATGGTAGCCATCTGGTTCGTATTTTTATCGTATAACCAATACGGAAGCAAAAGTAATACGGAAGCCGGTACGGAAATTCTTTCGTTTCGATTCGTTAACACTACAAGGTATCCGGAAAGAATATTTAAACCTTCCGTACGCCTGTACATTTTATTCTGTGCGTATCCGAACGCATTTCTCCGTTTTCAGGCTGTTTTTACTTTTTCAGCCTCCGGGTGCGGAGCGACTTAACTTTCATTACCTGGCGCACTATCAGAATTTCCAACGCAACGCCGTATACAAATCGGCTTTAAACGGCCCGTCTATTTCTTCAGGCCCCGAACCGATTACCGCACGGTCGAAATAGCGGGTACAGGCCCATTTGGCCGATACCGTAAAACGCCCTTTTATATCCACCCGGAACGAAGCGGCTAACCGTATCCCGTTTCCATAGCAAACCGGCATGGAAAAAGCATACGTGCCGTTCTTTTCGTACGAATAAATCCGGCTGGCGTAATCGCCCGTATGGAAATAAGCCACGAACAAATCCGCTTGAAACGGGACGGTGCACGGTGCATAATGCGCCTGTTGCGAAACCATCCAGCCGGTACTCCTTCCACCGGCAGTGTTACCGGCCCGCACGCCGTCGGCCGCAGCCCGTAGCATTCCGTATTTCCCGAGCGTACAGGTCGCCTGTAACCGTACCTGCTGCCGCTCGGTTTTCCCGTCGGAACGTGATTTGCCTTGCAAAGACATCGTTAACCGGTTGCCTGGCGAGTAATCGAAACGCAGCCGGTATTCTTTCCCCGAGGAAGGAGCGTTTATCCCGTACCGCACCCACGGAAACCGGAAAACATCGGCATACGCCGTCACTTTCCAGGCGGCGAACGGTGCTAACTCAGTCGCAATGTATACGCCTCGCTCATTGCCGATGCTGCTTTGCTGGGCGAATGCTTTTCCGAAAAAAGCATCGTATTTTCTGGAATAAGAACGATATAAAAGTAAGAACGAAAGGTAAGAAGCCGGTACGAAACGGGCGGCATGCAACGAGGCGAAACCTTTCCGGCCAGAAAAAGCCGTTTCGCCGTATAAGGTCAGCTTGTTTACTTTCAACAAGTAATCAACACCCCCGTTGATAGCCCGGTTACCCCTGAATGCAAACAAGTTATACGGCTTTAAAAGAGGATTTACGGTTTGACTCGCAAACGAGTAATACACACCTGTCGCTCCGATGCAAAAATTCGAAGAAACGTACCGCACATTCCCGCCGGCCGTATGCATCGGAATGTTTCGTCGCTTTTCCATATCGCGTTCCGTCCGGTGAAGGCCGTCGGTCTTGAACGAGCGGATTTCGTTTTCCTCTACCGTTCCGTCGAGTTTCCGGTAAGAATAGAAAACACTCGCCTCCATTTTTCCGAAAACGAGCGTGGCGCCGGCGCCGCGAAGAAAATCGAACTCGTTCAAAGAGAAATGGCGCCGCAATCCGTTGCTGCGTTGTTCCGTCCGGGTAACAGCAGCCGAGCGCGACGGAAAAAAACCTTGGTTAAATACCAATCCTTGCCCGAACGAGGCTTTGTAATCGCCGGCCACCAGAGTTTTCAACACCTTTTCACCCCGAAACACCAAGTGAAAAGAATAAAAATCGTATCCCTTCGTCCTCCCGGGCGCCGATTTCAGGAAAGGTTCGCCTGCATCTTTTTCCAAACTTATGCCAGCCTGTAGCGTTTCGCCGAAAGTAACGCCATATCGTAGGGAATGATAAAACGGCTCGCCCAAATAGTGCTGCCCGGAAGGAGTGGTTGATAAACTGTCGAAAGGCTGTCGATAACCTTTTTTCTTTTCAAGGCACCGGTCGTAACGAAAAATCAACTCGTGCCGGGCATACTTTACTAAATCATTTAAATTAAACGTATTATCTTTACGCTCTACCGGCTTTACGTAAATAAAAGGCAAAAGCAATTCGATGGTTTCCCGGTTCATTTCTTTTATCCCCTGCAGTTCATAAACGGTTGCCATCTCTCCGTACCGGCGACGATAAGCCAGCAAGGAGGCGATTTGCTCGTCCGATAAAAAAGGAAGTTTCTTTAATCGCTCTTCCGTAGCTGTATTCAGGTTGAAAGGATGTTCCGCCAGGTAAGCCAGTTCATCGTACAACGCTTCGGCTTGTTCCGTGTTTACATCCATATCGTTTCCTACCGTTTCTTCTACGTATTCCATCCATTTATCAACTGTTCTTATTTGCTGTGCTACAACAGGATAACCGATTATCAACCCGGTTATGAACCCACTTATAAACAACCCTTTCATTTACCATTTCATCTTTAATCCTACCCCTGTGCTTACTCCCAGTTCCGGATGATAACAAGCGACCGCATCGATACGAATCCGTCCGAAGTCGTACCCGGCCCCCATGCAGGGTTGTAACGGCGCCGTACCGATACCCACCCGGACGGTACAGGCGGAAAAAAGCGTATATTCTACGCCTGCTCCTCCACGAAACGCGGTTTCGAATGTATTTTCCGCTTCCGCTACGAGTCGCACCGAACGAATCACCTGCCAGGAACAGCCCATGGTAAGCGCATATCCCGTAAACCCACGAAACGGAAGATTGCCTACCGAAACAGCCGGCACATTCGTTACCGTAACGGCTGCACATACGTTATCAACCGGTTGATAAGTGGCTCCGAAAGCAGCGGATACAAAAGCCGGGACGCCTTGTACCGATTGCATCCGCACGAACCGGTACGTGAGGCCGATACCGGTACTCAGGCGATTACTCCACAGCTTGCTTACCGAAAAAGAAATTTGCGTATCCCGGTACCGCTTATCGCCGAACGAAGAGAAAAAACCGGCTATATGTACGGAACGAGCCGGAACAATACACGAAAAAGAAACGGTGGAAGTGCCTTTCATGGCATACCGGTTGTGGTATCTCAAATCGGTTTCCGTTTTTTCTGTTCGGGAAGCAGCAGCCGGATTAGCCAATGCGGAACCGGTAATCCCCCGTACGCCCATCCCGAGAAAACGGATATCGGCAGGAAAATCGTTATCAACTGCCTGTGCAAAATGTACAGGAATGATTATCAAATAAATAAACAAAGCAATTTTTTTCATTGTTACGGTTATAAACAGGTAGGTGTTAATCGGGTTAAATACACATTTCACAGTATATTTTACTGTATTATAAGAGATTATATATTAC
>JAJBTJ010000331.1 GCA_020860905.1 Parabacteroides sp. | reverse complement strand
ACTATATATTTAACGTTATGAAGAGTCTTTTATTGTCCGTTTTATTTGCCGTATTTATTCCCGTTTTTCTTTTGGCGGAAGAAACGGAAGGCAAAGCGATTATATATAAAATAAATGTTAATCGTGAAATAGATAACATCAGCCGCCTCCACCTGAGCCGGGGCTTGCAGGAAGCCGCCTCCCTGAAAGCCGATGCGGTGTTGCTGCAATTAAATACGTACGGCGGCTTGCTCGAGGCGGCCGATTCTATGCGTACGGCTATTTTATACAGCCCGGTTCCGGTATATGTATTTGTCGATAACAACGCGGCCTCGGCAGGCGCCTTGATTTCGATTGCCTGCAAAAAAATTTACATGCGCCAAGGCGCCAATATCGGTGCGGCTACCGTAGTAGACCAGTCGGGCGGCGCCTTGCCCGACAAATACCAGTCGTATATGCGCTCTATGATGCGTTCTACGGCCGAAGCCAACGGGCGCGATACGATTATAAACGGTACCGATACGGTGTATAAATGGAAACGCGACCCGCTGATAGCGGAAGCGATGGTCGACGACCGTGTGGTGATTCCCCATCTCACCGATTCGGGAAAAGTGCTTACCTTAACCGCCAACGAAGCGGTAAAATGGGGATATTGCGACGGGATAGCCGAAACGTCCGACCAGGTAATCACCGAGTACCTCGGTTTTGCTCCCGGTTACGAAACCGTTACCTACCGGCCTTCGTGGTACGACCATTTCAAAGGCTCGCTTCTCAACCCGGTATTGCAAGGCTTGCTGATTATGCTGATTATCGGAGGCATTTATTTCGAGATGCAAAGCCCGGGGCTGGGTTTTCCTTCCGTGGTAGCCGTGGGGGCGGCTATCTTGTATTTCGCACCTTTATATATGGACGGGCTGGCCCAACATTGGGAAATCCTGATTTTTCTTATCGGGTTGATTTTGCTTGCGTTGGAGATTTTCGTGATTCCCGGTTTCGGCGTGGCCGGAATTGCCGGCATCGTATGTATTATAGCCGGCCTGACCTTGAGCCTGGTAGGCAATCATGATTTCGATTTCGGCCAAGTGAACGCAACAGAATTCTCACGCGCGTTGCTTACGGTGATGTGCGGCATGATAGCCGGCTTTTTGGTTATGCTTTGGCTTTCTACCCGGATAGGCGAAAAAGGTTTGTTGCGGAAAGTGGCGCTCCAGGCCGATTTGGCAGGAGCGGTAACCACCGCGTTCGACGTAAGCCGGGTGGTAGGCCGAACCGGCGAAGCGGCTACCGTGCTGCGCCCTTCGGGTAAAATCACTGTCGATGGCGAGCAATACGACGGGGTGTCGGAGTGCGGCTTTATCGAGTCGGGCGAAAAAATAAAAGTAATCCGTTTTGAGAACAGCCAGTTCTATGTAGAACGCGTATAAACGATACGCTTGTTCTCTACGGTATAATGTAAGGTATCGAGGGCAATCATATCGCTCAGGATGTTTTTCCCGGTACGGTAATCGATGCGGGTCATCCGGCAAAACTGCGATAAGCGGATATGCGGATGCGAGTCGAGGTAATGAAGCAGTTTCTCGACCGGTTTGCTTACTTTCAATAACGTGCCGGCCGGCTTGCTCTTTTTCCGCCACGCCAGTACCAATACTTCGTCGGCCAGGATATTTTCGTCGGCCTCCCGGAGGTAAGCCCTGTATTTTCCGTCTTTATCGGGAGCGAAATGCGGCTTCGCGCCGCTCGGCGAAACGTAGATTTCGAGTACGGTTTTTCCCTTTACCTCCCAGCGGGTCGCCTCGAACGGTATGGCGGGGCGGCAATACATGCCGGCCGCCGCCTCTATCATGTAATATTCTTCCTCGCTCCGTACCCCCGAGATAACGCCGTTATCTTTCACTCCGATAAGCAGCCTTCCCCCGTCGGTATTGGCAAACGCACACAAGGTACGCGCTATTTTCTTGCTGTCGCTTACCTCGAACTTGAAATCGAGCCGTTGGTGTTCCCCTTCCGCAATCCATTCTTCAACCGGGTGCCTCTTTTTCATTTCAGCCGTTTTTAGCCTCCAAAATTAAAATAAATACCTAACTTTGCCAAGAGTAAAAAAGCAAAGTAATGTCCGATATTCCTGTTTTGATATCCGATTTGGCCGTCATCCTGATAGCCGCAGGCATCGTGACTTTGTTATTTAAATGGCTGAAGCAGCCGGTCGTACTGGGCTATATCGTAGCCGGTCTGTTGGCCGGCCCCGCCGTCGAATGGCTTCCTTCCATATCCGATCCGGCCAATATCCGCATTTGGGCCGATATCGGCGTTATTTTCCTTCTTTTTGCCATGGGGCTCGAGTTCAGCTTTAAGAAACTGATGCATATCGGCGGTACCGCCGGGATTGCCGCGCTCACTATCGTGGTAGGCATGATGACGGCCGGTTATTCCGTGGGGCGCCTGCTCGGCTGGTCGCAGATGAACTGCCTGTTCCTGGGAGGGATGCTGTCGATGTCGTCGACCGCCATCGTATACAAAGCCTTCGACGATATGGGCTTGCGCGAGCAACGGTTTGCCGGCGTGGTGCTGGGTATTCTCGTTGTGGAGGATTTGGTGGGCGTGGTACTGATGGTGTTGCTTTCCACCTTTGCCGTAAGCCGCGAGGTAGAAGGGATGGAGATGGCCAACAGCATCCTGAAGTTAGGTGCGTTTTTACTCTTCTGGTCGGTGATGGGCATCTTCCTTATCCCTACGTTCCTGCAAAAAACGAGGCGTTTGCTGAACGACGAAACACTGCTTATCGTTGCCTTGGGGCTTTGCCTCGGCATGGTGTTGCTGGCTACCCGCTCCGGTTTCTCTTCTGCGCTGGGCGCCTTCGTGATGGGGTCGCTGCTGGCTGAAACCGTCGAGGCGGAAAGCATCGAGCGGATAGTGAAGCCGGTAAAGAACCTGTTCGGCGCCATCTTTTTCGTATCGGTGGGGATGATGATTGTGCCGTCTATGCTTGTTCAGTACATCGTACCTATCCTGCTTCTCACCTTGCTGGTAATCGTAGGGCAAATCCTGTTCAGCAGTTTCGGTATCCTGCTGTCCGGGCAGCCGCTTAAAATAGCTATCCAGTCGGGATTTTCGTTAACCCAGGTAGGCGAGTTCGCCTTTATTATCGCCGCGCTCGGCGTGTCGTTGCGGGTAACCGATAATTTCCTTTATCCTATCGTGGTAGCCGTTTCGGTAATCACTACCTTCTTTACGCCTTATATGATACGGCTGGCCGAGCCGGCCTATCGCTTTCTCGATAAGCGGATGCCGCCTTCGTGGAAAGCTTTCCTCGACCGGTATGCATCCGGCTCGAATACCATCCGCCACAAAAGCGCCTGGAACCGGCTGCTGAAATCGTTGGTCCGAATCGTGGCTACGTACACCGTATTGTGCACCTTCTTCATCCTTATCTTTTTTCAATACGTCGTTCCGTGGATACAAACCTATATTTCCGGCATACGGGGCGCGTTGATTTGCCTGCTCATCGTTTTGGGCGTAATTTCCCCTTTCCTGCGGGCCATCATCATGAAAAAGAACCATTCGGCTGAATTCCAGCAGTTGTGGAAAGACAATAAATACAACCGCGGTCCTTTGGTTTCGCTTATTGCCGTGCGCATACTCTTGTGTATCGGCATCGTAACGGCAATCGTAGCCAAGTTGTTCAACGTGGCGTTAGGGCTGGGATTGGCCATTGCCGTGGTGGTTATCGGGATGATTGTGGTGTCGAAACGGCTCAAGAAACATTCCATTTTGCTGGAACGCCGCTTTTTCCGGAATTTCAGCGAGCGGGAACTCGAGCAGGAGCGCAAATCGCCGATTAAGCGGAACTTTGTAAACAGCTTGTTGTTACGCGATTTGCACCTGGCCTCTTTCGACGTGGTACAGGGCGCCATGTCGGTAGGACGTACCCTGAAAGAGTTGAATTACCGGCAGAAGTACGGGGTAAGCGTGGTTTCCATTATCCGGGGCGAATACCGCATAAATATTCCCGGCGGCGAAGAGCGCCTGTATCCGTTCGACAAGGTGATTGCCGTAGGCACCGATAAGGAACTCGAGGATTTCCGGCAGGATATTACAACCCGCAACCAGCGCTATAAAAAGGAATTGGCCGAGAAGTACCAGGGCGATGTGAGTATGGAGCAGTTCGCTATAGAAGCCGGCTCCAAGCTGATCGGGCTCACCATCCGCCAGTCGGGTATCCGCGACCTGGCTACCTGCCTGGTAATCGGTATCGAGCGGGGCGACCGCTCGTTGATGAATCCTACGCCCGATACTGTATTCGAAGAAGGCGACGTCGTATGGATCGTGGGCGAAAAGAGCAAGTTGTTACGCTTAGCGGAGGGAAAACGGATTTAATAACCTTATATATAATGAGTATGAAATTTATCGGAATCATACCGGCGCGGTATGCCTCTTCCCGGTTTCCGGGCAAGCCCCTGGCCGATATCGGCGGCATGCCGATGATTCAACGGGTATACCGGCAGGTAGAAAACGTGGTGGATGCCGTATGCGTGGCAACCGACGACGAGCGGATTATGCAGGCCGTACAGGCTTTCGGAGGGAAGGCGGTAATGACGTCGGCCGCCCATCGCAGCGGCACCGACCGGTGCTACGAGGCCTATACGAAAGTGGGGGGGGGCTATGACGTGGTAATCAACATCCAGGGCGACGAACCGTTTATCCATCCCGGGCAAATCGAAACGCTGAAAGGGTGTTTCAACGACGCTTCCGTACAAATAGCCACGTTGGTAAAGCCTTTTAACCGGGATGACGATTTCGAAACGGTGTTGTTCAATCCCAATACGCCGAAGGTGGTGCTGAACAAGAACAACGAGGCGATGTATTTCAGCCGGTCGGTTATTCCTTATATCCGCGGGAAACAATACACCGAATGGCTTTCTGCGCATCCTTTTTACAAGCATATCGGTTTGTACGCTTACCGGGCGGAAACTTTACGCGAAATTACCGGGCTGCCACAGTCGCCGCTCGAGCTGGCCGAGTCGTTGGAGCAACTTCGCTGGCTGGAAAACGGATATAAGATAAAAGCGGGCGTTACGCACCGGGAAACCGTCGGCATCGATACCCCGGAAGATTTGGAAAAGGCCGTGCGGTTCCTCCGGGAAATGAACGGATAAACCCGGGAACATACGAATACGGAGGCGCAGCGATTAAGGTCGGTATACCTGGCCTCTCTGCCCCTCCGTATTCCTGTATTTCTCCAATTCCGGCAACTCCTCTTCCTCCATGTATACTTGTATGAAGCGTGCAAAGCGCTTAGCGGCATAGATGCCACCCGCAATACCCAAAGGGATTCCGCCCAAGGAGCGGCGTGGATTGGCGATTACTATTTCTTCTTCACCCTTGCCGCTGAAAGTCTTCGCATGATAGTTACCAAAGAGCGTGATTACAGCCTCATCATAAGGTATCGTCTCTTTTTTCTGAAACAGGAATTTGGCTGGTATGGTTATTGTTTTGGAAACGCGATCAAAAACAATCTGCCGCCAAGGTTTGAGAATTTGACTGATTGCCATCCACAACATAGCTACATCGCCTTCAAGCGATAATAATGCAGTGACAAATTTCTCGGTTGAAAGTTTTGAAGGCGTGAAACCTGCATAATAAACCAGGCATAGAAACATAATAAGACAGAACAAGAATAGAAAAATTCTCGCCGATACGTAATCGTTAACAATGACAATCTGTTTGTCATCAATCCGGTTAAATTCATATTTTTCATCCGTGGTGGATTCCCAATAATCCGGCAAAGCTATAGAATTTAATTTCCCGTCATTTTTCAAGGATATTTTGGGGTACATGTTCCAAACAGCTTTTAACCCGATGTATACACACAAGAAAAATCCACCGTTAATAGCTATCAATCCAAGCATCATATTAGTGAAAGTGACTTTATCATTATGTATATTGAGCAATACGATTAATAAGATGATGATAGGCCACAAAAAACCTGCTCCGTATATTACTGCCCAACACTTCCTTCTACGCCACTTTTCCTTTCTCTTTTCGGCTTCTCTCCGATTGACATCAGCTATGATTTCACGACGCCATTGCTTTTTACTCTTTTTTTTCTGTTCCATCCTTCTCCCTATTTTTCCATTTCAGCCGTACACGCCGGTTAAAGGTAATATGAATCCGTACGATTCTGCCTGTGAATTTTTATGCTCCTGCCACGCTATTCAGACTCGAAAAGCTGAAAACATAAAAACAGAAAGAGTAAACCCTACTTTGAAAGTGAGATTTACTCTTTCATTTTATGCAAAGAAAGCACATTTGCCGAATATCCCTCGAAAGGGTAGGACCTGCCAGTCGGGGTAAAGTTGAACACGCATACAGGAAGTCCTTCGTATTTCCGTGTTTCCGCTCATTCGGTTTACTTCCTTTGTTATCCCCGTTTAACAGGCTTTTCCCGAGGGGCCGCCAGCTTTATGGCTCGCGTTACTTTTTCTTCAATCCTTCGAAAATCAGACCTTCCAACTCTTCCGCCAGTTCCGGGTTGTCGCGCAGGCAATCTTTCGCAGCCTCGCGTCCCTGGCCTAATTTCGAATCGTTGTAGCTGTACCACGAGCCGCTTTTCTTGATGATGTTCAGGTCGGTACCCAGGTCGATGATTTCACCCACCTTCGAGATGCCTTCGCCGAACATAATGTCGAATTCGGCCCGGCGGAAAGGAGGTGCTACTTTGTTTTTCACCACCTTTACCTTCGTGAGGTTCCCTTTCACCTCGTCGCCGTCTTTAATCGGCGTGCTTTTGCGGATGTCGAGCCGTACGGAAGCATAGAACTTCAGTGCGTTTCCACCCGTAGTGGTTTCCGGATTTCCGAACATTACCCCGATTTTCTCACGCAACTGGTTAATGAAAATACAGGTGGTATTGGTTTTGCTGATAGCGCCGGTGAGTTTCCGGAGCGCCTGCGACATCAAGCGGGCCTGTAAGCCTACGTTCTTGTCGCCCATATCCCCCTCGATTTCCTGCTTCGGAGTAAGGGCGGCTACCGAGTCGACTACCACTAAGTCTACCGCCGACGAACGAATCAGTTGCTCGGTGATTTCCAACGCCTGCTCGCCGTTGTCGGGTTGCGAAATCAACAGTTCGTCGATGTCCACCCCTAACTTTTCGGCATAGAACCGGTCGAAAGCATGCTCGGCGTCGATGATGGCCGCCGTACCGCCCGCTTTCTGGGCTTCGGCAATCGCATGAATCGCCAGCGTGGTTTTACCCGACGACTCCGGACCGTAGATTTCTACGATACGGCCTTTCGGATAACCGCCTACGCCCAACGCGGCATTCAAGCCGATCGAGCCGGAAGGGATTACCGGTACGTCTTCGATTTTCTCTTCTCCCAGCTTCATAATCGAGCCTTTGCCGTAGTTCTTCTCGATTTTATCCATAGCGGCGCGCAATGCTTTCATTTTATCGTCAGCACCGTTCGCTTCCTTGCTTCCTTTATCTTTAAGAGACGTTTTGGAAGATTTGGCGGATTTGGCGGGTTTTTCCTGTACTTTTTCCCCGGCGTTTTCCGCAAATTCATCGGGAAATTCGTCGGCAAACCCGTCGTTTTGGATGTCATCCGGCATTTCGTCCAGATTGTCGAACTCCATTTGAGTGTCTTTTTCTGCCATTTTTACTTATTTGTTGAGAATTTGATTAGCATGGTCTTTGGTATTCACCTCCTGAGGGCCGATAATCTTTTCGATAATCCCCTCCTCGTTGATTACGAAGGTGGTACGGGCCGTTCCCATGTATGCACGTCCGTACATTTTCTTTTCCACCCACACCCCGAACTGTTGATTCAGCGAAGTGTCGGTATCCGCGATTAACTGGAACGGGAGGTCTTGCTTGGCAATAAATCCCTGGTGCGACCTGGCGCTGTCTTTGCTCACCCCGATTACTTCGTAACCGGCATTTTGCAGCTCCTCGTATCCGTCGCGCAGGCTACAGGCTTGCGCCGTACACCCCGACGTATTGTCTTTCGGATAAAAATAGAGCACCACTTTTTTCCCTTTGAAATCGCTTAATTTTATCTCTTCCCCGTTCTGGTTCCTGCCCAGTATCTCGGGAGCTTTGTCGCCTATTTGCATTTTTCTTTTTTTTGTTTGTATTTTCCTTACCGGCGTGATTGGCGGAATTCGCCCTGAAAGCCCCGCCTTTTTTGTACCGGAGTAGCCGCGGCGCACCCCTTTATCTTACCGGTTTCCGTGCTTTTCGTTTTTCAGTGCGTCCGTGCTTCCCGCGTTCTATTCCAGCTCCAGGTCGGTGTCGAACAACTCGTGCCACGGCAATCCCTGCTTATTCAGCTCGGCCATAAACGGGTCCGGGTCGAACTCTTCCACGTTGAATACGCCCGGTTTGCGCCAGATACCTTGCATAAACAACATTGCTCCGATGGTGGCCGGCACGCTGGTGGTATAGCTTACCCCCTGTGCTCCTGTTTCCTTGTAAGCCGCTTCGTGGCTGCAATTGTTGTATACGTAATACGTACGCGCTTTTCCGTCTTTTATCCCTTTGATGCGGCATCCGATGGATGTTTCGCCCGTATAGTTTTCACCCAATTCCCCCGGGTCGGGCAATACGGCTTTCAGGAACTGGATGGGTACGATTTCCATGCCGTTGTACAGAATCGGGTCGATGCGCGCCATGCCGATATTCTGGATTACCCGTAAATGGGTAAGGTATTCCTGCCCGAACGTCATCCAAAAACGGGCCCGTTTCAAGGTGGGGAAATTCTTTACCAGGCTCTCCAGCTCTTCATGGTAAATCAGGTACGACTCTTTGGCTCCGATGTTCGGGTAGGTAAGCGGCCGGTGTATTTCGTGCGGCTCCGTCCAAACCCAGCGGCCGTTTTCCCAGTATTTCCCCTTCTGCGTTACTTCGCGAATATTGATTTCGGGATTGAAGTTGGTGGCGAATGCTTTGTGATGGTCGCCCGCGTTGCAGTCTACAATATCCAAATAATGCAACTCGTCGAAATGGTGCTTGGCCGCATAGGCGGTAAACACGCTGGTTACGCCCGGGTCGAAACCGCATCCTAAGATAGCGGTCAGGCCGGCTTCGCGGAACCGGTCGCGGTAGGCCCATTGCCAGCTATATTCGTACTTCGCTTCTTCCTTCGGTTCGTAGTTGGCGGTATCCAGGTAGTTTACGCCAGTAGCCAGGCAAGCCTCCATAATGGCGAGGTCTTGGTAAGGCAACGCTACGTTGATTACGATGTCCGGTTTAAATTCGGTTAGCAACGCCACCAGCTCGTTTACGTTGTCGGCATCCACCTGCGCCGTGCGTATCGGTGCGCCGTGCAAGGAAGCGGCTAAAGCGTCGCATTTCGACCGGGTGCGGCTGGCCAGCATGATTTCAGTAAATACGTCTTTGTTTTGCACAACTTTGTTGGCCACAACGGAGCCTACGCCACCGGCACCGATAATCAGTACTTTTCCCATTGAATCGATTGAATTTTCGCATTAATAATTGATTGTCGAGGGTTTTAATTCCAATACAAATATACTGTTTTTCCGTTGAATTTTCCCTATATGCGTTAGATAAAAAATCTTATAAGAAGCCCGTGCCGGGAAGAGGTGTACCGCTTGCTCCCGGAGGCCCGGCCGGGCCTTTATTTCCCGGGTTTCCGTCCCCCGTAAAACTGGTAATAACTTTTAAAAATATACGATAGCGGGATAAGCGCCGGCGGTTTTCGTTATCTTCGCCTGTCCTCTTCTGGTTTTACCTGGCCTATGGAACAACAAATACAACCGGCACGCAAAATAATCCACATCGACATGGATGCTTTCTACGCTTCCATCGAGCAGCGCGACCACCCGGAGTACCGGGGGAAGCCACTCGCCGTGGGGCACGCCGGCGAACGGGGCGTGGTGGCTGCCGCCAGTTACGAAGCCCGCCGTTTCGGCATACGTTCGGCTATGCCTTCGGTAAAGGCGAGGAAACTGTGCCCGCAGTTGATTTTCGTATCGTCCCGGATGAGCGTGTACAAGTCGGTTTCGTCCCGGATTCACGCTATTTTCCACGAATATACCGATGTGGTGGAGCCGCTTTCGCTGGACGAAGCATTCCTCGATGTAACCGAAAATAAGCCCGGTATCCCGTTGGCGGTAGAAATTGCCTGCGAAATCAAGCGGAAGATACGCGAACAGTTGGGGCTGGTCGCCTCGGCCGGGGTATCGTATAACAAGTTCCTGGCTAAAATCGCCTCGGATTACCGGAAGCCCGACGGGTTGTGCACCATCCATCCTTCACGGGCGCGCCGCTTTATCGAGGCGCTCCCTATCGAGTCGTTCTGGGGAGTAGGGAAGGTAACCGCCCGGAAATTCCATGAGTTAGGCATCCATACGGGGAAGGAACTGCGCGAATACCCGCTCGATTTCCTGTTACATCATTTCGGGAAAGCGGGTCAACTGTATTACCAGTTCGCACGCGGCATCGACCCGCGTCCGGTAGAAGCGGTGCGGATACGCAAGTCGGTGGGATGCGAAACCACGTTCCACCGCGATTTGACGGAGAAGAGCGAGATAGCCGCCGAAGTCCGGGAGCTCGCGTACGAGCTGCTTCAACGGGTGGGGCGCCATTCTTTCCGGGGCAATACGCTTATCCTCAAGATTAAGTTCGCCGATTTCACCCGGATAACCCGCAGCATTACGGTAAACCATACCCTTACGCTGGTCGACGAAATTACCACCCTCGTTGGGCACATGTTCGAAGAGCCGGAGCTTACGGAGCAACCCATCCGCTTATTAGGCTTAACGGTATCCCATCCGCCCGAATACGCATCGCCGGTGGCATTCGGGCAATTATGGATACCGTTCGGGGATGTATTCTGACTTAATTCACTTCAATCATCCGCGGTCGTCCTAACGGCGGCATCGTGCGGTAAGGCACGCCGTTTTTGGTTTTCGATGGCGGCGTAACGCGGTCGGCGGCGGCAAACCCGGCGAACGAAAGTTCCAGCTTTCCCGCCAACCGGAGAATCCGGTTCGTGATATACATCCGGCACGGGGCGCTGAAATACGGGATATTATAATCCATGCACGAGATTTCTTCCGGACGCCATACGCCGAGCCCGTAAGTACAGGCTCCCTCGTACGCGCCTACGTATGAATAAGTGGCGGGCCCGATAAAATCTTTCCACCGGATTTGCGCCGTATTGGCGGTAAAATCCACGTTCTGGTAGAACCCGGCTTGTTGCCACTGCTTGATTTGGGCGATGTGGGTGTAGGGAATCGTAGCATTTTCGGAATATACATACTCGTCTTCGAACAGGCCGAACCCGTGGCCGCCCGCCTCGTGATGCACCAATCCTTCGAAATCGTAAGGCGCAGCCCCGGTCGACATCGGACACGCTGCTACGCAATATCCGTTGTTGTACAAAGATGTGGTGCCGGCATACCGGGGCGTGTTGAGTACCAGGATAACCAGTATTTCTTCGTCGATATACAGGCTGCCGTCGCTAAGTGTTCCGTGTTTGAACTGGGGAAAGGCGCTAATGATGTACTGGGCACACTGGTCTGCATTCCAGGTAATCGAAGTGCCTTTGCCGATGGAAGAGCCGAGTGCATTATTAATTACGGGCGCGCTCGGCGTAGCGCTGTCGTTTACACCTGATTCGGGCGATTCGACCGCTATCATATCGACGTCGAAATACTCTTGGTAAGACCGGAAAGGTTCTATCGAGAAAAAGTATCCGGCCGCTTGGACCATAGCTGTTTTGTACGTACCGTTAAGCTCCAGGTCGGATTTGGTAAAGCCGTCGCCCATAAGAATCACATTTACGCCGTTTCCCTTGGTGGGGTCGTGGGGCTGTAACTCTATCTTCTCCCCGTCGGTATAAACAGCCCCCATACTGGCTTTTTGTTCTATCCGTACCGTACGCGACAGCGTAGAAGAAGTAACGGTAATAGCGGCCGAGCGGGATTCGTCGGTCGTATTATCCGCAACCGATACCGACAGGTAATCCTCGTTATTGCTGTTTTTCTCTACCGTACACCAGGCAGCCGCTCCGTCGGATAACGTGTAGGTATAATCGGATACGGTAAACGAGTCGTCGGTAGCGTAGGGCGGATACCGGTGGGTAGAAGTAACGGTAAGCCATTTCTTTTGTGCATACGGGCCGAACCGGAGTTCCTCGTAGTCGGTACTTAACGCAAGTTCTTGTTGCAGCACCTTAATCGTATCGGTGAGTTCGGGTGTAACCGAACCGGAGTCGGAGGTTTTTCCCCGCAGGTATATTTCGCCGTACCGCAGTGCATCGGTCGTATTTTCGTCGATACCGAACACGAGTTGTTCCGAAACGAGCCCCTTGGTTGTTAACGGGTGAATCCACGATTGTGCATCGGTCGAAATGTCGATGGTATAGGCTACGTTTTTCCGGAGGGTTACCGGCAGTGTGCCGCCCGGTTGCCAGATAGCATTTATTATCCTCTTCTGTTAACCGGAGGGCGTCTGTTTGCCGTTGGGTAACCTGTAACGTCTGCACTCCGCCGGCCGACTGGAAGGTTATGGAAGCGGTACGGTCGTCGTAGCTGTCGTTCGCCTTTACCGATACGGTAACCGTGCTGTTTCCGGTTCCGTTGCCCGGGCTAACCGTCAGCCACGAAGCGGTCGAAGCCGGCGTTATGCCGGATTGCCAGGTTACGTTGGATTTTATATCGACGGTCTGTTCTCCGGCTGTCCGGGTAAAATCGAGTTTCGAAACCGATAGTTCCATATAGGGTTGTTCGTCGGTTTTACATCCCGGCAAGAGCAAGAGCAGGCAAAAGAGCGAGGAGCAGGCCATTTTTACACCCTCCCTGGTGCCTGAAAACGTGAAAGAACGAATCGCTTTTTTCATCTTGTTGCGTATTTCTTAAAAAAGAGGTCGGGAACGTTAGTTTACTTCAATCAACTGCGGACGTCCCAGCGGGCGTGTGGCCGGGTAAACACCTGTACTTTTGGTGGGCGTTGGCAGTGCATTGGGCGGGACAACCACCGTAGGCGGCGTTTCCGAGTCTTGCCGTAGGAAGTCGGTGAAAGTAAACGACGTGTTGCCCGCCAGTTTCATAATCCGTTTCACAATCGCCCACCGGCTGGGCGCATTGAAATACGGAATGTTGTGGTTCATGCAACTGTTTTCTTCGGGGCGCCATACGCCTTTGGGATAGGTAGCGCCCCCTTCGAATACTCCTACATACGCGTATTTATCTACCGGTATAAATGCACCTTGTATGAAATTTTTCCAAATCACCTTGGAGCGGTTGCTCGTAGAATCCACATTCAGGTAGAATCCGGACTGTTGCCATTTTTTTATCGTTTCCATTTCGCCGGCCGGAATAGCGGTTGCCGGCGTGGTTTCGTAATATTCGTCGTTTAGTAAGCCGAATCCGTGCCCGCATGCTTCGTGGTGAATCAATCCTTTGAAATCGTTTGGCGGGTAATCGTTACTCATCGGGCACATCGCCACCGTAAAGCCGTTCGAGTACAGGCTGGTCGTACCGGCGTATTTCGTGCTGTTGAGTACCAGTACGCAGGCTACGTCTTTCAGTTTTTCTATTTCGGCCAGTTCCGGTATCAGCCGGATGTATTGCTGGCACAAATTCAGGTCGCACGAAATGGTGGTACCCGAGCCGAAGGTGGAGCCGAATTTGTTTTTTACTTTGATTCCCGAGGCGTTGCTTACCCCTTCTTCGTCGGATTCGGCTATTACCAGGTAGATATTGAAATACTCTTTGAACGACCGGAGCGGCTCGATGGTGAAATAATACCCGGCCGCCTCTTCGAGCGCTTGCATGTATTCGCCTCCGGCCTTTAAATCGTTGTGAATAAAGCCGTCGCCCATCAGCACCAGGTTGATGCCTTTGCCTTCGGTTGCTTGCTGTAGGCGGGTGTACGAGCAGTCGTCGTAATACACGTTACCGGTGCCGGGCGCCTGGGTGATACGTACTTTCTTCGATACGGTAGAAGAGGTAACGGTGATGTCCGTTTCGCGGGGCGAAGCCGATTCGTTAGACGCGATAAGCGATACCGATACTTCATTTCCCGTAGTGTCGGCTACACACCAGCTTCCGGCTTCGGCCGGTACGGAATAACTGAAAATAGGTTGCAGCGTTTTTTTGTCGCGGTACGACGAGGTAACGGTAAACGTTTTGGTGGCGCACAACGGCCCGAACTCCAGCGATTCGGGCACTTCGAGCAGTAAACCTTCCTGCCATATCTTGATGGTATCTTCGAGCAACTGCTTTTTTTCGCGCAGATAGATTTCGCCGTAGCGTTTTTCTTCGCCTGAATTGGGGCTTATTTCGAATTGGAGCTTGTCGGTGGTAAGTCCTTTGGTGACGATTTGCTTAATCCAGCTCTGCGCATCGGCGGCGATTGTCGCCTCGAACTCCACGTTTTTGGCAACGGCAATCGTGAGGGTTTCGCCCGGTTGCCATACCAGGTATTCGTTTTTCGATAAAATCTGGAGCGTTTCTTTTTGCGCCTGCGTTACTATCACGCGTTTATTCTCGGTGGCACCCTGCAACAGGATTTCGGCCGAGCGCTCTTCTTAATTTTCGTTGGCCGCTGCTGTAACGGTGAGCACGGTGGTGCCTGCTGCGCCGCCGGGAGCGCTTAGCGTGAGCCAGGCGCTTGCCGTAGAAGGCGAAACGGTTGCCGTCCATTCCACATTGGTTTGTACTTCGAGCGTATAGCCGCCCGCGTCTTTGGTAAACTGTATTTCGGTTGCCGATACCTCGAGGTAAGGCAATTCCTCGTCGGATTGGCAACCCGGTAGCAACACAAGTAAAACCGACAGGAAAAACAACCAGTTTTTTCCGCCGTCTTTTTTCCCCCGGCGGTTGCCGGAGTGCCGTATCGTATCGTTTCTCATATCGGCCTGTTTATAGTACGTGCCGCCCCGGCGAAGGGGAAAGCCCGGATTTATATCCTGAATCTTGCTGAAGACAGTCCGGGCATCGCCCGGAATAACCCGGCTCGTTCCAGCCGGGGCGCCGCCTGTCTTCGATTTAATTTTTGCAGCAAACGCCAAAGTATATAACAAAAATGGAGTTTCCACAGCAAAACGGTAGCATGAAAGGTTACGCAAAAGGAAGAACCCCAGTTCACTTATAATTCTCTTTTACGTCCATTTCCGGCCGTTTCCTATTCAGCCCCGAAAAGAACCGGCCACATCGTATGGCCCCCCGGGCCTCAGCGAGCGAACGTTAAGAAAATGGTACGAAGCGAACGCCCGGAAGGCCACGCTGTTTGAGCGTAGCGAGTTCGGGGCCTTCAGA
>JAJBTJ010000245.1 GCA_020860905.1 Parabacteroides sp. | reverse complement strand
TTAAAGATATGATATAGGCAATCGATTTATGGATAACCGATTGCCTATATCGTATGATTTCCGGAATATTCCTGTGTATTCCGTGCTTCTGCGTCCGTTTTTTTCCGGTCCGTTTCTCTCTCCGGATGCCCTTATTCCATACCGGCAAACCAACGTACCAGCAAACCGGCATCGGCATCCCGGTACGACGATTCCCAGGGAGTGGTGTCGGCATCCGTGTTCCGGCTGCCCGATAATGCGGCCGCTCGGGTAGCGTCGCCCTGATAAATAGCCGTACACCAGGCCGCTACCGGATTACCGGGAAAAGCCGTTTCCCACGAAGCAGCCAACTCGTCGGCTTCGGATTGCCGTCCGGTTTCGCGCAAGGCAAAAGCCGTAAGCAAATCGCCCGAACGGAAACGGGTGCCGGAAACGGCGTAATCCGCTACAGACCGGAGTAACGAAGCGGCAACTTCTTTCTTTCCCGTACGGCCGTATACCTGGGCTTTGATATAATTTTCGAGACGGTTATCGATTAAATCAGCGTACGGCTTGCCTACCCCTAAGTTTTCGATCCATTCTTCCGAAGCCTCAACCGAAGCCAACGCCTGCCGGTAATTCTTCTTTCCGAATGCCTCCAGCGCCCGGTACAGGCAAGCTTCGCGATACACGGCCCGGCCGGCATACGCTCCTTCGTTCGGCAGTACCCGGAGATTTTTAAGCAACGACAGGCACTCCGCATAACGACCGGTTTCGCACAAGGCTTTCGCCTGCTTCAAGCCGATATAGTAATTGTCCGGATATTGCCGGAAGTACCGGCGACCGGTTTCGGCTGCTTGTTTCCAGGCATTTTGTTCGCCGTAATAAGTGAGCAACGCCATCCCCGTACGCCACGAAGGTTCGAGCTGTTCGGCCCGGAGCAAATCGGCCAACCGGGACTCGCCGGTTTTCAGCTTGGCCCGGCATAAATAAAACGGAGCGTACGGTACATCGCCGCAACCGTCTAACAAGGCCAGCGCTTTCGCTTCATCCCGGTTCGCCCAGCAAACCAATGCCTGGTAATACCGGATTTTCCAATCCGTACTTACGGTAGCCGCCCAAACCAGCGCTTGGAGCGTTTCGGCGCGGAACGGGAAAACCTGTTCCGGCGACAGCCCGTTACCCAATGCGACTTCTGCCGACGCTTCCGGTTCCTTACCCGCCCGGTGCAGCAACCAGGCTGCCCGGTAATGCGCTACCGGATGGGCAGGAGCCAGCGAATACAAGAGAAGCGCTTCGCCGGCGCACCCCAACGTTTCGTACCAACCGGCGGTTTCGATGCAGGTTTCCGCAGGCAACTCGTTCCGGACAAGCGACATAAAAGCTGCCGTATCCGGCTGGTTTCCTAACAGGCATTCTTCGAAGCGGAGAGGATGGAATAACGGCATGTCACCGAGTACGGACGCAATCGTTTCGCGCGCCTTTTCCGGACGGTTCGTATTCCGGTAAACCACCGCAAGCAGGTGACGGGCATGCAGGTTGGCCGGATTCGTTTCCAGGCTCTTCCCGGCATAACGTTCCGCTTCGTTCCAATTTTTTTCCCGGGCGAACTGGATGGCTAATTGCGCGTATGCCGCACTCCGGAAAGCAGGCGTATAGGCCGCCACCGAAAAAGCGGCTTTCGCTTCGGCTGCTTTTCCCACTACCCGGCTGCACAACCCGTACAGGTAATTGGCTTCTCCGTCATACGTGTTCACGGCAAGAGCGGTGCGGCATGCAGCCGTAGCCGCAGCGTATTTCCCTTCGCGGTAATACAGAGAGGCAATCCGGCCGAGGGCCGGAACGAAACAAGGCTCTTTCGCCAACGCGGCTTTCAGGTATTTCTCGGCTTCGCCGTATTGTTTCTGGTTCATGGCTTGCTCGCCTTGCGTATACAAACCGTAAGCAGAATCCCAGTCGAAAGACGACGGCAATTCCGAGGGACGGTCTAACTCGTTGTCCGCCTTGTTTTCGGAATAGGTCAGCAAATTATCGCCGATTGTTACTTTTATCTCACCTTCGAGACCGTTCAGGGAAAGCGAATCTTTCCAGGTAGTTGCAACAGATGCCCGGACAGGTAACACGGCGACTTTTTTCTCTCCGCAATATACGGCCGCTTCGGTTTCGACCGGCTCCACCGGCGAGAAACGGAGTTGTAAAAATCCGTTCGCACGCCACACGTTCAATACGCCGGCACGGCCGGCTTTCGCCATTCCTTCCGTGCCGCGCACCGGATACCAGTATTCGGTAAACCGGTCGGACGCCTGCGGAGCGAACGAAAAATGCTTATACGGAGTACGGGTGCTACCGCTGGCCGGCTGGTTGTACATCCGTCCGGACTGAAGCTCCACGTATTGCCCGTCGGTATCGGTAAGCAAATCTTCCCAGATACCCCCTTCGCGCGACAGCCCCCACAGGAAGATTTTCATTCCTAACTTCTGGTCGTAACCGGCATGGTGTACCGAGCCGAAATCGTCGTCGTGCCAGTAAGCGCCGTAAAAATCGTTGTAGCGCCCCAGTACATGATACGACTGGGAATGACCCGAATCGTTGTTTTTGTACCACGAAATCAGCCGCCCGTCCTCATCGGCGGGGAAAGGATGCGAATCGCCTTCGTGCCCGATATACCGGGTGCCCGGATAACAAAATTCGAGCTCCGGGCTGGCCTTGTATCCGGCATTCATCCATTGGTAATACGGTGCGTCGAGCGACGAGGCGTTGTACCAGGAAGTACGGGTAGTGAAATACGCCTTATCGGCCGGCAGATTTACTTCGACCGACCAGAACGTGCGGGTAATGTAATCGAAAGAAGAAACATAGCAGCTCACACTGCCGTCGGCTTTCGTACGGGTAAGGTAATCCACCGGCGTACTCGAAGTGGGAGCGTGGCCGATAATGCCGAAATTGAATTCGATGCCGCCGGAAGTCCACGGGCCCCGCATGGCGATGTCGCGGAATTTGACTACGTGATTGTTATAAATAAACTCACGTCCGGCGATTTTATCCACGGCCCCCCAGATTTTTCCGCCTATCTCGGGAAAAAGGGAGAGTTTGATATAGGGATTTTCCAGTTCCACCGTTTTCCACGGCCGGCCGGCGCCCCGGGCGGAAAAGCCGTCGAAACGGAAATAAGGATAGTACAGGGCGGAAGGGTCGGCTACGGGATTCGGGTCGGAAAACGGATACGTTTTCATTGTCCGGACGGTTTCCGTAACGGTAGCGGCCGGCTGTCCCTGTACGGAAAGGGAAGCGGCGGCCAGGCACAAAAAGAAAAAGAGTCGTTTCATGGAGTGTAGGTTTAACAGGTAAAAAGAAGAGCCGGACAAAGAGGTGCAGAGAGAAAATCAGCCCTGCACCTCCGGTCGCCGCCTATACAAATATATGTTTTATTCCGCAACCAGCAACAATCCTTTCCCTTTCGGAACGAGAATCGTATCACCGGGTTTGTAAATGGCCTCCTGTTGGAAATTATCCACGGCCGGGGCATGCAAGGTAACGGTTGCCGCATCGAGCCCCAAGGCATTCCAATCGACCGACAGCGTAACCGGCGTATCGGCATCTTCCCAGGTCGCCACGGCAATCAACGCCCGCTCGCCTTTCCGCACATATACCGTAGCCGGCGTTTTTTCGCGGCCGGTTTGTACCGGATTGTCTTTTACCCAGTATCCGATCATCTCGCTGTCGAGGATGCCGAAATCGTCCCATACCTTCCATACGGCACGCGGGTCGCCCGACCACGGAGCACGTTGCGTTACGCCGTACAGCATACCGCGCCACGGGTTACCGCCGTCTTGCAGCATTTCGCCCATCAGTCCGTACGGGATACCCGATACTTCGATGAGCCAGAAATCGGGCGGCAGGTTGTAATCGAAATATTCGCCGAACCAAATCCGGTCGATAAACGCCAGGTGCTCCAGGTACAGGTTGGCGCTGTTGGCAAACCCGTCTTTGGGATTGAACTGGTTTGCCGAGTGCAGGTCGATCAAGGCGCCCGGATTGCCGCTGTTCAATATTTTGCGCACCCGCTTCATCGTACTGCGGTCGAAAGCCAGGTCGTCGATGTACAATCCGTCGATGCCTACGTGTTTGACCAGCCAGTTCAACCCTTCCAGGTAATAATTATGCCAGCGCGATACGCCGCTGTTTACAATCGCCGCATCTTTTACGTTCGGGGCGAACCAGGCTGCAATATAATCTTGGTCGAGATGCTCCTGCAACCAGGCAAAACCGCCCCCGTCGCCCTGCGAGAATATCTCGTCGCCCAGGCTGCGCAAAGCAAACAATTCGACAGCATGGTTCGACAGTTCGCGCACCGTATTGTAAATCTTCACTTTCTTATCGAGCGCATGCGCTCCGTCGATATACGCTTTCATCTGCGCCGGACGCAGGAAAGGGTAGTTGATATACGGATTGACCGGGGTGGCATGGTGTACATTCACCACGTTCGCACCGTAACCGGCAATCTTGTCTATAAAATCGTAACTGTGGTAATACCGGTTGCGCCAGTGCTTTTTCACATCCACCGGGCGGAACGGCGTTACGGTAAGGACGAAATTGTAGTGGAACACTTCTCCTTCCCGGATTTGCCGGGCGCCCGAATAGGCGCGTATCATCGTACCGGTTGCGCCGGAAGCCATATCGATTCCGCCTTTGCCTTCGTTATACCAGGAAGGAGGCATGTTGAGGGGCTGCCGGTGGTAAAAGTTGGTATTGAGCGGGCGCCGGTAATTCTCGTCGGTAAAACGGAGTTGCATCCCCGCATTCACATCGCCCACCCAGGGGCCGTCCTGGTTTTTCTCCACGCTCCACTTCCACCGGAAGTTCTCCGGGCAATAGCCTCCCTTCTGTCCGAGCCCCATCATGTACCGGGCGATACCGGGAGCCAGCGGCGCTTCGAGGCGGATATCGCTTACGGCTATATCCTTTTGCGCTACCAGGGTAACGTTATACGTGAGGCAGCCGTCGAATTCCATCCGGGCTTCGCACTGCATCAGGAAAGCGGCATTCCGGTTCAGCGTTTTCCAGGCAATCGCTCCGTGTTTCCGTTCGGTATAGGCGAAATCGAGGTTTTGCCAGTCGCCGCCGGCTCCTTCCGTAACGAAAGTCAAAGGAGAAGCCAGCAACGTACGCCCTTCGGTGCCGATTCCGGTCATCCGTTCGGTAAAATAACTGGTAATCTGCTGCGGAAATCCCAACGGTGAAAGTTCCACCTTGCGCCCGAGGCACGAAATGGTACGGCCGTCGAGCTGCAACGGCGTGTAAGGAGCCACCACTTCCTCGTCGGCGCCGATTTGCGAATTGAGCCAGCGCAAGCGCGAATGGCGCCACGGTTCGTTATCGCCGGCATCGGCAATCGCATCGCCGGATACGGTAAGCGTTACGGTTACTTCTTTCGAAGCCGAGTCGTTGCCCGACACGGTAACCACGCCCGTATACTGCCCGGCGCGGATTTCATCGGGAATCCGGACGCCCATCCAGAGGGGTTGCACTTTTCCTTTCGCTACGGAACAAACTTTTTCGAAGGCTTGCCCGTATACATCCGTACCTTCGGTATTAAAACAAGTGAAAGCGGAGGCCGGAATCGTAACGCCGCTCTGCGGGTCGGACAAATCCGAAAATGTTACCTGTACTCCGTCGAGCGGACGGCGGGCCGCCCATACTCCCACCTGGAAGGTGTAATATTCTCCTTTTCGGGCTATTCCCTCGAAACGGTCGTGCCGGTTCTCGCGTATCCACTTCAACGGCAAATCGGCAGTCATGCGGATAGGATACGCCCGGTCTTCGGGGAACAGCAGGTAATCCGCCTGCGGATACTGCCGCAACAAGTGTTCGGTTTCGGCGGCCGTGGCGATTACTTCCATCGGGTAAAAACTGTTAAACTCGTCTATGCTCTGGAATTGCTTAACCGAAGCCTTCGGTAACCGGGACGGTTTTTTTGCGCCCAGGTGATTTTTCTTCAGCCATTCCGGCGATGCGGTTTCGCGGTAAGGAGTATACGTAACGGTAGGATAATAGGTACTGCCGCTCGCCCGGTTTTGCAGGTAATATACATAGTATTTTCCGGGTACGGTAACCGGCTGGAAAACCAGTTCGCCGTACTCGCGGTTTACAGTATAACGGCGCCGGTTCGGTATTTCGCGGCCGGTAGCGGCATCTATTACAATCAAATCGTTGGCTTCGGGATGCAGGTCTTTGCGCCGCCAGGGAATCTCGGCCAGTACGGCATCGCTTTTCGCGGTTACTTCGAGCACGACCCGGTGGTTGCCCAACGAATCGGCATTCCATTGTCCCGTGCCGTACAAGGCATCGGTTTGGGCCGTCCCTGCGGAGGCCAGGCAACAACTTACGAACAGACAGATTAATTTTTTCATATTGTATTTCATTTATTCTTTAACATCCAGGGATTACGGAATCCGTTTGCTTATTTTCCGGGTGCAACGCTACGGTATTTGCCCGTTCTATACATGCGTTCTTTTTTCGTATTCAGGTCAGGACATACGGAAAACCTCATTTTCTTCCTCGCCAGAACCTTTATCGCGCTGCGAAGCGGTTCCCCGCCTTTTTACTCCGCACCGGGCGCCGGGCGGTTTTTAATTTGCCGGAGCAGTTCGGCCTGCGGCTCCCTTTTCCGGAGGTCTTCCGGATCGGCCCGGCTGCAAAACGCCTCTTTCATCCGGGCGTTTTCAGAAGCGAACCATTCGATTTGCGCCGGCATGAATCCCGAGCCGTATTTATTTTCCGAAAGATACGAAGAATATCCCAACGAGCGGAGCGTATCGCCGGCAACCGCTTCGAAAATGGCAATTTCGTCCGGAGTAAGGCCATCGACAAATTTCCGGGTATTGTTTTTCAATACCGGACGGGTTACGTTGGCCCACATCCGGCCGGCTGTGGCCGTATGAGCCGATTCCCGGCTTTTATAGTATTCGAGCACGCGGTCGGTATACGGCAGGTGCAGGAAATCGCATACGTTTTTCATGACCTGCTGCGGCTCGGCCGTCAAGGTTTCGTAGTCGACGCACAGGAAGCGGGGCGCCGGCGTACGGCGTTGCAAAGCGAGACAAGCCTCCTGGTCGTTTTTCCACGCCTGTGCGATGACATACACGTGTTTTTCGCCTACGATGGCGTTTTTAAAAGAAAGCGCCACATCCCGGCCGTCGCGGTACAGGTAAATATAGAACGGCTGCAACCCGGTTTGTTCGATGTCGGCGGCATAAAACACATTCTTCATGCTCTTACAAACCCAACAAGTAGCACCGGTTTGTACGGCCGCCTGTTCGTAAACCGCCCGGAACAGGTCGTACAGGGAAGGGCGGCGGCATTCGCGCAGCAAAAGCCCGGGCGTAAGCTCCACCCCTTCCCACGAAACGGGATTCAGATTAACCAGGCTGCATATATCGGTTGCCAACCGGCGGAAATTTGCCGGATTTTCCAGTTCGCCGTACAGCGGAAGCAAGGGTTCGAAACGTTGGAGAATATGGGGAGGATGGGGAGCCGCCACGCCGGGAAGCTCGTCCATCATCACCCGTAACAGGTTGGAGCCGGAACGCTGGGTTCCGATAATTTGTACTGCTTGTATCATTTTCGTATTCGTTAAAACAAAAGAACACCCAGAAGGCCCGCTCCGCAAATCAGGTATACGGGACTGATTTTATACCGCACCGAAAGAATCGATACCCCCAGAAAAAGCGTGACCGGCAACACGCCCGACTCCACCGTTTTCCCGATGGTGAACACAGACGCGAAAATCATCCCTATCACCGCCGGCCGGATACCCCGGAACATGGCCTTTACGCGCGGAGAGCTTTTCACGGCGGCTACAAAACGCGACATCGCCACCATCACGACAGCCGGGGGCACGAAAAAAGCAACGGTCGCCAGGAACGCTCCGCTTACGCCGGCCGCTTTGTAACCGATAAACGCAGCGGTAATAAAGATAGGGCCGGGCGTTACCTGCCCGATAGCAATGCCATCGGCAAATTCGGCCGACGTAAGCCACCCCAAATTTTCGACGAACAATTCGTGCAAGGCGGGAATCACCACGTAACCGCCGCCGAACAGGGTAAGGCTCAAAACTGAAAAAACCGAAAACAGTTGAAAGGACACCCCGGCATACGGGATTTTCGGTACGCCGAAAATCAGCAACACCATACATGCGGCAGCTGCGAACGCGGGAAAAAGCCACTTCCCGGTTCTCTTTTTCTCCGGCGCTCCGGCGATTCCGGCAGCCTCGGGCCGGTATAACAAAGTACCTCCGATGCAAGCGGCTACCGCAAGCACTCCCAGGGTAACGGCGAATCCGCCGATACAAGCGACGGCCAAAGCGGCCGCTATGCAAAGCACGACGGCTACCGGCGTATCCAGGTTTTTTTTCGCCATGCCGATAGCGACGGAAAAGATAAGGGCCGTAACGGCGGGCAACACCCCGGCGAACAGGCTTTTTACCGCCGGTAACCGGCCGTAGGTAAAATACAACCACGACAAACCGGCCACTAACAGGAAAGAAGGAAGGAGAATCGCGATGAAAGCCAGTACGCTTCCCGCCATCCCCCGTAACTTATAACCCACATACGCGACCACATTCACCGCCACCGGGCCAGGCAATACGGAAGCGAGGGTTACGGCGTCGAGCAGGTCTTCTTCTTTCAGCCGTTTGTCGATGTCGACCAATTGTTTCTGTACCACAGCCACCAACGCCATGAAACCGCCGAAAGAAGTACACCCGATCTTCAAAAAAGTGAAGAAAAGGTAACGGAGCGAAACTTCGGAGGCGCGTGCCGTAGATTGGATTCGTTGCATAATTCGGTTCTTTTATTCCACCCGGGTAAAATACCGGCTGAACGTAGCTGCCGGTACATAAACAGCCCGGTAAGGAGCATAAGCCAGGTTGATTTCCCACAGGATTTTGCCTTCCGGGTCAGTTACAACCACCGCACCGGTTTTAGAACTGGTTTGCAGCAGGTTGCCGTTCGGAAGCAGGCAGGCATTTCCCATACGCGAGGTATATTTTTCTTTCGGTAACGGAACATCCAGCACCGTCTGCGCCGTTTTTTGTTCTTCATCGAGCCGGAACGACAAGGCACGCGAACATTGCTTGTACAAACCGTTGTCGAACAGGGTTGTTAAACGGCCTTCCGCATCGAGGTACGGCGAATGCTGGAAAGAAAAGTAAGATGCCGTATCCATTTGAAAATCGCCGTTACGCCCGAACTTCCACAACAAGTTGCCGGTATGGGCGTCGACTTTCCAGAGCTGGTCTTCGATAGGCACTGAGACCAGGTAATTGCCGTCGGTATCGAAACAAAATCCGTTCATGTGGAACCGATCATACATATACCGTTCGAGATACGGGTCGTTACGGATATCCCACACGTCCCAGCACGACCAATGCCGCACGGGCGTACCCAGGCTGTCGATTACCAGGATGCCGTCGCCGCTTAACGTATCGGTGCCACATCCCAACCCGTACTCCGCCAGGTCGATTATTTTCTTCGGACGGGTCAAGGTATGGATATATCCCTGTTCGTCCATCCGGATTTCGTGGTGGATGATGCGGTATTCGGGGTCGTTTTCCAACTTATCCAAGTCGACCCGCCACAAGGTTTTTCCCGTCAGGTCTACCTCGGTAACGGCCGTACCGCCGGCAAACCCCAATTGCCCGCGCCGCATGGGTTTCTTGATTTCTTCTGCCGCAATCGTTTCATGCGACTGGGGCACGTCGTTCGATGTAAGTTGTACAGGAGGCCGGAGCATGGCCACCAAGGTACCGCGCGGAGTAAAATTGGCTACCCGCACGCCGATATCCTCTACCTGCCAGTACCAGCGCACTTCGCCTTCGCCGTCGATCATCGCCATATACCCGGGCTTGCGGGCGAAACAAAGCAATACGAAACCATCGCCCAGCGCAGAAGCGTCGTGCGGTTTTTCTTCGTGTAGCCATTTGTTGACCAGCCAGGGAGACTGTTCGCGCGTTTTAAACGACAGCACACCCGACGAACGGCTGAATATTCCGTTGCCTACCACCACCCGGTATTCGTAGGTGTGCCCGGCTTTCAATAGTAAAAGGTCAATTGAGTGGACCGTATCGGCCGGAGTAGGAACGGTACGGAATTTACCGGCGCCGCCTTTTTCCCAATATTCGACGGTTACGGAGGCAGGATGCCGCAGGCTTACGGTTACGGCCTCCTGTACGGCCGTATTACGGGGCGAAGTGAGCACGATGCCGGTAATGGCGTTTTCAGGGAGGAGGAGATAATAAAGGCCGGTACAGCCTGCCGCCAGCACGAGAAATAAAAAAAACAGCTTTCGCTTCATATCGACTCGAGGGTTAGGGAGAATAAAATAAAAAGAAGGGAAACACGGAGGCACGTAATTTTCCGTGTCTCCGTGTTTATAGAAAGTAAAAGGTTCGCTTTTACGGCAGGCGGGAAGAATTTTCCGTAGCCATCTGGCTGTTCAGTTTCGCATCGTTGAGAGGATACGGGAACAGTCGCAGGCTGGAAGTGACTCTCGGAGTGAGTCCGCGTTCCTGCAGATAGGCATTGCACGTTTCTTCATACTTCCCGAAACGGAGCAAGTCGGGCCGGCGCTGAAACTCGAATACCAGTTCGAATCCCCGCTCGTCGAGTATAGCCTGCGCCATCGCTTCTTTCGAGCCCGGTACCGGGAAACGCGGATGCACTCCGTATTCCGGCGCACCGGCACGGTGGCGTATCTCGTTGAGGTAAGGCAAGGCAGCTTGCGGACCGTTCAATTCGTTTTCGATTTCGGCTTTACACAGAATCACATCGGCCAGGCGGAAGATGGAAATGGTACGGCCGTCGTAATACGATTCGCTCACCATTTCGTACGTATACTTCATGGTAGCTACGTTTTGCAACAGTTTTACCGTATCGGCCGGCGGAGTAGTCTGCCCTTTATCCGGCATCATGTAATAGAACCCGTAATCGGTACTTTCATCGCGGGGAGAAGCGCCGGTATAATTGTAATAGAAGAATTGCTTCCGCGGGTCTTCGTTGTCGTACTTGCGCCAGAATTCGAGCGACACGGCGTAATATTGCCACCGGTTTTGTACGGTGGGATGATCGCTCGGCCCGAAATGGAGCGCTATTTCGCCGCCGTTCTGCGAGGATTCGTGCAACAAGCAGAAAATAGAGCCCATATCCTGTTTGTTCGATTCCGACCATACGTTCCGGAAATCCGGATTGAGTTGGTAAATACCCCGGTCGCGCATGTCGAGCACCATATCGATGTACTTCTTCGCTTCGGTATAATTGTGGGCACGCATGTAGATTTTGCCCAGCAAAGTAGCGGCAGCACCTTTGGTAGCGCGGGAAAGTCCTTGCTCGGCCGTCCATTTTTCAGGCAGGTTATCGATACAATACTTCAACTCTTCGACCAGGAAAGCATCGATTTCGCTTACCGGCGTAAGCGGCATATCCCGCATTGAAATCGGGTCGTCGACGAAGGTGGTAACCAACGGAACGGGGCCCCATCCGTCGGTAGCGTCGCGGTAAGCCAGGGCGCGGCAGAACTTGGCCTGGGCGATTACCTGCACTTTCTTGGTAGCATCCATTTCCACGTTTTCGATTTTATCGAGCAACACGTTGGCGTTCGAAATCACTTCAAACATCGTACGCCAGTTGTTACTGAAATAAATGCTGCTTGCGTCGTAAGTGAAGTTACTGTGCTTGGTAGGGTCGCCGGCAGCCGTGGAATATCCCATATCGGTAGTATAATCGGTCAACATTACGAAATAGCCGCAATAGTACAACCAGCCGTCGCCGGGATACGGGCCCAGGTCGGCATACACGCCTACCAGGGCGGCATCGATATCCATTTCGGTGGTGTAGGCGTTCGAAGTGGTCAGGTCGCTGTACAACTCCGGCGTCAGGTCGGTACAGGCACTCAGCGACAACAGGCCTCCCGTCAGGAGAGCGAATAATTTCTTCATATTCGTATTTTTTAATAATTCAACCATAATACTGTAGTTAGAAGGTGATATTCAGCCCGAACGTGTACGTACGCATAGCGGGATAGGAATTGAAATCGAGCCCGGCACCTCCGTTGGCGTTCTGGATGGAACCGTCCCCTTTTTGGCTTTCGTATGCCTTGGTATCGACTTCCGGATCCCAACCGGAATAGCCGGTAATGGTAAATAAGTTTTCGAATGAAGCATATACCCGGCACGAACTGATTACTTTCTTAAACGGAATAGTATATCCTAACGTAAGGTTCTTCAAACGCAGGTAAGAAGCGTCTTCGATAAAGTGGTCGTTCACATAACCGCCGTATTGGGAGTAATAAAACCCGTTACGCGGCAGGTCGGTATCCGTGTTGGTAGGCGTCCACCGGTTCAGGGCGTCGGTAGTACGGTTCCATTCCAGGTTCATTCGGGTCATGTTGAGCAAATCGTTCCCCACGGTTCCCTGGAAGAAGATAGAAAGGTCGAACCCTTTATAGGCGAACGTATTGGTAATACCGAAAATAAAATCGGGGTTGGCCGAGCCGATAATTTCGCGGTCATCCGAATCGATTTTTCCGTTATGATCGAGGTCGGCGAATTTCGGGTCGCCCGGCTTGGCATCCGGTTGCGGCGCATACGTTTCGCCTTCCTGAATTACACCTATATATCTATAGCCGAATAACGAGCCCAACGGCTCGCCCTCGCGGATTATGGCATAGTCGTTTTCGGAAACGGAACCCATCGGTTTGGACGATCTGATATAAATATCGCCGTTAGCGCCTAAGTCGAGCACTTTGTTCCGGTTAAAGGCGAAGTTCAGCTTGGTATCCCATTTAAACTCGCCGATGAGGTTATGCGAAGTGAAATCCACTTCGAACCCTTTGTTGGCAATCTTACCCACATTGGATTGTCCGCTGGTAAAACCGGAATAATACGGCAAATTGATTTGCAGCAACAAATCGCTGGTACGTTTGTAATAAGCGTCGATAGACACGGAGATACGCGAATCGAGGAAGCCCATATCCAACCCGACATTATATTGCGACGTGGTTTCCCATTTCAAATTCGGATTCTCGGGATTCGATTGCGACATGTGGGTACCGGCGCTGTTAGTGCTTCCGTCCCAGGTAAGGTTGGTATTGGCCATCAAGGCATACGAAGCATAATCGCCGATCCGTTCGTTTCCGGTTTTACCGTAACCAGCACGTACCTTCAAAGTGGAAAATACGTTGAGATTTTTGATAAACGGCTCTTCGCTCATACGCCATGCCAACGAGCCGGAAGGGAACGTACCCCATTGGTTGTTGGTTCCGAACCGGGACGAACCGTCGCGACGTAACGTAAAGGTAGCTAAATATTTATCGTTAAACGTATAATTGATACGTCCGAAGAAGGAGGCCAGCAGGTTTTCGGCCTTGTACGATTCGATAGTGGTTTTCGTAGAAGCGGCACCCAAGTTATTGACTCCGTACAAATCGGTAGAAAAATCTTTTACTCCGTTTTTCCGGTAATCCTGGCCGTACTTTTCATACGAATAACCTACCATCACGCCGAACTCGTGAATCTTATTGAACGTTTTGTTGTAACTGATCAACGCTTCCAACACTTGCTGGGTAGAACTGAAATCGTACGTATTGGCTACGCCGTTGTCGATACCTCCCTGGTAAGTAGAACGCGGCAGGTATTTGCCTTCGTAATTGTGCATGATTTCCACGCCGGCATTGACACGTCCTTTCAAGCCTTTAACCGGTTCTATCTCTACGAAAGCGGTACCGTTCAGTTTATCGTACGTCGCTTCGTTGTGCCGTTCTTTCAGGTTGGCCAGCGGGTTGTCGCCACGGCCTCCGGGAGGACGCCCGTAACTGCCGTCGGCTTCGTAAGGACGTACGGTAGGGTCGTACGTGAGGATAGCTAACAACACGTTCGAGTTTACAATATTTCCGCTGTATTCCTGGAAATTCGTTTTTTCACGATGAGCATACAACGAAGCGCCCGCTTTGATATAGTCGTTCACAGTCTGGTCGACATTGATACGCCCGGAGATACGCGAAAAGTTGGTATTCACCAGGATACCGTCCTGGCTATAGTAACCTAAGCTGGTAAGCACCTTGGTTTTTTCGGAGCCGCCGCGGAACTGAACGTTATGGTCTTGCACCAATCCGAGGCGTGTACATTCCTTAATCCAGTCGGTATTTACATCCGATTGCAATTGCGAAGGGGTATAATTACCGTATTCGGTATTCTCCTGTCCTTCGATTTCTTTATATAAGGCGTTCGAAAGTAACATATAATCTTTTGCGTCGAGCATATCGAACGGATTTACTATTTGCTGTACGCCGAAGTAACCGCTGTAAGAGATTTTGTTCTCGTCCGCTCTACCGCGTTTGGTACTGATAAGCACCACTCCGTTCGCTCCCCGGGCGCCGTAGATAGCGGTAGCGGAAGCGTCTTTCAGAATCTGCATGCTTTCGATGTCGTTCGGGTTGATGTTCAATCCTTCGGAAGAAGGAAACCCGTCGATTACGTACAACGGTTCGTTGGTACTGCTGATGGAGTTCGAGCCGCGCACCCTTACGGAAATAGTGCCGCCGGGCGCTTTCGATGTCTGGTTTACCTGCACGCCGGCTGTTTTTCCCTGCAATGCCTGTGCGGCGTTGCTGACGGTACCGCCCAGCACTAAATCTTCGCTGGAAACGGAAGCGATCGCTCCGGTAAGGTCTTTCTTTTTCTGGTAACCGTATCCGATAGCCACTACCTCGTTCAGGCCGATGGCATCTTCCTGCATTTTTATATTGATAACCGTTTTACCGGCTACTTTCATTTCCTGCGATTTCATTCCCACGAACGAAAATACCAAGGTAGCGTTCTGCGGAATATTGGCCAGGGTATATTTTCCGTCCATATCGGTAATAGTACCCTGCGTGGTTCCTTTTACCGATACGGAAACACCGGGAAGGGTTTCGCCTGCATCATCGCGTACTACTCCGTTCACTGTAGTTTGGCCTTGCTGTGTACCGGGATAACTTACGGTAGCGTGCGACTGAATCGTACCTAAACAAAGAAACGCCAGCACACATCCCATAACAACAAGTAAATGAGAAGAGTATGAAAACGTGCAGTTCCAGGTCAGTTTACATTTCATAATAAAATCCATACGTAGTAAGTGTTTAGTTTGTAATAAAATCTCGATAATTCTATTGATTTAGCGACTAAATCGGCTGGAAAAAGGAATATCGTTTTTCCGGATTGTTTTTAAAGTTAACTGTGCATAGGCGTAATTTTTAAGGGTTTATCTGTTGGCATCCTGCGTAGAAATCAATGTCGTAGTCTTTTTCGAAAAAATAGGGCTATGCCGCTGCTACCGCAGGCAGCATACGGAATTTTCCGCACAAAAAACCATCGTTTATGT
>JAJBTJ010000310.1 GCA_020860905.1 Parabacteroides sp. | reverse complement strand
GTTTTTCAGGGCTCGGTAGGAAGAGGGTGATAATGGAACGGATTCGCGTTCTTTTGTGCTGCTGTTGTTCTGTTTAAAATTAATTTTTGTCATGTACTTTCATGTGGAAACTAAAAAAAGAGGCCGGGAGGGAGTCGAGGAATATAACGGTTTTTGTATAACCGCTTTTGCCGGAGGTTTCGATATGACGCGGGAAAACGAAAGACACGGAAGTACAGAGGGACTCTGCTTCCGTGTCTTTTTTCTATTTGCAGTTTCGTTCCCGGCCAGGAACGGTTATTAAATTTCACGGCATGCCCGGCTAATCGGGCTGCCGGTTATTCATCCTTAAAACCGGAAATAGCTTTTTGCATTATTATAACAAATATCCTCTACCATCCGGCCGATAAAAGGTAGCTCGGAAACGGGCAATTCGCCGTTTTCTACCTCACGCCCCAGCATGTTGCACAAGATACGGCGGAAATATTCGTGCCGGGGATACGAAAGGAAGCTGCGCGAATCGGTAAGCATCCCTACGAAACGGCTCAGCAACCCGAGTGCCGACAGGGCGTTCAACTGGTTTTCCATGCCGTTTTTCTGGTCGAGGAACCACCAGGCCGCGCCGTACTGCATCTTACCGGGCACCGACCCGTCGTTGAAATTATAAGCGTTGGTCACCATCAATTCATTGTCGCGGGGGTTCAGGTTGTACACGATGCTTTTCGCCAGCTGCCCTTCTTCGTCCAAGCGCGAGAAAAACCGGTTGAAAGAGGCGGCCACTTCGAAATCGCCAATCGAGTCGAAACCGGTATCCGGACCGATTTTCTTAAACATCCGGGCATTGTTGTTACGCACTACCCCGATGTGGAATTGCTGTACCCAGTTTTTCCGGTAATTCATCACGGCAAACTCGTACAACATAGCCGAGCGGAACTTTTCCAACTCTTCCTGGGTAACCGTTTTCCCTTCGCGTACTTTCCGGAAAATAGCGCGTACTTCGCTCTGCGTGTATGGAGTAGCATAGAAAGTAGCCATCCCGTGGTCGGAAATACGGCAACCTGCCGAAGCGAAATAGTCATGCCGCACCTGTAGCGCTTTCAACAAATCGTCGAAGGTGCCGATGGAGGTATCGGCCGCCTGTTCCAACTTAGCCAGGTATGTGTTATAAGCTGCCGGATTCTCGATAGCCATCGCCTTATCCGGACGCCAGGCCGGTAACATTTGCGTTCCGAAGGGACGGGCGGCTACCGCTTTATGGTATTCCAGCGAATCGACCGGGTCGTCGGTAGTACAAACTGTTTCGACGTGCATTTTTTTCATGATTCCCTGGGCCCGGAACTCGTCGGTTTGCAACTTGGCCGTACATTCGTCGTAAATTTCGCGTGCCGTATCGGGGTTAAGCACTTTATCTATTCCGAACACGCGGCTCAACTCCAGGTGCGTCCAGTGATACAAGGGGTTTCGCATGGCATACGGCATGGTTTCGGCCCACTTCATAAACTTTTCGTATGGCGGCTTATCGCCGGTTATGTATTCTTCGGGCACCCCGTTGGCCCGCATGGCCCGCCATTTATAATGGTCGCCGCCGAGCCAGATTTCGGTCAGGTCGGCAAACCGGTAATTGCCGGCCACCATCGCCGGGTCTAAGTGGCAGTGGTAATCGATAATCGGCATCCTGGCCGCATGGTTGTGATACAATTCCTTAGCCGTATCGGTGGCCAGCAGGAAATCGGAATCCATAAACTTTTTCATGGTAGCTGTTTATTTAATGTTTACTCCTATACGCAAAGTAACTATTTTTACCACACACATTCTTATTTCTTTCAGGCAAAAAAGTATTCTATCTTGATATAGGGTACACCCTAACAAGAATTAAGAAAAATCCGGACTGAAGTGTGCAAAAAAATGCCTATATTTGCGCCCGAATTATAAAACAGCATGAGATGACAAACACGATAACACGCTTATTTATCTTGGCTACCGTGGTTTTCGGAATTTCTGCCTGTGCACCTCAAACGATACACCGGACAGCCCGCCCGACGGGTTACGCGGTTCCGGAACTGTCCGTTCCCGCTCCGGAAAAAGAATTCGCTTTTTCTATTCCGGTGCCGGAATTGGAAGAATATAAATTTCCGACTGTGGAGTTTTCGGAAAATTTCAGTTATAAAGAGAGGAACCATGTACGGGCGTGCGATACCTATCAGGTAGCTGCCTATTCAGTACTTGCTCCTGCACCTCCTGCGGGAGCTGTTCGGTTTGCGGAACCACGAGCGCCATCAAATCCAAGTCGCACTCCTGGGCTTTCGACGCCAGGGGGAGCAACATCAAAAAAATACCGATTATCCAATTCGTTGTTTTCATACACGTATTATTTTATTTTTAACCCCGGCCCCCGGAAAAACCGGCCAGTTTATTCGTCCGGATAGTTCCGGGCAGCCGGCCGCTTCCTGTAAAACCCGGTTTTTTGTTCGACATTCCGGCCGGCTGGAGCCATCCGGTTGTTTACCGGAAGCGCGCCGAGGCTTCGTGTCCGGGCATTCGCTTCGGCTTGAGCGGCTTATTTTTCGCCGATTACCAGGATAGCCCGGCCCAGTCCCCGGGTCATGGTTTTACAAGTGAGGTTGTACGGTTCGTTTTTCAGATATTTCCGCAGGGCCTCCACAAAACTACGGGTGTCCATCGGCATGCCGTTCGGTTTGTACAGGGGGATGCGTACCTGTTCGAATTTCATCCGGTTCTCGGTAGCGTCCGAAAGGCTGTAGCGGTGGCTTACCGTGTTCTCGGCCATCCAGTTGTCTATCACTTCCTGCAATTCCGTTCCGTCGTACTCGTCTTCGAGCGTGAGCCCCGAACCGTTGTCGAATACGCGTACATCCACCGCTACCTCGCGGCCGTTGGTTTGCAAATCGTCGAAATAGGCTTGCAACTGCGATGTGAAATTATCCATGTTCGACAATACGGCTTCTTCGAGCAATACCGGTATCTCGGCCGAGAACGAAGGCGCGCCGGTACCTTGCGCGGCGGCAATCTGTTTATTGGTGTAAGCGTCGAGGCCGCGTAACGTATAGGTTACCGAATTTTTAGGTCCTACGGTATTGACTTTCCACAGCACTTCTACCATAATATCGGCCTTGGCCCGGTCGAGCAGACGGTCTAACGGGCTCTCGCTCAACGAAGCGCCCGAGGTGGAGCTCATCGTCATTTCGTCTTCGGCGGCCGATTGCTCTATCGAACGGATGGTAGCCGCCAAGTCTTTCAACGGAAATTGGCGTTCGACCATCAACTCGCCGATTTTGGTTATTACGTTCAGCAAATCCATATCGGTTTGCAAGGCGGCTTTGTAGTCGGGTACGTTCGTGGTTACGCCTTGGGTAGTGAATCCGGCCATATATCCGTTCGCATTACACCAGGCGTCAGCCGGGACAACCATGATAGTGGGTTTCTTGGCTTGCCCGAAAAGAGGCGCCGTTAACAGCAGGAATAAGCATCCTATCAATAAATTCCTTTTCATTTCCAGTTAATTAGGGTTTCAATATACCATCGTTTATCAATCGCTGCTTCAATTCGCTCCGGAGCACGCGTACGGTGATGCCGTACAGGGTTTGGGTGCGGTCGTCGGCCCGTACGGCCGAGTTGGCTTTCGTGTCTTTCATATTGACAAATTTCCGGTAAGGGCCTCTGTCTTTGAAAAATCCGTTGAAATAGCTTTCGTATTTCTCCTGTGCATTCACTTCGGTGATGAGCGGACGTACGTTACACTCGCCGGAACCGGCCCGGATGCCGTTGAACAATACGTCGCGGACGGCGTTTTTCTTTGCCTGCTCGATGGCGTCGGCCCGGTTGCGTCCTTTCCCCCAAACCTGTAGCGTTTGCGAACCGTCAAGCTCCACTCCCAGGCATTCTGTCTCGAACGAATACGACGGCAACGTGGAACTGCTCCGGCACGACGACAGGAACACACCTATACCGGCCACGCAAATCAGGGCCATTACTTTCTTTTTCATAGGTATCTGTAATTAAAATAGAGTTGTTTTTTGTGCTTCTTCCTACGGTAACGAAACGGCACTATGCTCAAAATCCAGAGTTTAATCCTTTGAGTACGCCGGCATCCGTCAAATCTTTCCTTAACTGGTCTTTCTGCACCGTGAAAGTAGCGCCGATGCGGTATTGCTTCTTGGCCATCTTGATAATCTCGTACGTAGGGCTTACCATGGTTACATAGTTGCGGTACGGGCCGTTGTCTTTGAAAAAGGCGGTAAAGAAATCCAGGTGGGTTTGCTCGGCCAGTGCGCTCCCGGCCAGCGGTTTTTGCGCGCTTCGCAATTCTTTGTTGGAAAACCCGCGGAACAGTACCCCGTGCACGGCACATTTCTGTATTACGTTCAAATCGGGCTTGTTCTTCTTGGAAATTACCCACACTTTTACGAGGTAGGTTCCCTGCGTACCGCTTCCGGCGCTTTCGATTTCATAATTCAACGGTTCTTCCGCCATAGCCGGCATGACACAAAGCAGAAAAAAGAAAAAAAATGTAACTACTTTTATCGACTTCATATTGATAAGGGTTTATAAGTTCGCTTAAAAAACATGCCTTCCGGCCAACCCGGCAGGCAACAGGAAAAGGAAATCGGGCGTGTATGGGCGCACCAAGGCCGGTATCGCTGCATCGTTCGGGCTAAAGCGGGTCGGTAACAAACAATTGCGGCTATTTTCCGTTTTTCATCGTGCTATCCAGCTGTTCAGTTATTGCGCTGACAGCATCCGGACAAAGATATGAAAAAAATATATAAAAAGAAGATTCCTTTGCTTTTTATGGAAGTATCCGCAAGCGGCGCATTTCTTTTTCATCGCCAGGCGGTTCCCCGGCGGATATACTCCCGCCTGTACTCCGGAATTACCGGCAAGCGGACACCTGCCGGGACACCGTTTAACTTGCCTATGCCCGCGGCCGTTTCGCCATTTCTTCGTTTTATTTTGCCTACGCCCCCGGCAAACGACTTTCCTGCATGCCGGATGTTTTTTGTTGCCGGCGTCGCCGTTTATTTTGCCGCCGACGCTGGCAAGTTTGCTGCCGACGCTGTTTTTATTGCCGCCGTCGGCGGCAAACGATTGGTATGCTATCCACCGGGAAAATACGTGTTTTTTCTTCGGCCTATTTTACTATCTTTGCATCCCGGTATGGAGAAGCAGCGCTTGCTTCACACGGATTTTCGAATAAACCTGTATGAAAGAGGGAGTAAGAAAATACATGAAATGGTTATTGCCTATCCTTTTTATAGGATATACCTTCACTGTTTCGTTATTCGAACATACCCATATTATCGACGGGGTTATTATCATCCACTTCCACCCGTTCAAATCGTTACCGGATGCAGCGAGCCACCAGCACATTGTGGCCCAGTTTCAGTTATTCCATTTGCTTACGCATTTCTCGGCGCCCGAAGGAGCGGTACATCCGCTAACCCTTTATCTCGCCTTCGGTTTGTTGGGCCTGCTGGCTGTTCCCCTGTACATCCGGAATACCGCCAAACAAGATAAAACCGGATTTTCCCGCCGGGCGCCTCCCGCTTACCTGTCTTATTAATCTCCCTGTAGTATCTACGCATTTTCGTGCCGGATTTCGTAAACGAAACCGGTAACAGACCTTTTTGCCGGAAAACGAACCGTGTTTCCGGAAGAAGGAAGAATGCATCTGTCTTTTATTTACCCTATTAAGAACGTAAGCAATGAATAAAATTATCTGTTTGTTTTTGTGTGCATTTATGCTTCCTTATATCCTCCTGGCGACAGAGCCGGAGCTCAACCCCTCGGATGCCAACATCGTAGGGCATGTGGTAGACCGGAAAACCGGCGAGCATATTGCCTTTATCACCCTCTTTTTGAAAGGCACCACGCTGGGAACCAGCACGGATGCGAGCGGTCATTATTATTTGAAGAACCTGCCTGAAGGCCAGTTTACTTTAGTGATGAAATCGTTGGGCTATAAAACGGTAGAGAAAACCATCGTACTGAAAAAAGGAAAAACGCAGGAGGTTAACTTCGAGGCCGAAGAAGACCAGATTGCCCTCGACGCCGTGGTGGTATCGGCCAACCGGAACGAAACCACGCGCCGGTTGGCTCCGTCGCTGGTGAATGTGCTCGACAGCAAGTTGTTCGAAACTACGAATGCGGCGTGCTTAGCCGAAGGGCTGAATTTCCAGCCGGGCGTACGGGTGGAAAACAATTGCCAGAATTGCGGTTTCCAGCAGGTGCGTATCAACGGGCTGGAAGGGCCGTACACGCAGATACTGGTGGATAGCCGCCCTATCTTCAGCGCCCTGACGGGCGTGTACGGGTTGGAGCAAATCCCGGCCAATATGATAGAGCGGGTAGAAATCATGCGCGGAGGCGGTTCGGCGTTATTCGGCTCGTCGGCGATTGCGGGAACAATCAATATCATCACGAAAGAGCCGCTACGCAACTCGGCGCAGTTAGCCCACTCGCTCACGATGATAGGCGGAAGCGCGGCCGACAATAACACCACCTTGAACGCTTCGCTGGTGACCGACGACCACAAAGCGGGCATCTACTTATTCGGACAAACCCGCTACCGCTCGGCTTACGATGACGACGGCGACGGGTTTACGGAGCTGGGTAACCTGAATGCCCGTACGCTGGGGTTCCGCTCGTACCTGAAAACGGGGCTCTACTCCAAGTTGACTTTCGAGTATCACAACATCAACGAATTCCGCCGGGGCGGAAATTTACTCGATTTGCCTCCGCACGAAACCGACATTACCGAGCAGACCGAGCATACCATCAACGGGGGCGGCCTGAAATTCGATTTGTTTTCGCCGGATTACAAGCACCGGCTCAGCACTTACACGTCGTTGCAACACACCGAACGCAAGAGCTATTACGGCGCCGGGCACGACCCGAATGCCTATGGCAACACCACCGACCTGACGTTCGTAGGGGGCGCTCAATATTCGTATAAGGCCGACCGTTGCCTGTTTATGCCAGCTGAGTTTACTGGCGGGGCTGAATACAGCTACGACGACCTGACGGATACGATGCTGGGGTATAACCGCACCATCGCGCAAACGGTACACATCGGCAGCCTGTTCGTACAAAACGAATGGAAAACCGACCGGTGGAGCTTCCTGGCGGGCGGCCGTTTCGATAAGCACAACTTAATCGACCACGTAATATTCAGTCCGCGTGCCAATTTAAGGTACAACCCGACAAAAGATATAAACTTACGGCTTAGCTACTCGAGCGGCTTCCGCGCTCCGCAAGCGTTCGACGAAGACTTGCATATCACGGCCGTAGGGGGCGACGTGGCGATTATCCGCCTGGTTCCGGGACTGAAAGAAGAAAAGTCGCAGAGCCTGAGCGCCTCGGCCGACTGGTACCACCGTTTCGGCGAGGTGCAGACGAATTTCCTGGTAGAAGGGTTTTATACGAACTTAAGCGATGTGTTCGTGCTGGAAGATACAGGGAAGGATGACGAGGGAAATATCCTGATGGAGCGCCGGAACGGCAAAGGGGCGAAGGTTATGGGTATCAACCTGGAAGGAAAAGTGGCGTACGAATGGGTGCAGTTCCAGGCGGGTTTTACTTTCCAGCGGAGCCGCTACAAGGAGCCGGAGCAGTGGAGCCAGACGGTAGCGCCGCAGAAAAAGATGTTCCGGGCGCCGGATAAGTACGGATATTTTACGTCGACTTTCACGCCGCTGGCACGTTTCTCGGCTTCGCTGTCGGGTACGTATACCGGCAGCATGCTGGTACAACACCTGGCCGGGTTCGTTCCGGAGGATTGCGAGATAAATACGCCCGGATTCTTCGACCAGAATATCAAGCTGGCGTATGATATTCCGGTACACAAATCCATTACGTTGCAAGTAAATGCGGGGGTACAGAATATATTCAACTCGTTTCAGAGCGATTTCGACAAGGGGCCGCTAAGAGACGCCGGTTATATGTACGGACCGGGATTGCCGCGCAGTTATTTCGTAGGAGCTAAAATCAATTTGTAAAAACAGGCCGTGCGGTTTTGTTACGGCCCGACCGGCTACTCCCAGGGGGAAAGGCAAAACAGGCGCAGCGCAGCAAATCCAAGGAACCTGTATGCAAGGTTGCATACAGGTTCTTTTTGTATGTTTCCGTAGGGATATTTTTAAATCAAAAAACACAAGCCAACTAATTAAAAAAATACGATTTGACGGCCAAAACGGGAGTAATCCCAACTAAAAACGCATACTGAAGATACAACAATACGCTGGTTTCGGATTTGTTTGCCGACGCCCTCGGCAAACGAAAACAGCGGCATGTAACACAGAAAATCCTTTCGGTTTACCAGTTTAACCTGCACCTTCAGGGAACAGGATAAGTTATACAAAAGCAACCGGTTCGTCGCGAGCCGGTTGCTTTTGTATGTTTATTTACTGAATATCCCTCCGTACGTATCCCTTCTGGAAGGACGTTTTCAACTATTCATTCGCACGGGTTTCGCAAAACCCGTTAGCCGGTTACCGGGAAGGCAGAAAAGCGTGTTTGGCCGGAAAGATTATTTGCCCGCCCTGATGCGGCTAAGCGTAGGAAGGGTTATTCCCAGGTAAGAAGCGATATATCCTAAATTAACCCGCTCGCACACGACCGGAAACTGCGCTTTCATTTCTTCGTAACGTTCTTTCGCGGATAAGGTAAGGCGTTCTTTATGCGTACGATGCAACCGCCGGTATTCGTTTTGGTGGATTACCCTGCCCCAATTGGCCAATTCGAGGTTGGTATGAAAAAGATGGAGCAAATCGGCCAGTGAAATTTCGTAAGCCTCCACGTCGGTAAGCGTTTCTACGAATTCCTCGCTGAGCTTGTGGTAATACAACTCGTCCATGCTGAATACGATTCCCCCGTCGCTCGAGAAAGAAGTAGTGACTTCTTCCCCGTCGACCAGCCAATAGGAACGGGTAATTCCCTTTTCGATAAAATAAGCTACCTTACAATAAACGCCGGCTCTTATCAACTGGTATCTTTTAGGGAAACGGCAAGGCCTTACGTAAGAAGTCAACAACCGTACCGTTTCGTCGGATACCGGGAAATCCCGCCTCATCTTGTCGATTATATTATTCATACTTCCTGCTGTTCTGTCCCGATTATCCCGTCCAGAGAATTTTTACCGGAGCTTGCCGGGAGCGTTTATCACCGGGAAATCGCTATTTATTCCAGATTTCCCACCCCGCAAAAGCCTGGAGCAACAACATCTCCAGCCCGTTTTTCACGACGGCTCCTTTTTCTTTCCCTTTTTTCATAAAAAGCGTTTCGTCGGGGTTATAAAGCAAATCGTATAATAAGTGCGAAGGCGTAAGCAATTCGTACGGGATGTCGGGGCATTCGTTTATGCGGGGAAACATGCCCACCGGGGTGGTATTCACGATTACCCGGTACCCGTCGAGTACCGCAGGCGTTAAATCGGCATAGGTAAGTATGCCCGCCGCCGGCCGGCGCGAAACGAAAACAGACTCGATTCCCAGTTGTTTCAATCCCTGTAACACGGCCTTCGACGCCCCGCCGGTGCCTAAAACGAGCGCCTTTTCGTGATGGGGCGCCAGCAACGGCTCGATTGATTTTTTAAACCCGATTACATCCGTATTGTATCCTTTCAGTTTCAGCTTGCCGAAATGCCCCCGGGTAAATTTAACTACATTTACGGCGCCTATTTGCCGGGCGTCGTCGTCGATTTCGTCGAGGTATTGCATTACCTGCGTTTTATAAGGCAAGGTTACATTCAAGCCGCACAGCTCCGGGTTGTCTTTCAGAACCGTTTTGAATTCTTTTATATCGGGAACCGGGAAATTCACATATTCCGCCTCTATATTTTCCGACTCGAATTTTCGGTTGAAATAATCCCGGGAAAAAGAATGGCCTAACGGATAGCCTATTAAACCGTACTTTTGCATGATGGTAAACAATATTACTTAGTTCCTGTATATAACGAGCAAATCCCGAACGTAAACGTTCTAAACCGAGCTTGTTTAAAACCGCAGCTACTGAGCAAAGCGGTCATTTCCTTTCCTTGCGGAACCGCTTTTACCGATTCGGGCAAATAAGTATAAGCCTCCTTTTGCCGGGAAAAGCACCGGCCGATAAACGGGATAACCGTTTTCGAATAAAGCCGGTAAAGCTGCTTCATCGGGAAATAAACGGGTGTGGAAAGCTCCAGAATCATTACATGCCCCCCGGGTTTCAATACCCGGTGCATCTCGCTGATTCCTTTTGCCATGTCCTCGAAATTCCGCACGCCGAACGCGGCGGTTACCGCATCGAACGAACCGTCGGGATACGTAAGCGCCGTGCAGTCTTGCCGGTCGAACGAAATAACGCCCGATAAACCGGCCTCTTCCACCTTTTTCCGACCTACGTCCATCATTCCGTCGGAAATATCGGCGCCTACTATTTTAGCAGGACGGAGCAACCGGTACATCAGCAAGGCAAGGTCGCCGGTACCGGTTGCTATATCCAATATCGTTCCCGGACGGAAAGGTTTCAGAAAAGACACTCCTTTCCTGCGCCATCCCTTGTCGAATCCCATCGACAGCAGATGGTTCAGCAAATCGTAACTGCCGGCAATGGAGTCGAACATCCGGCGTACCTGCTTGCCTTTTTTCTCTTCGCCGTTGTAAGGGAGCACCTTTTCCGATCGGTACCTCATCTCTTATCGGTTACGCAGATAATCGGTTACGTTCTTTTCAATCCGGGCAGCCAGGTCTTCGCCGTCGGCTTTTACGAACTTTTCGCCTACGATGTGCTCGTACAGTTCGATATAGCGGTCGGATACGCTGTTTACATACGTTTCGGTCATTTCCGGAACCTGTTGGCCTTCCTTGCCCATAAAGTCGTGTTCGATAAGCCACTGGCGTACGAACTCTTTCGATAATTGTTTCTGCGGCTCGCCTTTGGCAAACTTTTCGTCGTAGCTGTCGGCATAGAAATAGCGCGACGAATCGGGGGTATGGATTTCGTCGATGAGATAAACCTTGCCGTCTTTTTTTCCGAACTCATACTTGGTATCTACCAGGATAAGCCCCTTTTCGGCAGCCATTTCCGTACCGCGCTGAAATAAGGCGTACGTATATTTTTCCATCAGCTCGTAATCGTCCTTGCTTACGATGCCCTGGGCAATAATTTCTTCTTTCGAGATATTTTCGTCGTGGCCGGCATCCGCTTTCGTGGTAGGCGTAATAATAGGAGTAGGGAATTTCTGGTTCTCCTTCATGCCGTCGGGCAACGCTACGCCGCAAAGCGAACGGCAACCGGCCTGGTATTCGCGCCAAGCGCTCCCGGTAAGATAACCGCGGATAATCATTTCTACGCGAAAACCTTCGCACATCAGCCCTACCGTAACCATCGGGTCGGGAGTAGCGAGTTTCCAGTTCGGCACGATGTCGGAAGTAGCATCGAGGAATTTGGCGGCGATTTGGTTCAATACCTGTCCTTTGTACGGGATACCCTCGGGCAGGATTACGTCGAACGCCGAAATACGGTCGGTGGCGACCATTACCAATACATCGTCGCCGATGTTATATACGTCGCGTACTTTGCCATGATACACGCTCTTCTGACCGGGGAAATCGTAATCGGTTCTAACTAAAGCCTTTTTCATAATTTGCGTCTTTATAAAAATTAGTGTTTTATATGATTGAGTTCGTTTTCTGCCGGCTGTTCCTCTTTTGCGGAGGCGCTCTTTTGTTTGCGGTCGTACTTGCCGTACGCTTCTACGATGCGCTGCACCAGTTTATGCCGTACAATGTCTTTCTTCGTAAATTCCACCTTCCCGATTCCCGGTACCTGCTTCAATATTTGCATGGCTTGTATCAGCCCGGAAGTTTGATGCGCCGGCAAATCGATTTGCGTTACGTCGCCCGTTACAATCATTTTGGCATTCATTCCCAGGCGGGTAAGGAACATTTTGATTTGATGGGTGCTGGTATTCTGGGCTTCGTCGAGGATAATCACGGCATCGTTCAGCGTTCGCCCCCGCATAAAGGCCAGCGGAGCAATCTGGATGACGTTATTTTCCATATATTCTTTCAGCTTGGCCGCCGGAATCATATCCTGCAAAGCATCGTAAAGCGGTTGCAGGTAAGGGTCGAGCTTATCTTTCATCTCGCCGGGAAGAAACCCGAGCTTTTCGCCGGCCTCCACCGCCGGGCGGCTCAGGATGATTTTCTTTACCTGCTTGCTTTTGAGCGCTTTTACGGCCAACGCAATCGCCACGAACGTTTTCCCGGAACCGGCCGGCCCCGTAGCGAACACGAGGTCGTTCTTCTCGAACGCATCCACCAGATGCTGTTGATTTTCGGTACGGGCCACGATACTCTTCCCGTTCATGCCGTGTATAATCAGATTGTCCGGCTTAACGGCCGCCGGCGCCTTTCCCTTCAGGATGTCGAGTATCGCCTCTTCCGTAAGGAGGTTGTATTCTTCGCAATACTTTTCTATTTCACGTATCTTTTTCAAAAAGGTTTCGGATTCTTCTTCTTCGCCGATTACTTTCATCACGTTTCCGCGCGCTACAATCCGGAGCTTCGGGAACAAGGTTTTAATCAGCTGCATGTTAGCATTATTCACCCCGTAAAAAACAACGGGGTCAACGCTTTCGAGAATATAAATTCGTTCAATCATTCAATCTGGTCGCCTCACTTTTTAATTAACTTCAACCGGACAGGACAAACCGGCGACAAAAGCGAACTTGTTCGATGATGCCGGGGGTACGACCTATCTTCGTTTTATTTTTCGAAACACAAACAATCCATGCCAACCGAACGCATAAACTTAGCGTTGCCGGCCCGGAGCCTGTCTTGGATTCTTCGGAGAACAAAATTACGAATATTCTTTTAACCGCATACGGGTAGGGCTTTTATTTATAGGCCTTTCTCCGTTAATCTTTTCGAAAACACCCCGGCTCCATTCTTTATGATTTTGTAATTCAAGCGAAAAACGTAAATTTGCCCTCCGTTAAAAACAAAAAAACCGACATGAAATACAGCATTCGCCTCTTCTGCGCCTTCTTATTACTCGCTTTGTTTCCCGCCTGCAACGGAAATCGGGGCGAAATAAAACCCATCCGTTACACCGGAAGCTATAACCGCGATTTCAACGACCGGAACGAGCTCCACCTGGCTCAAGCCAGGAAAGTAGGGATAAAGCCGGTCGCCTCGCGGGCCGCTGTAGGAAAGGCGTCGAAAAAGATGAAGGAGATTAAAACGGGCGATTTATACGAAGTGGAAGAATTGACCCATTCCATCCCCTTCCTGGTGCCCGAAGCGTACGATTTGCTTACCGATATCGGCCGGAACCTGCGCGACTCGCTCGAAAACCTGAATGCTCCCGAATATAAATTATTAGTTACCAGCGTTACCCGTACGGAAGAGGACGTAAAAAAGCTGCGCCGCCGCAACCTCAATGCTTCCGCCAACTCGGCGCACCGCTACGGCACTACGTTCGACATTTCGTGGAACCGGTATCCGAAAGCCGACGAAAAAGACAGCCGAAGCCTTTCGCCCGACCAACTGAAAATGGTGCTGGCCTCGGTGCTGCGGGATTTGAAAAAACAAAAACGCTGCTACGTGAAGCACGAGCGGAAACAAGGATGCTTCCATATCACAGTGCGGGAGCCGAAGGATTGAATCCTCTTTTTCCGGCCGGCTCGTAAGGAACGGTAAACCAAAACAGCGAGCCCTCTCCTGTTTTCGATTCTACGCCGATACGGCCGCCCAGCCGGGTAACGATGGTTTCGCAAATCGACAAGCCGAGCCCGGTTCCCTGCACAAAGGAATCCAGCTTTACAAAACGGCCGAATATCTGCTCCAATTTGTCTTCCGGGATACCGCAACCGGTATCTTTTACAAAGAAATAAAGCTCCTCGTTCCTTTTTTCGTACCCGAAGGTAATACTGCCGGTTTCCGTAAATTTAAGGGCATTGGTCAATAAGTTGGTAATTACTTGGGTAAACCGGTTCCGTTCGATACGGATAATGCACTCGGGCAACCGTTCGGTAAATTCCACTTTTACCTCTTTATCGCGGGCGCGTAACCGGATACTTTGCTCCACTTCGGAAAGAAGCTGATTTATATCTACGTCGGAATAAACGAAATCCAGTTGGCCGGCCTCGATTTTAGCCAAATCCAACACATCGTTCACCAGCCGGAGCAACAAGTCGTTGTTATTCTCGATAATCCTTACAAACTCCTTTTTTTCGTTCTCATCCTCCGTTTCGCTCAACAGGTTGGAAAAACCGATAATCGCATTCAACGGCGTACGTATCTCATGGCTCATATTCGCCAGGAAAGCCGACTTCAGGCGGTTCGCTTCCTCGGCTTTTTCTTTTTCCAGCATTTCGGCTTTCCGGCGCTGCCGCTCGCGGAACAAACGAATCCGCATAAAGGCAATCACACCTAAAAGGAAGAAAATACATACGCAGGCAAACAAGTAAATCCTGTATTTCTGGAAAAAGGTAGGAGGCTGCTGATAATAAACCGCACCTTTGGGATACAACACCGGCAACACCCCGTGGCTTTCGAGGTGCCGGTAATTCAGATATACCGCAGGCACGCCTCCGTCCTGTCCGGGAATATCCCGGGGCGCCGTTCCGTCCAGCACCCGGCGGATAACCGAAATAAGCGTATTACAGAACGTTTCCACCGAAATATAATAACCGCCGGCGAAGTTGGCTTTCCGCGCATCCAAATCGGCCAGGGTAAAAACAGGGACGCCGGAAAAGCCGTAAATAATCTTCCGGATATTATCGGTAAGATAACGGCTCTCACCGGTATACGCCATATTGAACCAGGAATAATAAATAAGACCGGTTTTATCACCGTAGTGCTTTATCGTATCCAACAGTTTCTCTGTCGTTATATACTCCGAGTTTAAAATTTCCAGTTCCAACCCGGGAAACTTTTGCTCCATCATCCGTTTTACAGCCGCGCTGGCATACATGCTCACATACCGGTTATCGCAAATAAAAGCCACCTGGTTCATATCCGGAAGCAACGATTGCATCAGGCGGATATTCTCTTCGATAAAAAAAGGATAACGGATAGTAGTAACATTGTAGTTGCGTAATTTCTCTTCCGCCGGCACCAAACTGGCGCCCCCCATATTCCGGTTCAGTAAATCCTCCGTACGGGCAGGCATGAATGGCTGGGAATAACAAATTATTTCCGGAACACCCTTCCACTCGTTATCCACCAACGAACGGCATATCACCCAGGCCGGATCGCCTATATAAACGATGGCTTTCGGCGGAAATTCGTATTTTTCCAGCAGGTAGTTCATCTTGGCTTCGATGTCATCCGTCTTCCTGAAGGCAGGAATAGCCAGCTCTTCCGCTTTTATCTCTACTTCCCCTCCGGCAAAAGCATCCAAAACCGTATCGTACACCCGTTTCGACCAAATCTCGTCGAAATTAGCGGAATTCAGTAATAAAACGTATTCTTTTTCTATAGAAGAACGTACAGGCAACGCGTGTCCCACACATATGACAAAAAAAAGCAGAGGCACAAATTTAAACATACTTTATCGTATTGAGTTGCTTAACGGCGTACAAACATAAAGAAAAATCGGTAAATGCCAACAGGTTTACCGCAATAATT
>JAJBTJ010000235.1 GCA_020860905.1 Parabacteroides sp. | reverse complement strand
GTCCTGATTGATAATAGGTAAAGGTAATAAGCAATCCTACCGAGCAACTTATGGCGATTCCCCACCAGATGCCTGGCCGCCCGGCTATTTCACTTAGTCCGTAAGCCAGCGGAATGCGTATCAACCATAAGCTGAGCAGGCTGGTAAACATGGTAAATACCGTATCGCCCGCACCCCGGAGCGCCCCGTTGTACACGTTCAGCATTCCGTGTACGATAAAAAAGGCGCCTACTATGGTGAGGTATTCTTTGCCGATGGCAATCACGGCGGCGTCAGAAGTGAAGGCTCTCATCATTGCCTCGCCGTAAAACAATACCGCTACGAATGCTCCCGTACAGATAACGGCATTGGCCAGCAACGTGATACGTAAGCCTTTTTGAACCCGGTCGAACCGGCCCGCTCCGAAATTCTGCCCTGAAAAGGCTGCCAGCGCACCCGACAGCGTGAGTATGGCCTGCGTGATAATCGTGTCTACTTTCCCGGCGGCGCCGTAAGCGGTAAGCGTGTCGGTGCCGAAACGGTTTACGATGCCCAGCAGGGCGATGAGTCCCAGTGCGATAGCACATTGCTGCACGCTGCTCGGAAGTCCGATTTTCAATTCTTCCCGGAAGATGGAAAAGTTGAACAACAGGTCTTTCTTCTTTATCGACAGCAGCGGATGCAACCGGTCTACATAATGCAGCGCCAGGTACATCCCGATGCCTTGCGCAATAACGGTGGCGCGCGCCGCTCCTTCGATGCCCCAGCCGAATTGTACGATAAACAACAAATCGAGCGCAATATTCAGTACGGTAGAAATCAGGATGAATACCATGGGGCGGGCCGATTCGCCCATCCCGCGCAAAATGGAAATCACGCTGTTGAACGTAACGAAAAGAAACGTGCCCCCGATATAAATTTTGAAGTACTTTACCGCTTCCGGAATTACTTCCGGCGGTGTATTGGTGAAACGGAATATCGGCTCGGCCAGTACGATGCCTCCGACAGAGAGCATCACGCCGGCTACGAGCATGAAGATAAAGAACGTGGAAAACGCCTGTTGCACTTTACCGAACTGCTTTGCCCCGAAGTATTGCGATACCACTACCGACGTGCCGCTTCCTATGCCGATTACCAGCGAGATAATGAAATAATAAATGAAGTAGGAGGCGGAAACCGCCGCCAGCGCTTCTTTTCCGATGAATTGCCCCACGATGATGCTGTCGGTAATGTTATAGAGTTGTTGTAGCAGGTTGCCTGCCAGCAACGGGAGGGCGAAACGGAAAATCACTTTCCATTCGGGGCCGCGGGTGAGGTCGCCTTTTTGTTTTTCGTTTATTTCGGGGCCGGTGTCGTGCATGCAAGTGGGATAGAAAAGGGTCAAAGGTCTTTCAGCAGTACGCAGTCGCTTGCTTCGAACATTTCTTTACGGGTTTGGAGCAGCACTTTCCATTCTTCGTTGAACAGCCGGGCGGTATCTATCTTGAAGTTCTCCGAGCCGTACTCGTCGATACGCTTGAAAAGGTAGCCTACGCTGAGCTTGTTGATGTCGATGGCCGGCTGGTAATAAATATCGCGTTCGTCGTCGCCGCACAGCACTTCTACGATGATATTGATTTCGGTAAGCAGGTTGAGCAATTGCGTGGTGATGCGGCTCGGGATGCGGTAACTCTGCGAAAGCTCGTCGGCCGTGTACGGTTTTTCCCCTTTTTCGAAACGTTTTACAATCAGGGTGGCAATCAGTAACGTAATAAAATCTTTGTACCGGCGGCTGATGTTTTTGCTGTCGCGCTCGAAACTGAATTTTTTTACGTTTTGCGAAGCATAACACAGTTCGGCGCCGAACAGGCAAATCAGCCACGATAATTGCAGCCACAGCAACAACAGGGGCAGTGCGGCGAAGCTCCCGTAAATGGCATTGTATTTCGATACCCATATCTGGCCGCTGATGTAGATGAACTGGAAAAACTGGAAAGCGCACCCGGCTACAAAACCGGCTATCAAAGCATTGACCAGCCGCACTTTGGTATTGGGCAGTACTAAGTATAGCCCTGTAAAAGCTAAACTGGTGATAATATAGGGAGCGATGGTAAGCAGCGTTTCCACGATGGGCGTAACCAGGATAAAGTTACCCATAAAAGAACTTTGGATGGTAGAGATAAACAGCGAAATACCGCTGGCGGCCGTGAGCAATACGGGCAAGATGAGGATAAGCGAGAGGTAATCGGTTATTTTACGGTACCAGGTGCGTGATTTTTTTATTTGCCAGATGCCGTTGAGCGTTTCCTCGATTGACGAAAGCAGGTTTACCACCGTGTAAAGCAATACGATAAGCCCTACGCCCAGAAATACCCCTCCCTGCGCCTGCGCCAGGTAATTTTCAACGAACTTGAATGCTTGGATAAACTGCGTTTCGTGCCCGGGGAAATAATTCATCAGTTGGGTGCGCACCGCATTCTGGAATCCGAATCCTTTGGCTATGCCGATTAAAACGGCCAGCATGGGAACGATGGAGAGCATGGTGCTGTAGGTAAGCGCCGATGCTTTGGTTTGCAGGTTGTCGTTGATGAACCCTTTTATGGCGAGGATTACGGTTTTAATCGCGTCGATATAAAGCTCTTTCAAACCGCTTACTTCGTCGCCGGTAATGCGCCAGATGTCGTAAGTAACGAAACGTACGATTCTTTTTACGAGCGCTTTGATACGTCCGGCCAACGGTTTTTTTTCTTTTTTTTCCATATAGAATGTACAGCCTGTTTACGGTTCCGGTAACGGAACCCGGATATTCTGTTTTATATAACAAAAACGGAGCCGTATTTCCAGGTACTTAATGCCTTTTTCCGGCGGAACCGGTGCCGGCTGTTACCACGGCGGGCGTTCATTTCTCTTGAAGGAACTGTATAGATACGAAAAAAATTGCAGTTTACCTGTAAGCCGGGTTCTGTACTTTCCCGAAAGAAAGCGTCTGCCATTTATCTGGACTTACCGTTTCCGGCAAGCTCGAGCGGTCTACCCTCCGGCATCGGACGAGCCATCCTACTTACGCCGGTATACATGACCTTGCAACCCATAAGACGTACGGCGCCCGGTATTCCGACCGGACCGGTGGGCTCTTACCCCGCCTTTTCACCCTTACCGGAACAATCCGGCGGTTATTTTCTGTTACGCTGCTCGGCCCTCGCGAACCGCTTCCCGTTAAGAAGTATGGTGCTCTGTGTTGCCCGGACTTTCCTCCCGTCGGATAACGAGCGGCAGACCGGTAAACTGCAATCGGCGCAAAGGTACGAAAAAAAACAGAGAATCGCGTTGCAAATACACAGCGGTGTTTGGCTTCTTTTCGAGACAGGGAATTGTTTGCCGCCGACGCCGGCAAAATAAACAGCGACGCCGGCAAAATAAACGGCGACGCTGGCAATATAGCCGCCGTCGGCGGCAAACAGGAAAAGGACATCGAAATCGTTTGCCGGGCCCGTTGTTTTTAGGCCGGTAGCATCTGCAAACGGGAAATAGGATACCCTTCGTTGTATATAAACTGTTGGGTTGTCGGTTCGGACAGGAAGATAATTCGGTGTGTCTGTCTCTGTATCCGGTTATTGTACGGAAGGATGTAGGGAAAAGGTGCCGGGTTGTCAGCCGGGAGCATGCAACGCCCGCTTCCTTCCGTAACGTTAAACCCTTCTGTACCGAAGAACGAAAAAGCCTATGGTAACTATGCGGCGCCGGAAAAAAATACCGGTGCCGGGCTGCCGAAGTTACCGGAAGCCGCCCCGTATAATGACCTTTTGTCAGGTGGTAGATTGTTAAATTAGTACCTTGCGATACATAATACTGTTAACCGCCGTTAAGTGCTTGATAGCGCTCGTTAAAAGTGATAAAAAATAGTAGGGGAAGTGAATAACCGCATGATTTTTGAGTTTAATTTGCTGTCACGAAAGTGTTAAATTTAAGTGTTTAATTAATCGATAAAAGATATGAAAAAAATGTGGAAAAGCGTGCTGAGTTTTGTTCTGGTGGCGGCCGTTAGTGCGGGCGTATCGGTCGGGACATATACTTATTTAAATGAGAACCACCGGGTAGCTGCCACAAGTACTGCCGAATTTCGGCAACCCTTGAAATTAGCCACATACAATGCCGCCGCGGCGGAGAATACGGATTTTACCGCTGCTGCCGAGAATGCGGTACACGGCGTAGTGCACATCAAGGCTACGACGGCTGTTAAGGAACAAGGCTCGGATAACCAGCCTCAATATATCGATCCGTTCGAATTTTTCTTCGGTGACCGCGGAGGATTCCGTCGTCCGCAGGCTCAGCCTCGGGTAGGATTCGGTTCGGGTGTGATTATTTCTACCGACGGGTATGTGCTAACCAATAACCATGTGGTCGACGGGGCTACCGACTTGGAAATTACGCTGAACGACGGCCGTAAGTTTGCCGGCAAATTAATCGGTACCGACGAGTTTACCGACATCGCTCTGGTGAAAGTCGACGCGAAAGACCTTCCGGTAATTCCGTTCGGCGACTCGGAAAAACTGAAAGTGGGCGAGTGGGTGCTGGCCGTGGGTAATCCTTTTAACCTTACCTCTACGGTAACGGCGGGAATCGTAAGTGCGAAAGGACGCGGTATCTCGGCGATGCAGCGCGGAGGCAATATGAAAATCGAGTCGTTTATCCAAACGGATGCGGCTGTGAATCCGGGTAACAGCGGAGGCGCGCTTATCAATACGAAAGGCGAGCTCATCGGTATCAATACCGCTATTTACTCCGAAACCGGGAACTATGCGGGCTACTCGTTTGCGGTGCCTATCAGTATGGCCGGAAAAGTGGCGAACGACCTCAAGCAATACGGAGCCGTACAACGTGCCGTATTGGGTGTGATGATACAGGATATTCCGAACGTAGCGCCGGAAGAAAAATCGAAACTGAAAGTGTACGAAGGGGCTTATATTGCCGACTTTGCCGATTTCAGCTCGGCTCGTGAAGCCGGTATCGAGAAAGGCGACGTGATTACGCATGTAAACGGAGTGAAAATAAAGAACTCCAACGAATTGCAGGAGCAGGTAAGCAAATACCGCCCGGGCGACACGTGCGAGATTACGGTTGACCGCAACGGCAAAACCAAAAACTTTACGGTGAAATTCCGCAACCGCCAGGGAAATACCGAAATCGTAAAGGGCGACGCCGGTACCAGCGTGCTGGGTGCTACCTTCAAAGAGCTTACCAAAGAACAAAAACGCGAGTACGGTGTTAATTATGGTATCGTAGTCGACTCCGTAACGAAAGGGAAGTTCAGCGAAGCGGGTATCAAGAAGGGCTTTGTGATTATGATTGTAAACGACAATAAAATTACGAGTCCGGACGACTTGGATAGAATCGTAAAAGACATCATGGCCGGTAACTCCGAAGACCAGGGCTTGTTTATAAAAGGGTTTTATAACGCGAACCGGGGCCAGGTAATCCGCCATTATGCTATCGATTTGATGTGATAAAACAGGTATAGGTTTAAAGTAGGTGGAAAGATTGTTAAAGGTTTATAAATGGGCTGGGAACGAAGCGGTTTCCCGGCCTGTTTATCTAAGTAAAAGTATTATCTTTGCACCTCGATATTCTCAAAATATTTTTGGATGAGACAGTTAAAGATTACAAAGTCCATTACCAATCGCGAAAGCGCTTCTCTGGATAAGTATCTTCAGGAAATTGGCCGCGAAGATCTTATTACGGTAGAAGAGGAAGTAGAATTGGCACAGGCAATCAAAAGAGGAGACCGGAGGGCGCTGGAAAAGTTAACAAGAGCTAACCTGCGTTTCGTCGTTTCCGTTGCAAAGCAATACCAGAATCAGGGCCTCAGCTTGCCCGACCTTATTAACGAAGGAAACCTGGGATTGATTAAGGCAGCCGAAAAATTCGACGAAACCCGTGGCTTCAAGTTTATTTCTTACGCTGTATGGTGGATTCGCCAGTCTATTCTGCAAGCATTGGCCGAGCAGTCGAGAATCGTACGTTTGCCGCTCAACCAGGTAGGGTCGCTGAATAAAATCAGCAAGGCCTTTTCCAAGTTCGAGCAGGAAAACGAACGCCGGCCGTCGCCCGAGGAGCTTGCCGACGAGCTCGACATCCCGGTAGATAAGATTTCGGATACGTTGAAAGTATCCGGACGCCATATCTCGGTGGATGCTCCGTTTGTGGAAGGCGAAGACAACAGTCTTTTGGATGTCTTGGTGAACGACGACGCTCCCATTGCCGACCGGTCGTTAATGAACGAATCGTTGTCGAAGGAAATTGACCGGGCACTTGCTACACTAACCGAAAGAGAATGTGAGATTATCAAAATGTTTTTCGGTATCGGTTGTCAGGAAATGACATTAGAAGAGATTGGCGACAAATTCGGCCTCACCAGAGAGCGCGTCCGCCAGATCAAGGAAAAAGCAATCAGAAGATTACGACAGGGAACACGTAGTAAATTGCTCAAATCGTATTTAGGTTAACTTCTTGAGTAAAGTTGAAAAAATAAGGCTGTCCGGTATTTTATCGGGCAGCTTTTTTATTGGTAATCCGATAGCCCGACCCGGTTCGAAAGTAGAGCGAGTTAAGCCGTATGCGAAAGGAAAAAAGAGGGCGTACGGAGTTTTCTTAGTTTGTTATTATTAAAATTAACTATAAAATAGGATGCAGTTTTTTTATATCAGCGTGCCGGATAGAGCTGCTGGTAAGGATTGTAACCGAATTACTGTCGTTGATACCGGGGAAGTTGGTTTTTTAGTAGAGGGAGGTTGTCTTTAATGCGATTTTTTCGGCGTTGCTGCTGAATTGTATGGAATAAATATCAGAAAGAGGGCGGTTTAGTTGTTTATTTAATGATATTTAATTATGTTTGCAAAAATACACTAAATAATCACGGGTATGAAAAAACTGAATCTCTTCTTTTTTTTAATGGGAATGCTCGGGCTGGGGTTTATTTCCTGTTCCGACAATGCACTTTTTTCGTCTGATGCTTATCTGGATGAGAATAGTTCTCTAAGTGTGGCCGGCTCTCCCGAGTTTTATTATTATTACCGAGGAGAAAAAATTTCCATTCCGGTAAATACGGCTAAACGTTATGTGGTGGCCCGGAAAAATGCGGCGAAAATGCAAAATTTACGTATTGGCAGCGATGTGTATGCGGAAAGCGATAATGCAGTGGGGTATGTGGTGAACATAGGGAACGACCGAACAAAAATGAAATCGTCTGACACAGCTATGCTCACCCGGTTGGCCGACGACCCGGAAATTATTGCGATAGAGTATGTAATAGGCGATTCTGTGTTGGTTCCGGTTTCGAACTTGTTTTATATCAAGCTGAAAACGCCTTCCGATATAGGCTTGCTTGAGCAGGAAGCCGAAAGTATCGGTTGCAGCATAGAAAGGGCTGTAGCGTCTGACAACGCCTGGATTTGCCTGTCGAGTGATAAAGATGCGCCGATGAACTCGCTCGAAGCGGCTAATTATCTTTATGAAACCGGATTGTTTGAAGATGTGGATCCGGGTTTCATTTTCAATTTCCAGGTAGCCGCTTCGCCGTCCGACCCCTATTTCAGTTCGCAATGGGGGCTGAACGGGTCCTACGGCATTCAGGCCGAACGGGCCTGGAATATCACCAAAGGGAGCTCTTCGGTTACGGTAGCCGTTATCGATCAAGGCATTTATACCCAACATCCCGATCTGGCAGGTAAAATGCATGCTTATGCTTATAATTGCGACAACGGAACCAATTTGCCGGCTGCCGGGGATCATGGAACGATGTGTGCCGGCATTGTAGCCGCCAATCATAACAACATCGCCATCGCAGGAGTGGCGCCTGATGTGAAGCTGATGAATATCAGTAGTTCCCTGAACAGTTTAAGAGCCAATATCAGCGAAGAACTGGCAAACGGCATTAATAAAGCCTGGCAGAATGGGGCCGATATTATCAATAATTCGTGGGGCGACCAGGGGGGCGCACAGTATAATAACCTGCATAGCGCCTTGTTGGAGAGTGCCATTGCTAACGCTTTAACGAGAGGGCGTAACGGTAAAGGGTGCGTGGTATGTTTTGCTTCCGGTAACAGCCGGGTAATGGATTATCCGGCCTATTGTCAGGCCGATATTATGGCGGTTGGTGCTATCGATGCCAGCGGAAAAGTGGCGTCGTTTTCGGGAAGCGGAGATGAATTAGACGTAGTGGCGCCGGGCGTCAATATCGTGTCGCTGAATGTAAGCGGGGGTGTTAAGTCGGCCGACGGTACTTCATTCGCCTCGCCGCATGTTGCCGGCATAGCAGCTCTTATTTTGTCTGTTGCTCCTAATCTTACACAAAAGCAAGTTTGTACGATTGTAATGGAAACTACCCGGAGCAAAAGTTGGAATAAAAATGCGGGATGGGGAACTGTAAGGGCTTCTCGTGCTATAGAAGTGGCATCCGGCTCGTATACCATCAATAATCAGTGGGGTGCATCGGCATTCGCTACCGCTAAGTTTTATATTTCGGATTTGCCTAAAAGCGCAAAGGTTCAATGGAGTACGGCCGGGAATGTGGCAACCGTTCTGAAAAACACCAACGATACGATTATATACCGGTATAATTTTTCAGGACGTAGTATGACCGATGTGATAAAAGCAACTATTACTTTTAGCGGAACGGTTGCCTCTGTTTCGTACCCTGTTACCGTTTTTAACGAACCTAAAATAACCGGGGTGGAGCAAATTTTTTATTCACCCGAGCCTAACCGTATCGATATGAAAGTGAATTGCACCGATCCGGATGCACAATTTACCTGGAGCGGCAGTAACGATTTGATGGACTTTCCTTACCTGGGAGACGCCAGTTTCATGGATCATCCCAATTGGTATAAGTCGCTTTACGTAAATGGTCCCGGTACTTATTCGCTAACAGTGAGAGCCGATAACCAGTATGCATACGATATATATACCTTCCAGGTAACCAAATAAGTTCCGGATAGCGATGCTTTCGGGGTATGGTACGGAGTAGCGTATAATAGCAGGAATGGGTTGAAAAGGGAATGTTTGTCAGATAAAATAAGTTAGCCAACGAAAGAGTCGGCTAACTTATTATTTTGTTTCAAAAGAATTAAATCGCAGATAGGCTGCACCTCGTTTTTTTACTCGCTGTACCGGGGAAGGCCAGTACAGCGAATGAAAAGGATGTTTGCTGGAGAGGGGTTACTTCTTTTTTTTCTTTTCTATTTTTTTGCGCACCGTTTCGATTGCCTGATTGTCGATTATATGCGGGTAAGGCGCGCTGCATTCTTGATAGAAATCGATGTTTTTCAATGCCAGTTCGTCGTATCCTAAGTCGGCCAGATACTTCACCAGTTTGTGGCATTCTCGGAACGAGGAGTCGAATATCCCGTCGTAGCCGTTCTCCACGGTTTCTTTAATCAGTGCTTTCAGGAATTTTTTATCTATATCCTGTATGCTTGTAATCATCGACGCAATCAACTCGAGGTTGATTTCTACGATGTCTTCCGGATATTTATTCTTCAGGTTCTTTACGGCTTGTACAACGAATTTCCATGAAATATCCTCGTCCTCTTCCATACAATATTTAAAAAGGTCGATACATCCTTCTTTGCTTTCCACGGCCTTTTCGTAAAATTCGTCGTCGTCTTCAAATAGATAATAGGCTTTACCGTGGTACTGCGGATTGAGCAAAGTCGCTTTGTCGAAACAATACTGAGCTCTCAGGTAAGCTCCTTTTTGCTTATATTCTTTCCCTGCCTGGTAATAGGCTTTTGCCAGGTCGCCTCCCTGACTTATCATCCGTTTCAACTCTTCGAGCTCTTTGCGATAACTTCCTATCGGTTCCCATGTTTCGTATTCGTTGTTCCAGTTATAATCTAATACCGGCCGGAAACGCGTACTTTCGTATAGTTCGATAGCTTCGTCGTATCTTTTGAGATGTACCAGGCAATCGGCCAGTAAATAGGTAAAATAATGGTCGTTTTTTAGTTTTTTTCCGGCCGATATATAAGTATGAGCCTTTTCGAACTGCCTTTTTCTGAGCAACCATTCCGAAAGCCGGGCGTAATCGCTTTGCTTGAGCCGGGCCGGGTCGCATTTGTCGAAATAGGCGAGGAGTTGGTCTGCGTTTTCTCCGTCTTCTTCCGCATCTCCGTCCCCGGAAATATCTGCTTCTTCCGTATTTTCATCTTCCTCGTCGTCGTCATCCCAATCGTCGTCATCCGTCATATACTCTTCTGTGTCCTTCTCATCCACTAAATTAGTGAACAACGCATAATTGGCTTCGTGGCAATCCGGTTCGAGCTGTAGTACTTTTTCGTACAAAGGCATGGCGCTTTCTGTTCCGCGCCAGCCTGTTTTGCTCATTTCTTTGGCCAGTTCCAAATAGGGCATGTAGCTGGCGTCTTGGGCTTCGAATCCTAATATATAATATTTTACTGCTTGCTCTAACTCGTCGTTATTTTGATATAAGCGGGCTGCATTTAAGTAAAGAGCCGGGTCTTTTTCCCCAATTTTCGCATAGAGACGGATGGCGGCCGGATACATTTTCGCTGCGTAGCAGGTATCGGCTGCTTTACGCAGTAGTTCTTTGTCGTCCGGCTGTTTATCCAGCAATTTACCTAAGCAATAGGTAGCCAGGAAATAAAATTTCTTTTCTATCAGGATGTCGGTATATTCCGGCGAAACGGTTACTTGATAATCTTTTGTGAAGGAACAAGGGTAACCGAGCGTTTTCAACTTTTTTTCCGTCGTTTCCGGGTTTACTTTAGGCAACCGCATTTTATTTATCTTCTCCGATTCCGTGCGTTCGCCGTAAAACTCGAGCAGCATCTCGTCGTCGAAAGGATGTTGCTTGTAAAGTTGGTATAAAACCGGTGAAGCGGCTTGAAAAGCGCCGTCGTCGGGGTCGGCAAAATCTCCGTCCCTTAAAAAATCGCCCAATACAGTTCCGAACGGACTGTCTTCTTCGTATTCTTCGAGTTGTTGCCAGTGCACGCCATCGACCGACCAGATAAGGAAGGTGCAACAACACAGCATATAATTGTCTTTGAGGGTATTCCATATTTCTTCCGGCATCCGGTTTTGAGCTTCTTCCGGTAGTTGCCTGCCTGTTTCGGCGCAATTGCCCAGGAGGTAACAAAACCGGTTGTTGTAAACAAAGGTCAGGTAATGGTTGTCGCTATCTTGTTGCTGAAAAAAAGTGTATTCCTCTTTTTTCTTGTCGTATTCCAGTTCCCAGTCTGTTTCATCCGTTTCGTCCTCGTAGCGGCAGCCGCCTAATAACGTGTTTATGCCGTGGGCTACGAAAATATTTTTAAGGGCGTGAGGTGAAGGTAAAAATTTTAAATCCATGGTATTTTATATGACTAAAGTTAGTTTGTTTGTTGGAAAAAAACAAAGGTAAGGCAAGTGGGGGAAATAAACAAGTTTGCCTGTTTATTCTTTCATGTAGGCCGGTAAAGCAAAAAAGCGGCATCCGTCAAACGGATGCCGCTTTTTTTATTCTTCCAGCATATACCTCAGTTCGTCGAGCAGCAGCGGAATATCGTTTTCGGGTATACCCGCCGCTTTCAGCTCGGGCAAATCCTGCCGGAACTGCTCCATAAACTTAGGATAATTGTTATGTTCGCTTTGTACCGAGCGCTTGTACAGTTCCAGCGCTTTCTTATACCGGCGCAAGGCCAGTTGCGTATGGCCGGCGTTCAGGAAATCCTGTTCGTTCGGCCGGTCGAGCACGATTTTGTCGTAATACGTTTCGGCCTGTTCGTATTTGCCGGTAATGAACGAACACCAGGCAATGGGGCGCCACGCCTTATGGCTTTTATTGTCGAGATAATCCACTTTGAAAAAGCACTTCAATGCCTTGTCGTAATCTTTTAGCTCCAAGTAACAGTGTCCGATATTTACCTGAACCGACAAATTGTCAGGCTCGGCTTGCTCCAGCCTGTTGTAATATACCAGCGCTTTTTCCGGCTGTCCGGTAGCCCGGTATAATTTAGCTATATGCCGTAATGTCCATTTGTTGTTGCCGTCGAGCAGCTCGGCGTGGATATAAGTATCCAATGCTTCGGCGTAGCGGCCGCCCGTTTCCTGGCAAAAACCTATCTTCTGGAATAAAACCGCATCCGTAGGTTCCCGTTCCGACAGCTCGCGGAACAAAATCAACGCATCTTCGTAATAATTCTTTTTCAGGTAATATTCCGCCAGGATGTTCAGGCTCTCCGTATCGGAGATGTACGGTTTTATCGTCGGCAAGTTGTGGAAGTCGAGCGGCAAATCGAAAATATCGGTGAACTCCGCCCGTTGCGGATACACCTTATAAAAACGGTACAAGTCCTGGATGTATTCGCTGATAATGCTTTCTTCCTTTTGCCGGAAATTGAGCGTTTCTTTTTTTTGCTCCATGAACTCGGCCGCTTCCCCGCTGAACTGTCTGGCGAGCATCGAACGCTGTTCGGGGGGAAGATTCATCAGGCTGAAATAGATGGAATATTTGTCCGAATTGCAAATAAAGGAAGAACTGGTGAGCGCTTCCAGCATCGTATTGTCTTTTTCGGCAAACAGGCTGTTCCCGGCAATGGAGGTGTGCCGCACCGAGAAAGGCAAGAACCAGTTTCCCGTTTCCCGGAAAAAAGGATACGATTTCAAGTGGATGAAAGACGAGTGCATCACGTCGGCCCCTTCCATCTGGAGTTCCGAGAATTCTTTCATCTTTTCGGCGAATCCGCTGTTTTCGAGCATCTTCTCCCATTCGGGATTTATACCGTCGCCGGCTGTTTCGGCGGTAAAATCCTGTATGTTGAGTTTCTTATTCAGCTTGGGGGTGAGTTTCATCATTTGCGGGATAATCTCGGTTTGCAACTTCCTGGTGATTTTTTCCGTTTCCCGCGAAAGGATGAATTTCAATATGATGGCCCGGAGCAAAGGCACGAAGCCCGGCTGTTCCGCCAGTTCGGCCAACCTTTCGGCCGTACGCGGATACAGGTACATCCGGTTCCGGTATATATATAAGGTAAGCAGTATGCCGATGATAGCCCGTATTTTCACTTCCGGTTCCGGCTGGTCGGCCGCATCGAACAACAGGCGCAGTTTCCTTTCGTCGAACGATTCCTGGAGCGCCAGCATAAGGGCCGAAACGATTTCGCTGCTTACGTACGTTTGCGATTCGTCCAGCAGTAGTTGTTGTATTTCGGCCGCGTCGTCGACAGTAAGGGGGGCGGAAACCCAAATCTTATTAAACAAAACGAGAAGCGCATTGTCGAAAACCGTCCGTTCCGCACCCTCGTGCGAGGCGGTCAGTATACCGGCCAGTTCTTTATAGGTGTACGGCTTCGGAATGTCGATGGAACGGAGCCGGCTGTAATAAGTACGGGGCGAGTCTTTCAGCAAAACCGTATGTTTTAATGTGTCGGCCAACTCGTACGCACTGCTCAGCAACTGATGGTAGATTTGCTGTTGCATCGGGTCGTTCGCGCCTTCCATTCGGTATCGGAGCATATATTTATAGGTATCGTACATTTCGTTCAGCTTATCCAGGCAGCCGTATTCTTTCGTTGTGAGCATAAGTTGCCTCAACGAATCGAAAGCATTTTTCAACTCCTTGTTATCCAACGAGGCGACGATGCCGTTGTAATAGGTTGTAATCTCTTGTGGTGTCATATTTAACTACTAACAAATGCTATGCCAAAAGTAGAAAATTCCCTGATTCAGTCCGTATTTTTATTGGCATTTTTATGGAAAAGGCAAGCCATGGGGCTGAATGTACCGGTAAACGAACATGGATTGAGGCGGGAGATGCCCGATTCGGCTGTCGGTAAAGAGGTATAAACGGATTGTGCATTTGTCTTTCGGTTTTTATCCTTATCTTTGCTTCTTCAAAACGAAGACGGATGCACGAGGGTATCGACAGGCCGGTTTTGCATCCTTTCGGCTACCTAAAATAACATTATTATATTGTAGATGAAAAATATCCGCAATTTTTGCATTATTGCCCACATCGACCACGGGAAAAGCACGTTGGCCGACCGGTTGCTCGAATATACCAAAACAGTGGAAGGGAAAGATTTGCAGGCCCAGGTGTTGGATGATATGGATTTGGAACGCGAACGCGGCATCACCATCAAAAGCCATGCCATCCAGATGGAGTATAACTATAAAGGCGAAACCTATGTGCTGAACCTGATCGATACGCCGGGGCATGTCGACTTTTCGTACGAAGTATCGCGCTCTATCGCTGCCTGCGAGGGGGCGTTGCTGATTGTCGATGCGGCCCAGGGCATCCAGGCGCAAACGATTTCGAACTTGTACATGGCGATAGAAAACGATTTGGAAATTATTCCGGTGCTGAATAAAATCGACTTGCCCAGCGCCATGCCCGACGAAGTGGAAGACCAGATTGTGGAGCTGTTGGGTTGTAAACGCGAGGATATATTGCGCGCCAGCGGTAAAACCGGCGAAGGCGTATATGATATATTGAACGCGATTGTAGAAAAGATACCGGCTCCCAAGGGCGATCCGGAAGCGCCGTTGCAGTGCTTGATTTTCGATTCTGTGTTCAATTCGTTCCGGGGAATTATCGCTTATTTCAAAGTGGTGAACGGCGTTTTGCGCCAGGGCGACCACGTAAAGTTTATCAATACCGGAAAAGAATACGAGGCCGACGAAATAGGTGTACTCAAACTGGAAATGTCGCCCCGTAAGGAGCTGCGTACCGGCGACGTGGGGTACATCATTTCCGGAATCAAAACCTCGAAAGAAGTACGGGTAGGGGATACGATTACCCATGTGAACCGGCCGAGCCGCGAGGCGATTGCCGGTTTCGAGGAAGTGAAGCCGATGGTATTCGCCGGCGTTTATCCCATCGAAACCGAAGATTTCGAAAACCTCCGAGCTTCGCTCGAAAAGTTGCAGTTGAACGATGCGTCGCTTACTTTCCAGCCCGAATCGTCGGCCGCATTGGGTTTCGGATTCCGTTGCGGTTTCCTGGGGTTGCTTCACATGGAGATTATCCAGGAACGGCTCGACCGCGAGTTCAATATGAATGTAATTACTACGGTACCCAACGTATCGTACCAGGTATACGATAAAAAGGGAGGGTGCATAGAGGTGCATAATCCTTCCGGTTTACCCGACCCTACCTTGATAGAGCACATCGAAGAGCCTTTTATCCGTGCTTCCATCATTACCCGTACCGATTACATCGGGCCGATTATGACGTTGTGCCTCGGGAAACGCGGCATATTGATTAAACAGGAATATATTTCGGGCGACCGTATCGAGATTATCTTCGACTTGCCGCTGGGCGAAATCGTAATCGATTTTTACGATAAGCTGAAAAGCATCTCCAAAGGATACGCCTCGTTCGATTACCATATCCACGATTTCCGCGAGTCGAAGTTGGTAAAGCTCGATATTCTGCTGAACGGCGAGCCTGTCGATGCGCTCTCTACGCTTACGCATATCGACAACAGCGTGCCTTTCGGGCGCCGGATGTGCGAAAAGCTCAAGGAGTTGATTCCCCGCCAGCAGTTCGATATTGCCATCCAGGCCGCTATCGGCGCCAAGATTATCGCACGCGAAACGGTAAAGGCGGTGCGGAAGGATGTAACGGCCAAGTGTTACGGCGGCGATATTTCCCGGAAACGGAAATTGCTCGAAAAACAAAAAGAAGGAAAAAAACGAATGAAACAAATCGGTTCGGTGGAAGTTCCGCAGAAAGCCTTCCTGGCGGTGCTTAAACTGGATTGATGCG
>JAJBTJ010000308.1:1812-15799 GCA_020860905.1 Parabacteroides sp. | reverse complement strand
ATCCGTAACTTAAGGACGGACATCCGCAAGCTAAGGATACAGTTTTCATTACGATAAACAGATAAAAAGGATAGCCGGAAACCGGGTTTATCCGGGTAAGCCGGAAAAAAGTGCCTATTTACTGAAATTCCGTTTTTATCTTCTTCTTTTTCGTGCAAATACGTCCTGTTGTTTTCCGGATAAACCGGCCGGCAACCGGCACCGGCCGTTCCGTTCTTACTTCAGCCGCAGCGGTTCCCGGCGTTCCGAACCTTTCACTCGCGTCAGGTCGTCGCCCAACTCCCCGCGCATCCGGTCGGCAATCCGCATCAGTTTAGCCGCCTCTTCCGGGTACCGGGTAATCACGTTATACCGTTCGCCCGGGTCGCGGCGCAAATCGTACAACTCGCTGTAGCGCAATTCGAGATTCGCCAGGTCGCCCGGTTGCCCGTCGTTGCCGGGAGCATACGCCCCGTAGGTTACGTATTTATGCGGAAAAACCAGTTTGAAGGCACCGTCGGTTACCGCCTCCAGGTCGTTTTTATGGTAGTAATATACGAACCATTCCCGGGGATTCGCCCCTTCCTTCCCTTCGATAAGCGGCAAAATGCTGATTCCGTCGATTTTACGCACAGGCAGGGGTGCCCCGCTGATTTCGGCCAGCGTAGGAAACAAATCGATGTTCGAAGCCAGCTTGTTGCAGGTAGTTCCCGGCCGGGTATGCCCCTTCCAGTACATGATACAAGGCACCTGGTTTCCGCCGTCGAACGTAGTGGCTTTCGCTTCGCGCAGGCCGCCCGCAGAGCCAGCATGATTCCCGTAATTCGCCCAGGGGCCGTTATCGGACGTAAGCACCACCAACGTGTTCTCTTCCAACCCCAGCTCGCGCAGTGTCTTCATCACTTCACCCACGCTCCAGTCGATTTCCATCATCACGTCGCCGTATAGCCCCTGCTCGCTCTTTCCCTTGAACTTATCCGACACGGCCAACGGCACATGCGGCATCGAATGTGCCAGGTATAACAGGAACGGCTTGTTTTTATTTTTCCGGATAAACCCCACCGAGCGGGCGGTATAGTCGGTAGTGAACCGCGACTGGTCGGTGTTATAGCCCACTACCTCGTTCCCGTCGTAAGTAGGCAAATCGGGGAAATTGAATATTTCGCCTTGCTGCGGATGGAAAGGCCACATATCGTTGGAATAGGGTAACCCGTAGTATTCGTCGAACCCGTTTTGCAACGGCAGGAACTGCTGCTGGCTTCCCAAATGCCATTTCCCGAAAACGGCAGTGCTGTATCCTTTCTGTTTCAGCAGCTCTCCCATCGTCATTTCGTCGGGATGGATGCCGTAATCGGAATCCGGGCCCGGAGCGCCGGCAAAACCGATACGGTTAGGATAACACCCCGTAAGCAAGGCTGCCCGCGAAGCACCGCTGATGGGCTGGCCGGCCAGGAAATGCGTGAAACGCACGCCTTCGGAGGCCAACAGGTCGATGTTCGGCGTGGTATAACCATAGGCGCCGTAACAGGAAAAATCGCCGTAGCCCACATCGTCGAGGTTGATAATCACGAAATTGGTATGGCCGGTCGCCCAGGCGGAAACCGACAAGCCGGAAACGGCCAGCAAGCAAAGTTTATTTATCATGGTAAAAAGATTTGTATGGTTTCTGTAATTCGGAAACAAAGGTAGGGGATTTCCGCAGAAAAAGCAGATACGAAAAATACTTTCCGGCAGAGGTACGCAAAATAATCCCCGGCACCCCTCCCGTTCCGTCAGGCCGGGTGCATCCGGAGCATCTTCGTTCCCTGTCATAAAGGAAGGAAGTTATTCGCTTCGCCCGGGAAGGCAGGGAAAAACAGAAGTTCGAAATATGTTCCGGACATTCCTGTTTCTGCAACACGCTCCGGAAACAACCGGAGGGCACCTGTATACCGGTACTTCAGTCGGCAGGAAAGAACGGCGAACGGGTATGCCTGTTCTCAGAAAGGACGCGGGCCGAAACCGCCGCCCCCGTGAGGCCCCCGCGGACCGCGCTCCATCCCGGGCGCTTTACTCGTACCCTTGAATATACTGAAATGGTAAATAAAATGCACCATTACGTAGCTGCCTAACGTATTGTATTCGGTATCCTGGATATAGTTAGCAGTAACACTGCGCGAGATATTGCTGCGCTGATGCAAAATATCGTACATCTTGACGCGAATCGTTCCCTGGTTGTTCTTCAGGAATTGTTTCGCCAGCGAAGCATTCCAAAGCACCTCATTCTGCTGGTAACCGGCCGCATATCCGGCGTTTCCGGAATAATTGATGTCGCTTTCGAGGCGGAAGTTCCAGGGCAGGTACACGGTAGTGGTTCCGCCTGCCGTATAATTCCATGTAGTGCAGTCGTCCTGTCCCTGCAGGGAGTTGTTCACGCCGTTATACCGCACCGTACCGTTTACGCCGATGTCGATAATATCGGAGCGGAAGTCGATACCCGCCCGTTCCGACGCTACTAAATTCTTGCTGGTATTTTTATCGCTGTTTACGTAGCCGTTCGAGTTGCTGTACGAAAACATCGTCATGGAGTTGACCGAAAAGCGCTTGTTTTTCAACGGCGTGTTGAAGATAACCCAGGCGTTGGCTCCCCAGTTGCCGTTCATATTGGTATAAGTGGTTTCCTTTTTGCCCGAGGTGGTGTTATAAGCCGTTTTGCTTACGATGTCGTTCAGCACGTAATTTCCGCTGAGCCATACCATAAAAGCCTGTTGTTTTTCGGGCACGAATTTCTGGAAGCGCACCGATAGGTTGTTGGTATACTTCGGCTTCAGGTCGGGATTTCCGATAATGGTATTCAACGGGTCGGTAATATCGGCCACCGGTTGCAACTGCGTCATCGAAGGCTGGGTAGTACGGCCGTTGTAGTCGATACGCAGGTTGGTGCGCTTATCGAAACGGTAATTGAACTGGGCCATCGGCGAAAGATTCACCACGCTCCGCTTGAGTACATTAATCGTGCTGTCGCCCACGAAATTGGTGCTTTTGGAAGTGGACGGGTCGACGTTGAACCCGATGGTATAATTGTACATTTCGCGCTGCGACTTGAAGCTGAGGCTGGCGCGCTGATTCAGGAACGTATTGCGGTAACTTTTGCTGTAATCCACGTCGAGCACGTTGTAATCGCCGTTTTCATCCTGGATAAAGGTGTTTTTCAGCGACTCCTGCCGTTGCTGGCTCAGGCTGTAGGTAGTCTGGATAAAGTTATTGTGCCCTACCGGCTCCACCCACGAAAGGAAAACCCGGTAATTATAGCTGTTGTTGTCGTACCGAAACCGCTGATCGATTAACTCGTCACGCTCGGCGCCCTCCAGTTGATAATAGTTGGTTAGCGAATAGTTCGTACCTTTATTATACGAATCGTTATAACCGCCGCTTACCGAGAAACTGAATACGCGCCCGCGGCTGTTCAGCTTGCGGCTATAGTCGAGTGTACCCGACACGTTATATCCTTCGCCGTGCGAAAAATAATTCGATTTTCCCGCGTTCACCGTATCGAGAGCGTTATCCAGCGTATTGAACTCGCTTATTTCGTCGTTCCGGTTGCGGTTATAACTGAAGTTCGGCGTGAAGATAATCCGGGTAAGCGTATCGGGATTCCATTCGAGGCGGAAATTGGAGCCGATATTGTCGCTTTTATTCCGGCTGTAGTTCATTTCGTTGCTGTACGACGACTCGTTGTTCGACAGGATATTCTGCGTGCTGCTCTTGCTTTCGGCATCGGTATCGGAATGGGCGTACCGGGCGTTCCCGCCCAGGATAGTAACCGGGCTGAACTCTTTACTGAAATTGAAGCCTCCGCTGCCCGACTGGGTAATCCCGTTTCCGGCTCCTCCCCCGCCGCCACGTCCGCGGCGCATGCCCGACATCCCCTCGAACATGGTCGAGGCCAAATCGGAAAAGCCCATATTGTTGGTATTGTTCGCCCCTCCCATTAAGGTAAGCTGGTCGTTGTTGACAAACCGGTTCACCATCGCATTCGCCTCGTACCGGTCTTTGGTCCCGTAGCCGGCGAACGCATTGCCGAACCAGCCTTGTTTCATTCCCGGCTTCACGGTAAGGTTGATTACCGTTTCCTCTTCGCCGTCGTCGAAACCGGTAAGTTGCGCCATGTCGGATTTCTTATCGAGCACCTGTACCTTGTCGATCATTTTGGTTGGGAGATTCTTGGAAGCCACCTTCGGGTCGTCGGAGAAAAATTCTTTCCCGTCGACCAGCATCTTCTTCACTTCCTTGCCGTTCACCGTAATTTTCCCTTCGGAGTCGATTTCCACGCCGGGCATTTTCTTCAGCAAGTCTTCCAGTACGGAACCTTCGGCCACCTTGTACGAGTCGGCGTTGTACTCCACCGTATCGTTCCGCACCACCATTTCGGGCGCTTTGCCCGTAACCACGGCTTCGCCCAGCAAGATACCGCTTTCGGAAAGGTAAATCTTCCCTACGTTCACCGGATTGGTTTTCCCGGTAATCTGCAACGTTTCGTAAAACGTTTCGAACCCGAGATAAGAGGCGCTGAACAAATAGGTGCCGGGTTTCACCGCCCGGATGTCGAAAGCGCCGTTCCGGGCGGCAGCCGCCCCTTTCACCAGGGTACTGTCTTTTACATTCAGCAGCCGGACAGTTGCCTGTTCCAACGGCAGGCCGGTTTCCTTTTCATATACCGTTCCTTTTACTTCGATTGTTTGTTGCTGTGCATTCGCTGCCAGCGTCTGGACTGATAAAAATACCATCGCCAGGTATTTGCACGATTTAACCATGAATTTACAGTTATATTTCTTCTCTTATTTCCGTTTGCACGGTGCATAGACGCCAACCGGCGCTCCCGGTTTAATAAGAAAGAAGATGATTTTTATTTATTAACATTTTTATTTGCTACCTTTTGCCCGTTGAATCCGAATCGCTATGATGAAAAAACTAACCCTTCAACAGGAAAAAATCCTTTTATCCCAATTAAAACGAGGTAATACAGAAGCATTTAACCGACTGTTCAATGCATATTACGCAAATCTCGTTTTATTCGGAGGTAACTTTATACGGGAAAAGGAAATAGTTGAAGATACCGTTCAAAATATCTTTTTAAAGTTATGGGACGAACGGGAAAAATTTCCGGTAGAGACCAATATCAAATCCTATCTGCTGAAAGCCGTACGGAACAGTTGCATCGATGAATTGCGCCATCAGCAAATCAGGCGCGATTATCACTTATCGACCCGGTACGATAATCCGCTGGAAGAATACGACACGGAAAATTATATTCTCTACTCCGATTTACAGGGCCGGTTGCAGGACGCGCTCGGAAAATTACCGGAAAAAGTACGGGAAGCATTCGAACTGAACCGGTTCGAAGGATTGAAATACACCGAAATAGCCGAACGCCTGGATGTGTCGCAGCGAACTGTGGAAGTGCGTATCGGTAAAGCGTTGGAGTTACTGCGAGCCTATCTGAAAGATTTTTTTCTCGTTCTGGTTACACTCTCCGGCTTCTCTCTTAAATAATATTAAGAACACTGTGGTATCCATGAAATCAAACGTCATACATAAATAAAACGAATGCTATGCCAGCAGCCGAACAACTTATAGAAGAACTCATCGCATCCTATTTGTCGGGAAATGCCTCGTCGGAAGAAAAAGAAAAACTCGAAGCGTGGATTCGGGTAAACGAGGCGAATTACCGATACTATCAGCAATTGAAAAATGTCTGGGAAGCAAGCAACCCGGCCTTCAATCCCGGACAAATCGATACGAAAAAAGCATCGCGACGCGTGATGGAGAGAATAAAAAAACAGGCTGCCTGGTACGAATCAGCGTTCGTTCGTTATTGGCAACGAATTGCAGCCGTATTATTATTGCCCTTTATCGGCTGGAGCGTTTATTTATATAGGGAAACCAACCGTCCGGCTTTACCGGCAGCCATACAGGAAATAACGGTTCCTTACGGCACGCATGCCCGGATTACGCTACCCGACAGTTCGAAAGTATAGTTGAATGCCGGAAGTACCCTCCGTTACCCTTCTTTCTTCTCGAAGAAATCGGAAAGGAAAGTCGACTTGCAAGGAGAAGGTTATTTCGAAGTTAAGTCAGACAAGCAACATCCATTTGTCGTACGTACGCCCCGGTTGACCGTAACGGCAACCGGAACGGCATTTAATGTAAATTCTTACGAATCGGACAGTATTATAGCCGTAACGATGACCAACGGAAAAGTGCAAATCGCCATCGGGAAAACGCCCGCCTTCGCGTTGGTTCCGGGCGAACGGTTATCGTACAACCATATACAGAACCGATACCGGATACAACAAACCGACCCGTACAAATGGTACGCATGGAAAAACGGCTGTCTGGTATTCCGCGACGACCCGCTGAAATATGTTTTCAAACGCATCGGCCAGACATTCAATGTAGATATACAAATAGAGGACGTATCGCTGGCGCGTCACTTATACCGGGCTACCTTCGAAAACGAATCGTTGGACGAAATCCTCCGTTTGTTAAAAATGACGGCCCCCATTGCTTACGACTGTCCTAAGCGGGAAAAAAGCGCGGATAACAGCTACAAAAAACAACATATCCGCGTATACCGGCTAAAATAAATGCTGTTTCCGCCCGTTTCTGCCGACAGGCTGCTAATTAACTCGAACTCAACAAACTCTTCTGATTCTTTATTTTCAGCATATCCCTGTACTGACTTTGTACGGTGATTCTTACCGTTCCGGAATAAAACAGGCGGCTGATTCCTGCTAATCCTGCCGTCGGTTTTATTTTATTGCCCCACTACCGGATAAAAACAATAAAAATGCGAATATTTTTCTTTCCGGCATGTGGTATTTCTCCCCGCAACCGTCTTATAAATAACAAACGAGTTTCAGATATTAACCTTAAAAAGCAATGCCCATGAAAAAACGAGAAAAAACGTTGCACTGAAAAAAGGGAGAGTCGCTCACCTCTCCCTTTCTGATGTTCAGCTTTCACATGTTTCCCTTAATCTTATTTACTCACTAAACGTAACAAATGTATGAATTCAATTTCAATTAAAGCAATCGGAAGGCATCTTCTCGATTCAAAAGCCTCCCAGCCCGGACGTATCTGCCTTGTATTTCTATTATGCAGCATCGTGCAGGTTTTCAGTTCCGAGAGCCATTCGCAGATTGCCACTCTTACTTTACGGCTTAACAACGTACCGGTAGAAGAAGTACTGAACCAAATCGAAAACCAAACGGAATTCCGGTTCTTGTATAATAAGAATCTCATCGATGTAACCCGGAAAGTATCTATTCACGTAGAGAAAGAAAACATAACTCACGTATTGGATGCACTCTTTAACGCACAAAAGATACATTATTCTATTAACGCCCATCAAATCGTTCTTAACCGGGAAACGGATAACACGGGATTTTCCCAACAAAAGAAAACGCTCACCGGCCGAGTAACCGACATGAACGGGGAACCGGTTATCGGCGCCAATGTCGTGGTTACAGGCAGTACAAACGGTACCATTACGGATATAAACGGAAAATTCACGTTAGAGGCACCGGAAAATGCGATGCTGAAAATTTCTTATATCGGCTACATCGACCAGGAATTACCGGTAAAAGGAAAAAAATCGCTCTCTATCGTTTTACATGAAGATACCCGGAAACTGGACGAAGTGGTGGTAGTAGGATACGGCACGCAAAAAAAAGTAAACCTCACGGGCGCCGTCAGTACGGTAAAAGCCGACATGCTCGAAAACCGTACTACGGCCGACCCGGTAAACATGTTAACCGGACAAATCGCCGGTGTAACCATCATACAAAATTCAGGTCAACCGGGTGACGACGGCGCCGCTTTGCGGGTACGCGGCGTAGGAACGCTCGGTAATTCGGAAGCGATGGTAATCGTCGACGGAATCGAGTCTTCGTTCAACAGCGTATCGCCTAACGACATTGAAAATATTTCCGTATTGAAAGATGCGGCAGCGTCGGCTATTTACGGAGTACGGGCAGCCAACGGCGTTATTTTAATAACCACGAAAAGAGGCGCCGTAGGGAAACCTGTAGTTTCATACGACGGGTATGTAGGCTGGCAATCGGCTACGCGCGTACCCCGATACCTCGATTCGTACAATTACGCCGTATTGAAAAACGAGTCGCTTACAAACGACGGTTCTTCGCCTATTTTCTCCGATAGCGATTTACAGAAATTCAAAGACGGTTCCGACCGCGACCATTATCCCGACAGCGATTGGTTAGGGGCTTTGTTAAGCGAAAACGGACTTTTCCACAACCATCACCTAAGCATCGTAGGAGGAAACGAAGGGGTACGCTACGCGTTGTTGGTAGGATACCATAATAAAGAAGGGCTTATTCCCAACACCAAATACAACCGGTTCAACGTACGCTCCAATATCGACGCCAAAATAAACAGCCGGTTGGATGTAAGCTTAAATATGGCTGCCTACCGGGACGACTCCAAACAGCCGGCAACTAAAATGAGGACATTGATGTACGAAGCCTTCCGGGCAACACCCGATGCACCGATGCAATTCAGTAACGGTACGTACGGCCTCTTCCTCAACAATTTCAACCCGTTGGCAGAAGTGAGGAACGGAGGATTTACGCGCACCACGAACAGCAATTTCCAGGGAAACGCGTCGTTTACCTATAAAATCATCGACGGGTTGACATTAAAAGGAAGCGCAGCAACTACTTTCAACCTGGAAGATATGCAGTTTTTCCAAAAACGGCTTAGTTATTACAACGCGGAAGGAAACGAGGTGAAAAATACCCGCAGCAAAGCGGAAAACAAGGATAATAAGATGCTTGAAATAAATCTTCAGGCTTATTTGAACTACGAAAAGACAGTGGGTAAACATACCGTCAAGGGATTGTTGGGATACTCGCAAATCCGGAATTCGTACCGCATATTAGGTGCGTCCCGGTACGATTTACCCGATAACAACAGTTTGAGCGAAATCAATGCCGGCGATGTAACGACACAAACTACCGAAGGAAAAAAAATAGCATACGCCCTGCGCTCCGGATTCGCGCGCTTGAATTACGGGTTCGACAACCGGTATTTACTCGAAGCGAACATCCGTTACGACGGTACGTCGCGTTTCCCGAGCGATAACCGTTTCGGTGCGTTTCCCTCTTTTTCAGCCGGCTGGAGAATATCGGAAGAAGCGTTTATGCAGCCTATTACCTGGATCGACAACCTGAAACTTCGTGCTTCGTGGGGACAATTGGGTAATCAGGAAATCGGCGACTACGCTTTTTACAATACGTATGTATTCGGACAAGATTATAGTTACGGCAATGTGCTGACGCCAGGTATCTCCATTAACGAAACAATGGCCAACACCGGTATCACCTGGGAAAAAACGTCCCAGGTAGATGTAGGCATAGATGCCGACTTCATGAAAGGCAAATTGAGCTTCACCGGCGATTTTTTCCTGAAAAACACGAAAGATATCTTGTTGAATTTACCTATTCCTTCGATTGTGGGGGTAGAGGCTCCCACTCAAAATGCAGGGAAAGTGCGTAATATCGGAGTGGAACTACAATTATCTCACCAAAACCAGATACGCGACTGGAAATATTCGGCTTCGTTCAACTTTACTTACGTACATAACGAAATTACCGATTTAAGCGGAGGCGATACACCGGGACGTTCGGTCGGCGACCCGGTAAATAACATTTACGGATATGTTTGCGACGGTATTTTTAAGAGCCAGGAAGAAATCGACGCTTCGCCCAAACAAGTGTGGGGAGCCGTACCCGGCGATTTGAAATACCGCGACATCAGCGGGCCCGATGGAAAACCGGACGGCATAGTCGATAACCGGGATAGAAAATCGATAGGTTCCTATTTCCCGAAAATCAATTTCGGATTGCACTTGGGTATGGAATACAAACACATCGATTTTTCGGCTTTACTGCAAGGTGCCGCCTCGGTCGACGCCATTGTAAGCAGTGAAATCAACAAAGCGTTTTATAACGGCGGCAAAGTAGCCGACATCCACTTAGACAGATGGACTCCGCAAAATACGGATGCTTCTTACCCGCGCCTGTCGGCAAGCGATTCCGATAAAAACTATTCGACCTCCACCTTCTGGATGCAAAACGCTTCCTACCTGAAATTACGGAACCTGCAAATCGGCTATACGCTTCCGGGTAACCTGACGGGTCAGATAGGTGTTGCCCGATTACGGTTCTATTTCAGCGCCGACAATTTGTTTACGCTTACCGGCTTCGACGGTGTCGACCCGGAAAGCGCTTACAATATGAAAGATTTGACTAAATCGAGTACGTATTATCCGTTGACGAGAAACTATTCATTCGGTGTTAATGTATCATTTTAAAAAACGTAACGAATATGAAATTCAAATATTGCCTTCTGACGCTTGCATTCGCAGGAGTAGTAACAAATTGCAACAACGGTTTCCTGGACGAAGCGCCCACCGATCAGCTTTCGGATGTTTCTTACTGGCGCATCGAAAGCGATGCTGTGAAATATACGAACGCGCTTTACCGCTATACGCCCGAACCCGGAAACTTCGTAATTATGACGGATTGTTACACCGACAATGCCGTACCGGTACACGTAAACAACGACCAGGGTATTATTTCGTCCGGCTCGGCTACTTCTTCCACTTCGCACTTTTCGCAACTTTGGGAAAAAGAATACCAGGGTATCCGCAGGTGCAATATTTTCTTCGAGAATATCGGTAAAGTGGAGATGGACGAAAGCTCCCGCAAAGTACTCATCGGCGAGGTTCATTTCCTGCGCGCCTTTTTTTATTCTGTATTAGTAAAACAATACGGAAGAGTACCTATCTTAGAAAAACCGCTGGAATTGAATGAAGCCGTACCGGCCCGCAATACGGCTGAAGAAGTATATACTTTCATTTTGAAAGACTTACAAGCTGCCGAAGAAAACCTGAATAGCACCGCAAGCAATATAGGACGTCCTACTCGGGAAACGGCCGTTTCGCTGAAAGCGCTTATCAGCCTGCATTTCCTGAAATACGACATGGCCGAAGAAGCTGCCAGGCAAGTAATCCGCTCGGGTGCATACGACCTTTATACCGATTATGAAAAATTATTCTTGCCTGAAGGAGAAAACTGCAAAGAGGTTATTTTCGACCGCCAGTATGTGGAAAACGCATACGATTTCGAGGTGGGAAGTTGGATAGACCAATATTTCGCTCCGAACATGTCGGGCGGATGGGAAGCGCTTTCGCCGACGCGGAATCTAATCGACGAATACGAAGATATAAACGGTAAAAAAATAACCGATCCGGCATCGATTTACGATAAAAACGCTCCGTTCGCCAACCGCGATCCGCGTTTGAAATTCAGCATTCTGCACGACGGGGACGTATTCGGCGGAAAAACCTATACCAGCAACCTGGCTTCGGGCGATGCTACCCGCACGGGGTATACCATGCGGAAATATATCAATCCGGATGTTGTAAACGACGGCGATACGCCGGGCTGGACAAATTTTATCTACATACGATACGCCGAAATTTTACTGGCTTATGCAGAAGCCCGCAACGAAACGAGCGGCCCCGACGAAAATGTGTATAAAGCGGTGAACTACGTACGCCAGCGTCCTTCGGTGGATATGCCGGCTTTACCCGACGGCCTGACGCAAGAGCAGATGCGCGAAGCAATCCGGCACGAGAAGCGGGTGGAATTCGCATTCGAAGGAATCCATTTGTACGACCTCCGGCGTTGGAAAACAGCCGAAACAGCAGTAACCCAACCGGTATACGGAAAGAATGACGATGACGGAAAACCGATTTTCATCGAACAAAGAAAGTTTAATCCGAACCGGGATTACTTGTGGGCTATTCCCCTGACGGAAATCGACTTATCCAAAGGCACATTAACCCAGAACCCGGGTTATTAACCGTCCGTATTTATCCATCCAAGTACTGTCGCTCCGCATACAAGCACTTTCCTGCCTTGTTACGGAGCGGCAGTTTTAAAAGAAAAACAGGAATACCCCGATAGCTATCGCATTTGGGGCGTTACTTACGTTTGCCGGCCCGCGTGCAGCCCGGAAATATCCGGCGTACTCCATGCACAGGTCGGCGGATTGGAGAACCGGCTTGTCGCATCGGATGCTTCAACCGGACAACATATTGTAGAAACGAGGGGGAAACGGTAAAAAAACGGCTTACTTCAAGCAGAAATAGATAAAATAAAACAACTGCCTGATACCAGCGAACCCATCCGTTCTTATCTTTGCCTGTACGAACAGTTCCGATAATAAAAATTCACCATACACCCATGAAACTAATCGATACTCCCCTTTTAGACGCAGCCACCGCCCGTGCCAAACAAAGCCCGCGTCTGCGGATGAATTACAATTTCCACGAAGAGCTGGGCGACCCGGTGAACCGGTTGATTAATGCGGTAGAGCCGGGCACTTACGTGCGCCCCCACCGACATCGAAATCCCGACAAGGATGAATCGTTCCTGGTGCTGCGCGGGAAAATAGGCGTTTTTATTTTCGACGACAACGGCCGTATCACGGAAAAAAAGTTGCTGTCGCCTGCTGCCGGCGTATACGGAGCCGATATACCGGCCGGTGTCTGGCACGGTATCGCAGTATTGGAAAGCGGGTCGGTGATTTATGAAGTCAAGGCTGGTCCATTCGCGCCCCTGGCTCCCGAGAACCTGGCGCCCTGGAGCCCGGCCGCCGACGATACGGAAAATGCCGCCCGTTATTTGGATTATCTGTTGAAGGAATTGGAGCGATAGCTCGCACAGCCCACAAAAAACGCCCCGCCCTATGTGCAGTTTATCGGGCCTTTATGAAAATAAGCAACGTTTTTCAGCAAAATCCAATCCGGTTTTGCTTCTGCTTGCGATTTACACTATCTTTACCCCCGATAATTAAAACAAAAAGAGGCCGCGCCCACCTAACCGGGCAAATTTGTTGCCGTACCGGGCCGGTGCTATCTTGGAAAAAAATAGGTATAACCAACGAATGAAACAATTAATTGCCTGTTGCGGATTAGATTGCGAAAGTTGCGCTGCCCGCATAGCCACAGTCGGAAACGACGACGCGCTAAGAGAAAAAACCGCCCGGGAGTGGAGCGAAATGAACCATGCACCGGAAATTACAGCCGACACCATAAATTGTACGGGGTGCCGTACAGAAGGAGTGAAATTTGCGTATTGCAGCGACTATTGCGAAATACGCAAATGCATACAGGAAAAAGGATTTATTACCTGCGGCGATTGTAAAGAGCTGGATACTTGCCAGGTAGTGGGTTGTGTTTTCCAGCATGCACCCGGCGCAAAAGAAAATCTCTTATCCCCGGAAAAATAACCGGAAGCCGGAGATACACCCGGAATCAGCGTATCCAACCGGTTTAGTCACACCCGGGAAAACCCGGAATACATACCATTCGAAAAAACGCTCGCCATGAACACCCTCGCCCGCCTTACCCTACCGGCCTTCCTTTCCGCATGGAGCTATGCCCTCCAGGCGCAACCGACCGTTCCCCGTACGCTCGACGAAGTATATGCCCCGGTAAAAGTAGCCGAGCCGCCCTCCGACGCCTATATCGGACTGTCGTTGCTCGAAACCGGGGAAATCAGGCATTACAATTACGGCGAACAGGCCGAAGCCGGAACTTTCTGCTTGAGCAGTACCGACCACGGCCTGACCTGGAAGAAGATACCGCTTGCGAAGGAAATTCCTTTCGCCGATGTACAAAGCCCGGTGAGCGGCGAATACATCCGCCTGGCGAGCACGGCAAATCCGGCGGGCGTATATGGCATCCGTACGGAAGGAGGATTGAACGGGAACCGCACGATAACCCGCATTTCGGATAAGCCGGCGATTATGATCAAGCCGCCCGTTTTTATCCGGAACGGGCGCCGCATCGTGGTAGCAGCCCATTATAGCGGGCCAGCCGAAAAAACGAAAGGCAGCTTTACCTTCGTATCCGACGACGACGGCCATACCTGGA
>JAJBTJ010000308.1:0-1712 GCA_020860905.1 Parabacteroides sp. | reverse complement strand
TCCGACGACGACGGCCATACCTGGACCGGCATGCGCGAACTGTACCTCGACCCGCGCCGCAACGAACCGGGCTATGCCTACGAGCCGGGAATAGACCGGGGCGTTCACCAAAGCCAGTTCGTAGAGCCTGTTCCCGGCAAAGTACTCGTGGCGCTCGGGCAGAACCGGGGGCATAGGGCGCTCGTGCTATTCGACGTACGTTGGCTGTACGAAAAGGAACGCTACTGCGATTTCTCGGATTCGCTCGCCCAATGGTGCACGTTCAACTATTATAAAGGAATACAGGGGCATTGCGCCTACAACCGGACGGAAGGATGCCGTTTAAAAGAGCATCCCGGAAAACCGGGAAGGCGGATATTGAATATCGCTTATACTCCCGACGACACCCTGGTAATCGATAACCGGGGCGCGGTATGGAATTTCCCCGCCCTGCGGAAAGGTTCGGTAACGGTAAGCCTGCGATTGCCCGAAAAATCACAGGAGGCGACCATGCTTTTAAACGACCGGTGGTTTAACCCGTGCGATACGGTAGCCCGGTATTTCGCGCCGGTTGCAACCGGCCTAAGCCGGAGCGCGCTCGGCATTGAAGATGCCGGCTGGCACGAAGTGAAAATAAGCTGGGACCTGGACAAGACTGACGGAGGGGTTGCGCTCTATGTAGACGGAAAAAGGAAAAAAAAGCGCCTGCCGCTCCATTGTACTCCGTCGCAAGCGGGTCTTTCTTACCTGCATTTTATTTCCGGGAATATTCCCGACGAGCAGGGAATCGACATCGAATGGGTAAAAGCGGAAAGTACGGCCCGGTAGAAAAATCCCGGAAACAAGGAACAGAATCGGTTTTGCCGGACCGGAAAGCTCCTGCTGCACCGGAAAGCTCCGGGGACGAAAACAGGCAGGGGATACACAATAGGGAAGCGCGCCTCCGGGCAAGTTATTCCGCCTCTTTTCCTTTCAGCGCCTTGACACGGTTCGACAAGCGGAGAAACTCTTCCCTTATTTCGTCGAAATTATTTTCCAGCGCGCTCAGGCGTTGGTAATACTGTTCCTGGATATTCGGCATCTTGGCGGTAAAATACCACTCGGCATACCAAACCGAATAGAGGTCTTCCTCGTAAAGATTGAAGTTCCCGTACGCCATTTTGTCGGGATTGTCGGAGGTACATACCAAAAACCCCTGGCTCAACCGGTTTTTAATCCGTTTTACGTAGGTAAGCCCTTCGCGCGTTACCACCACATATACATAGCCGTCGCGGATATTCCGCCACTCTGCCCGGCTCAACTCCCGTATAATCAAGTAGCCGCCGTTCAATAAAGTAGGAGCCATGCTGTCGCCCTTGATACGGATTCCGAGATAAGGCTTCTTTTTCTTCACCATCGACCCGGGAACAAACACGGCATCCACTTCTTCGGTATAACTCCCGTTATAGCTCCCGGCCCCGGCTGCCGCTTCCACATCGACCAAGGGAATACGAATCAAATCGTCGGCGCTCTCGTAACCGGCTACCACGATTTTACCTACATCGGCCGGAAGCGGGCGCCCGCTATCATCATCCTGTCCGGACAATTTAGCGGCCAGCCGTTTTTGAAACACATCGGCAGGCAGGCTGTCGTTGAAAAGTCCTTCCAAATCGATGCCTTTTTTATTCAAAAATTGAATATATTCGGTCGGGATAAATTTTTTCTTGCCGTTTTCCAAGAGGCTGATATCGCGC
>JAJBTJ010000126.1:9965-15824 GCA_020860905.1 Parabacteroides sp. | reverse complement strand
TAAAAAAGGATGACCGCCGGTAGGCGCCGTCGGCAGACGCCTCGCGGCGAGCGAAGACTGTTTTTTTCTCTTAAGAAGAGAAAACAGGCTGCACCCCAGCAGAAGCAAAGTTTCACTTTGATTATGCCCCGGTTTGCACTATTTTCCTTTGAAAAAGAAAATTTTTGTCATCTACCCCGGGTAGCAAAGATAATAAATACTTCTAAAAAAATACCCAAAAGGAGCTTTCAGATAAAAAACTAATTTCCGCGCCGGTGCGAAGCCCCCGCTGGCCCGCAAACCCGCATCCGGTTGCCCCACGAGCAAGCCGAGCGTACCGCCGCCACTTTTCCCCCGTTTTATTTTTCAAACAACACCATCCGATTTGCTTTTCTATCAGATAAAAATTATCTTTGATGCAAAGATAAATATCGTCCGACCCAGGCAGTTCACTCGTCCGACCCAGGTCAGACGAGTGAACCACCCGGGTCAGACGGGTGGTCGCCCAAGGTCGGACGATATTTTTTACCGCAAGAAACCGGTTTTTTATGCCAGAGCGAGCATTTTTTAACCTGCAATAAACACCAATATGGGAGCAACGTACGATTTATTTAAAAATCCGCCGCGGCCCGGTTCCGAAGAATCCGGCAAATACCACGCACGGATTATTCCTTCGGGAACCAGGAAGAGTAAAGAAATCATGGAAGAAGCCGCCGAGCGATGCGGCCTGGCGCCGGGCGTACTTTCCGGCGCCTTAGACGAGATTACCCGGGTGCTCGCTTTTTATCTTTCCTACGGATATGTAGTAGAGCTCGAAGGCATCGGTACTTTTTCCGTTTCGCTGAAATGCCGGCCTGTAGACGACGGCGAGCGCATCCACGCCCAATCGGTACATTTCGACGACGTGCATCTGCGTACCGACAAGGTATTGAAAAGCAGGATACGCCGCCAGATACAGCTTGCCCGCAACCCCGGTAAGCAAGGAGTGCAGCTTACGGCCGCCCAGCGGGAACAACGGCTGCGGGAATACCTCACGACCAACCGCTTCGTTAGCCGGCGGCAATACATGGCGCTTGCCGCCTGTACCCGCGGACAGGCGCTCGACGACCTGAACCGGTACCGGGAAGCCGGCTGGCTCGTGCGCGAGGGTTGCGGGTCGAATATCCTTTACTTTCCGGCATGATGCGGCAGGCTGTGGAAATGACAGATGCGTTGAAACAGTTCGTGCGCGAACATGCCAACGAAGATACGGCCGCTCTTTTATTGAAAAGCGGCCGGTATCCCGGCATCGATGTGCCGTTTGCCGCAACGCAGATACAGGCGCGCCGGCAAATCCGTACCAAATTGCCTTCGTGGTATGCCTGCGACGCGCTGGTATTTCCGTCGAAGGTGGCGGCCGAGCAGTGTTCGTCGGAACTTACGGCACGGTATAAGCAACGGTTCGTACGCGATACGGACGTTGTATGCGATTTGACGGGCGGCCTGGGCGTAGATGCGTATTTTTTCTCCCGGAAAGCACGCCGGGTAAATTACATCGAGCGGTATTCCGATTATTGCGAGGCTGCGCGCCTTAATTTCCGGGAGTTGGGAGCCGGTAATATAACGGTGTCGGAAGGCGACGGTACGGCCTTGTTGGATACGCTGCCCGCACCGGGGGTGATTTATATCGACCCGGCCCGGCGCGGAGCAGGCGATAAGCGGGTGTTCGCTTTGGCGGATTGCGAGCCCGATTTGTTGCAGTTGCGCGGAATGCTGCTCCGGAAAGCGCCGAAAGTAGTAGCCAAGCTGTCGCCGATGGCCGACATCCGGCATACGCTGTCGTTGTTGCCCGGCGTTACGGAAGTACATGTACTTTCCGTCCGGAACGAATGCAAGGAATTGATACTGGTATTGGAACGGGAAGGAGCAGGAGAACCGCCGGTACGTTGTGTCGATTTTACGGCGGAAGGAGCCGAACAGGCTTTTTCGTTTACTTTTGCCGAAGAAACAGCCGCGGTAGCTCCGCCGGCTAACGACGTGCTGCCGTTTCTGTACGAGCCGAATGCGTCTGTACTGAAGGCCGGAGCTTTTAAGTGCGTAGCGCAGCGGTTCGGGGTACAAAAGCTCCATACGAGCAGCCATTTGTATACGTCGCAGGAAGAAGCGCTCGGGTTTCCGGGACGTGTATTTGCGGTAGAAGAAGTAATACCTTTTACCGGCAAAACAGCTAAGACGCTGGCCCGGAAGGTACCGCAGGCAAATGTGGCGGTGCGGAACTTCCCCTTGTCGGTAAACGAGCTCCGCAAGCGTACCCGGATTGCCGAAGGAGGCCCGGTATATTTGTTCGCTACCACGCTGGCCGGCGGTGAGAAAGTAATTGTACAATGCCGGAAGGTTTTCCCTCTCCCTTTATAAAAACAGCATGATAATCAACTGAGCCGAAATTACCCGGATAAACATGCACAACGGATACACCGTTGCATACGACACCGACGGCTCGTCGCCCTCTACCGTCGTATTCGCATAATTCAGCGCCATCGGGTTCGCCATGCTCCCGCACAACATCCCGATGGTATTGCCGTAATCCGTACGCAGCATCCTCATGGCGATAATGCCGATGAGCATTACCGGTACTACCGTAAGGGCGAATCCCAGGCCGATCCACACCAGCCCTTCCGCCCGGAATACCGTTTCGAAGAAATGCGCGCCCGAGTCGATACCCAGTCCTGCCAGGTAAATCACGATACCGAACTGCCGCATCATCAGGTTGGCGCTTTGCGTGGTATACGTAGTGAGGTGGAAACGCGGGCCGAACGCTCCCATCAGGATGCCTACGATAATAGGGCCTCCTGCGATACCTAGCTTCACCGGCATACTGATACCGGGCAGCGAAATCGGTACCGCCCCCAACAACATCCCCAGCATCAAGCCGATGAACACCGCTACCAGGTTGGGCTCTTTCAGCCATTTCAACTCGTTCCCCAATATTTTCCCTACATTTTCGATACTCGCCTTTTCGCCCACCACGGTGAGTTTGTCGCCGATTTGCAAGGTCAGGTTCGGCGAAGCCAGCAAGTCGATGCCCGCCCGGTTCACCCGGGTGATGTTGATGCCGTACAGGTTACGCAGCCTCAAAGCACCCAGCTTCACCCCGTTTACCTTGCTCCGGGTAACGATGATGCGGCGCGAAACCAGTTGGCTGTTGTCGATTCGGTTCCAGTCGATATCTTCCTTGTTCCAGTCCACGTTTTCCTGCTCGCCGAACAATACCTTGATGCTCTCCATGTCCGATTTTACCGAGATAACCAGCAGGTGGTCGTGCTCTTGCAAAGCCGTGTCGGAAGTCGGAATCGTTACCTTCCCGTCGCGCCAGATACGCGAAATGATGAAATGTTTCGAGGTGAGCTTCATCACCTCTTTGATGCGTTGGTTGTAAATAGCGGGGTTGCATACCTGGAACTCGCCGATATACGGAGTGGTATCCTTGTGCTCGCCGTGATGCCTTACGGTGGCGTCGCCGGCCGTTAGGAACGAACGGATAAGCGCGATGGCCAGGATAACCCCCACTACGCCGAGCGGGTAAGCCACCGCACACGACAGCGCCATGCTCGTTACCTCTGCGCTGTTATCCGGCATGATTTGCACCAACGCCTGTTGGGCCGCACCTAAAGCCGGCGTGTTGGTTACCGCTCCGCAAAGCAGCCCTACCATCGTGGGGAGCGAAATGCCGGCAATCCAGTGGAAGAAAAGCATGAGCCCCAGCCCCAGTACGATAACGGCCAGCCCCAGCAGGTTGAGCGTCAGCCCTTCCTGCTTGAACGACGAAAAGAAACCGGGCCCTACCTGTAGCCCCAATGAATAAACGAAAATGATGAGCCCGAAGTTTTGCGCGAACGAAAGCATATCCCGGTTCACCGGAATCTGCCAGTGGCCGGCCAGTATGCCGGCAAAAAAAACGAAGGTTATCCCCAGCGAGATACCGAATATTTTAATCCTTCCCAGCGTCAATCCCGCGGCCGCTACCACCGACAAAAGGATTACCGTCTGAATAAGCGAAGGTTGCAGCAACGTATCGATAAACCAATTCATATCCTGTGTGCTATTAACCCCCCCAAAGATAGAACATTAATTCTATATATCCTTGATGTCGTCCAACTCTACCAGTTTGTTTACAATGGCATAGATGGTAAGGCCCGACGCACTGTGAATCTGGAGTTTCCTGGCAATGTTGCGCCGGTGGGTGATAACGGTGTGGGTAGAGAGATACAGCTTTTCGGCGATTTCCTTGTTGGTGAGCCCTTTTACTACGCAAATCACGATTTCTTTTTCGCGCGAGCTGAGGCATTGCGCTTCGTCGGTACACGGCGTATCGCCGCCCTCTTCTCCGGCCGATTCGAAGCAGTGCGACAGCTTGTGGCGGATTTGCAGCTCGTCGTCGTACAAGTGGACGATTTCGTCGTACGGCTTGGTAAGCGCCGGAACGCTGGCCGAGCAAAGCAACGCGACGCATTTCATCGAGGCGCAGCCGCACTCTTCCTTGAGGCGGTCGAGGGTGAAGCAACCCAGCATCGCCGGGTTTACGAGCAATAAATCGGGCCGTTCGGCTTTCAGGCGTTCGTGCAGGCGGGCCATGTCCGGAATTTCTACCAGCGAAATCCGGTTGCCCGGCATCCGCTTCAGGAGCACTGCCAACCCGTTCCGGATAATATCCGACGGTTCGGCAACGGCCAATTTGAATACGCTGCTTCTCATGCTTTACGGTTTTTCGATTTCCAGGATGGCCGGAACGAAAAGCCGGTCTTCCATCAGGCAGTGCGAAGCCAGGTCTTTCTCACAACTGAAAATATCGAACAACACGCTGTTCAGCAGGTTACTGCCCGGGCCCGGGTAATATTTGATAAGGATATTCTTCAGCTCGTTGAGCTTGAGGTCGATTTGGTCGTGTTTTTTGCGGAAAATGCCGATGTTGTATTTGAGCCCCTGTTCGCCGTGCACGAGCGACCGTACGTACGGGAATACGATTTTTTCTTCGTATTGCATGTGCTTGTTCACTTCGGAAGCGTATTCGTCGAAGAATTTCAGGATAACGAACGCCACATCTTCCGGGCAGCCGGCGATGGCCTCTTTCAGCTTCCGCCGGATATCGGGCAGCCGGAATTTCAGGAAATAATCGTGCGAGCGTTGCAGGTAATCCACCAGTGTTTCCACCGAGAGGCATTTGCTTACGTTCGGGAGTGCGCCGTTTTCGTCGAGCAGGAAGTTCACTACGGTAAGGAACGTGTCGCAATCCACGCCGTTGAGCTTGCACACTTCGCGGATGCTTTTTTCGCCTATGCCCATGGCGATGCCGAAGCGGTGCATCACTAAAAGCATCGAATAATGGTCGGCGACGAGGTCGCTCATCTTGTCGGTTTCGCTGTATCGGCCTATTTTATGCATATTTTTGTCCGTTACTTGTCGGGGTGTCCGGACAGGCAAAGTTAATTCATTTTCTTTCATTTCCAAGAAGTGTGTGTTACCGTATTTTACGGTGCAAAGATACGCAGCCGGCTGCCTGCGCTGCAATTCCTACAAATAGGTATTTTGGGAGCTTCCCCGTGGGTTTTATACATAGGGTTGGGTATTGCGCAGGCCGGCGGAGCCTCGTACTTTTGCACAGTGAATGTAACACGATAATCGCTATCGAAATCTCGGCTAATTACGTAACCATATTAAATAAATGAACGTGACGAAAATGGTTTATTGGTTGTTTCGTCAGGGAAGGAGGCTGTAATGTGAATTACGGCCTCTTTTTTATACAAATGTTCCGGCCTGTCCGGCATACGGCTGCACGGGGCAACGGATGTGTGGTTGTGGCCGCCGGGGTGTCCGTCCCGGGTGCTGAAGCGGGTTGTTTTTTAT
>JAJBTJ010000126.1:0-9955 GCA_020860905.1 Parabacteroides sp. | reverse complement strand
TCGTCGGATTACGAATTGTTTTGAAAAGAACCGGCCGGCAGCGGCATTTTCTTTTTTTGCGAACCGATTGTTGTTATATTTGTAGAAAACAGGAGATATGAAAAAAAAGTATGGAAGGATAAAACAACTCGTGCCCCTGCTGCTCTTATTCCTGGCGGTGGTAGCGATACGGGTCGTTCCGGGAGGCGGCGAATGGTATGCCCGGAAAGCCTATCCGGTTATTTCGGCGGTGCTGTCGGCCGTTTCCTCGAAACTCCCTTTCTCGTTGGGCGATGTGTTTGTCGTGTGTGCTGCGGCGGGGATTCTTTTTTACTTAGGTTATACGCTTTACAGGCGCCGTTCCTTTAAAAACGCGTTGGCCGGTACGGTTATTTTTTTAGGGTATGTGTATGTATGGTTCTATCTGGCCTGGGGGTTGAATTACTCGCGTGCGGATTTTTATACCCGTACGGGCATACCTTATGCGCCTTTCGAGGCGGCTACGTTCCGTACGTTCGCTGCGAGCTACCTCGATAGCCTGAATGCAGCTTATACGGAAGTGGAAACGGTCGATACGGCTTCGGTGCAACACGAAGTTACAGCGCAGTATAACCGGATAGCCGCCCGTTTCGGGATGTTTCCGCCAGGAGCGGTAAAAAAGCCGAAGCCGATGCTTTCCAGCGCGTTGATGTCGAAAACCGGCGTACTGGGCTACATGGAGCCCTTCTTTTCGGAGTTTTGCCTCAACCGCGAGCTGTTGCCGGTGCAGTATCCGGCTACCTATGCCCACGAATTGTCGCACCGGCTGAGCATCGCCAGCGAGGCGGAGGCCAATTTGTATGCCTACCTTACGTGTACGGCTTCTGGGCAGCCGGTTGTTAAATTCAGCGGATATTTCTCCCTTTTTCCCTATGTGATGCAGAACGCGGCCATGTCGCTGCCCGAAACAGAGTATAAGGAGCTGCTGGAGCGGGTACGTCCGAAAATCATCGGCCTTTACACCCGCAAGCGCGATTACTGGGAGGCGCGGTACAGCCGGACGCTGGGCGAGATGCAGGATGCTTTTTACAATTTTTACCTGAAAGGGAATAACATTCCCACCGGTACGGCCAATTATTCCGAAGTGGTGGGGCTGTTGATTTCGTACGAGCAGGCGCATAAAGGGCAAGAATAGCCTGTCGGGAAAAGCAGTTAGCGCGGGCAGGGAAGGGAAAATAAAACCGCCCGGATTCCTGGTTCGGTTATCCGGGCGGTTTGTATATTCCTGGTTCCGTTATACGACGGAAACTATCAAATTACATACAACGAGCTGATCGATTGGTTGCTGCATATGCGGCGAATCGACTCGGCGAACATATCGGCTACGGAAAGCACTTTTACCTTGGCGCATTTCTTCGAGTACGGAATGCTGTCGGTAAAGATGATTTCGGTGAGCGCCGAGCGGTCTACCCGGTCGGATGCCGGGTCGCTCATTACGGCGTGGCTGGCTATGGCGCGAACCGATTTGGCCCCTTCGGCCATCATCAGGTCGGCGGCTTTCGTAATCGTGCCGGCCGTGTCTACCATATCGTCGATTAAAAGTACATCCAATCCCTTCACATCGCCGATTACGCGCATCTCGGCCACTTCGTTGGCGCGCAAGCGCGACTTGTGGCAAATCACCATCGGAACGCCCAGGTATTTCGAGTAGGCGCTGGCGCGCTTGGTACCGCCTACGTCGGGGGTGGTGATTACCAGGTTGTCGAGCGGCAGGTTGTCTTTCACATATTGCGTAAATACGGACGAAGCGTATAAATGGTCGACCGGTACGTCGAAAAATCCCTGAATCTGGTCGGCGTGGAGGTCCATCGTAATCAGGCGGGTAATACCGGCCGTGCTGAGCATATCGGCAATCAGTTTGGCGCCGATAGAAACGCGGGGTTTGTCTTTCCGGTCCTGGCGGGCCCATCCGAAATAAGGAACAACGGCTGTAATGTAATGGGCGGATGCACGTTTGGCGGCATCGATCATCAGGAGCAGTTCCATCAGGTTGTCGGAGTTGGGGAAAGTGGATTGTACTAAAAATACATCTCTGCCGCGGATGGATTCTTTGTAAGACACGGAAAACTCTCCGTCTGCGAAATGCTGGATGTTCATTTGGCCAAGCGGGCAATCGAGGCTTTGGCAGATTTTTTCTGCCAGGTACCGCGAGTTGGTACCCGAAAACACCAAGTAAGGAGTTTGATGACTCATTGTTCCGAATATTTATCTTAATGAATAGATTGAATTGCCTGCAAAAGTAGTAAAACTATTTGCAATAACTCCTGTCTGCCGGATTATATTTGCTATATTTTTACTCTTCTATATAAGTGAACTTGAGTATTCTACCTCCGTGCGCCGGTAAATTCAACTGGTAAGGCCAAACTTCCGTGAGGGTGCCTATTCCGCTTTCTCCGGTAAACAGGTCGGTTACGAGGGCCGGCTTGTTATCTTCGAATCCCAGGGCATGGAAGGCCTCGGCCGGAATGTTGATGCGCACTTTCTGTACCGACGGCCCGAAGTTGGCTACTACCAGGATTACTTCGTTCCAGTATTTCCGCAGGAATGTGTATTGCGTACGGCTGTTGAAATGCTGGCTCGACGGGTTGGCATACATCAGGTCGTAGAAACTGCCGTCGCGGATGGCCGGTTCGTTCTTAATCAAGTGCACCAGGGTGGCGTATTGGGTGCGCAGGGCGATTTGCTCGGCGGTGAGCTTTTTGTTGTCGAATTTCCCGCCGTTTACCCAGTTGCGGATACTTTTTACGCTCCAGTAGTCGAAGATGGTGGTGCGGCCGTCGCATCCGCTGAATCCTTCTTCGTCCATGCCCCGTTCGCCCAACTCCTGGCCGGCGTATATCATTACGGGGTTGGAGTTCATCGTGGCGGCGACAATCATGCCGGCTATTCCTTTCCGGGCGTCGCCGGCAAAAAAGTCGGAAGCAAGGCGTTGCTCGTCGTGGTTTTCCAGGAAATTGAGCATTTGGTGCTGGATGCCTTCTAATTGTTGCCAGCAGCGCGTCAGCTCGTGGGCTGCGATACTGCCGCAGATTACGCCCCGCAACGTGTCGTACAGTCCCACTTTGTCGTACAAGTAATCGAACTTACCCGTGTGCAGGTAATTCCGGTATTCGGCCGGGTTGTAGATTTCGGCAATGAAAAGTACGTCGTGGGCCTGCTTTATTTGCGGGATAACCCAGCCCCAGAACTGTACGGGTACCATTTCCGCCATGTCGCACCGGAAGCCGTCGACCCCTTTCGATGCCCAGAACAACAGGATGTCGCGCATCTTTTTCCAGGTATCCGGAACCGGGTCGAAGTAACAGGTGCGTCCGTTTACATAGTCTACTCCGTAGTTGAGTTTTACGGTTTCGTACCAGTCGGATTGGTCGGGAGCGTCTGTAAAACGGTCGTTCCCGGTAGCTTTGGCCGGAAACTCGGTATATTCGCACGCTTCTTCGAGCGGCTGGAAATAAAGCGATAACGTTTGTCCCGGCAGGTAATAAAAATTGTTGTCGGGGTCGAATGCTTTATTGGTGTTGTCTTGCTGTCCTAAATCGGTTACGTAAATCGGCTTGGCGTCCGAGGCGTACTGGCGGGCTACGTGGTTGGGCACGAAGTCGATAATCACTTTCAGTCCGGCCGCATGGGTTCTTTCTACCAACTCTTCGAACTCTTTCATCCTGTTATTTACGTCGTTTGCCAGGTCCGGGTCGACGTCGTAATAATCCTTGATGGCGTACGGCGAACCGGCTTTCCCTTTTACGATAGCCGAATGGTCTTTGCTGATGCCGTAGGCCGAGTAATCGGTCTGGGTAGCGTGTTCGATGATGCCGGTATACCAAACATGGGTGGTGCCTAATTCTTTGATAGCTTCGAGCGCCTTGGGGGTAAAGTCGGAAAATTTCCCGACCCCGTTTTCGTGCAGGGTTCCGTTTTTTACACAGTCGGAACAACGGTTCCCGAACCATCGGGGGAATACCTGGTAAAGGATGATTTTCTCTGAGTTTTTCATTTACAAATGCTTATAACGTTTATTATTCTCTTTCCGTAAGTCGGCACTAAGGCAATAAGGCGTTTTTCCGGGTGCTGATGGCTTTTACCAGCGTTTCGAATTTGTTTTCCTGCAATACCTTTTCGAATGTCCGTACCGCCGCTTCGTAACCGGTATTGCAGATGGTTTCGATATTTTCGAGGTCGAATGTCTTATACAGGCCGAACTCTTCCGCTTCGATGAGTACGTCGCATAGTTCCCGGTCTTCGAGTGTGTTGGCCCGGAACATATAATGGTACGACCGCTCGGCGATATGCAGGAGGGTCTGTTTGTATTTTTGCGGAATCAGGGGGCTTACGTTTACGCCGATTACCCGTTCGCATTCGTCGCGGATGGTGGAAACGGGGAAATTCCGGAACAAGCCTCCGTCGACATAATGAATGCCGTTGATAGTAACCGGGCTGAAGATAATGGGGATGCTGCACGAGGCCGTTACGGCGTCTACCAGCGGGCCGCTTCTGAATTCCTGGCTGATGCCGTGGTCGAGGTCGGTAGCGATTACCGTTAACGGTATTTTCAACTCTTCGAATGTTTTGGCGCGGAGTTGCCGCTTCAGGAAATAGCGGAATCGCTTGCTGTTGAAAAAGCCCGATTTAGGTACCTGGAACTCGGCAAACTCGGAGAATTCGCGCCCCAGAAACATCTCTTTTATTTCGTTGGCCGAATAGCCGTCGGCAAACAGCACACCCATCAGCGCTCCCACGCTGGTGCCGGAAATAATATCGGGAGCCAACCCGCATTCTTCGAGGAGCTTGAATACGCCGACATGCGCAAATCCTTTCGAGCCGCCACCGCTCAGTGCGAGGCCTAATTTATAGGGTTTCTTGTTGGTCGTGTCGGTCATAAAGATAAATGGCTGTATTTTCCGGCAACAAATATGCTATTTTTTTTACGTTATAACATTATTATTTCCGAAAAAGTTCCTTACGAGCATTTTTTTATTACATTTACCGTGATAAATCTTTTAATTCTAATAACAATGATAACAACTATTTTTTGGATTGTTCCGCTGGCGTCGCTGTTGGCGTTGGGGTTTGCCTGGTTCTTTTTCAAGCAGATGATGAAAGAGAGCGAGGGTACCGATACCATGGCGAAGATTGCCGGATATGTGCGTGAAGGAGCGATGTCGTACCTGAAACAGCAGTACAAAATCGTAGGGCTCGTATTCCTGGCGCTCGTTATTTTATTTTCCGTTATGGCTTATATTTTCAAGGTGCAGAACGAATGGGTGCCCATCGCTTTCCTTACCGGCGGCTTCTTTTCCGGTTTGGCCGGCTTTTTAGGGATGAAAACGGCTACGTATGCTTCGGCCCGTACGGCTAATGCGGCCCGTAGCTCGCTGAACAGCGGGTTGCAGGTAGCTTTCCGGAGCGGCGCCGTGATGGGGCTGGTAGTTGTCGGATTGGGGCTGTTCGATATTTCGTTCTGGTACGTGGTGCTGAACTGGGTGATACCCGCCGAGGCGATGGATGCTACGCATAAACTCACGGTAATCACCACCACGATGCTGACGTTCGGGATGGGTGCTTCTACGCAGGCGCTTTTTGCCCGTGTAGGAGGGGGGATTTATACCAAGGCGGCCGACGTTGGTGCCGACCTGGTAGGGAAAGTGGAAGCCGGTATCCCGGAAGACGACCCGCGTAACCCTGCTACGATTGCTGATAACGTAGGCGATAACGTAGGCGATGTGGCCGGTATGGGAGCCGACCTGTACGAGTCGTATTGCGGCTCTATCCTGGCAACGGCGGCGTTAGGCGCAGCCGCTTTCGTAACGACAGGCAACGTGAAAATGCAATACAAGGCGGTAATCGCGCCGATGCTGATTGCGGCGGTGGGAATCGTGCTGTCGGTAATCGGAATCTTTGCCGTACGCACCAAAGAAAACGCTACGATGAAAGATTTGCTGAAAGCTTTGGCGCTGGGTACCAACCTGAGCTCGGTGCTGATTGCGGTGGCTACTTTCGGCATATTGTATTTATTGAAACTGGATAATTGGTTCTGGGTGTCGTGTTCGGTGATTATCGGTTTGCTGGTAGGAATCGTTATCGGGCAGGCAACCGAATATTATACTTCCCATTCGTATAAACCTACGCAAAATATTTCCAAGGCAGGGCTTACGGGGCCGGCTACGGTTATTATTTCGGGGCTTGGCCTGGGAATGCTTTCCACTGCCGTGCCGGTAATTGCGGTAGTGGTGGGGATTATCTGCTCGTACCTGTTCGCTTCCGGATTCGACTTTGCCAACGTGGGCATGGGATTATACGGAATCGGGATTGCTGCGGTAGGTATGCTTTCTACTTTAGGCATCACCCTTTCTACCGATGCGTACGGCCCGATAGCCGATAATGCCGGAGGAAATGCGGAAATGAGCGGCCTGGGAGCCGAAGTGCGGAAACGTACGGATGCCCTGGATTCGTTGGGAAATACCACGGCTGCTACCGGAAAAGGCTTTGCCATCGGTTCGGCCGCCCTTACCGGGCTGGCTCTGCTGGCTTCGTATATCGAAGAAATCAAAATCGGATTGATTCGTTTGGGGCAGAGCGTGCTGAATTTGTCGGATGGTCGTACCATCGACATTCCGCAGGCTACCTTTACCGATTTCATGCATTATTACGAAGTTACGCTGATGAACCCGAAGGTGCTGGCGGGTATGTTCTTAGGCTCGATGATGGCCTTCCTGTTCTGCGGGCTTACGATGAATGCGGTAGGGCGCGCTGCCGGACATATGGTAGAAGAAGTGCGCCGGCAGTTCAAAGCGATTAAAGGAATCCTTACGGGCGAGGCGGAACCGGATTATGCGCGTTGCGTGGAAATTTCAACTAAAGGAGCGCAGAAAGAAATGATATTGCCTTCTATCCTGGCCATTATCGCCCCGATTCTTACCGGGTTTATTTTCGGCGTATCCGGCGTAATCGGCCTGCTGATGGGCGGTTTAAGCACCGGCTTCGTGCTGGCTATTTTCATGGCCAATTCCGGAGGAGCTTGGGACAACGCAAAAAAATACGTCGAAGAAGGGAACCACGGCGGCAAAGGAAGCGAAGCGCATAAGGCTACTGTGGTAGGCGATACGGTGGGCGACCCGTTTAAAGATACGTCGGGCCCGAGCCTGAATATCCTTATCAAGCTGATGAGTATGGTGGCTATCGTGATGGCCGGCCTTACGGTTGCCTGGAGCCTGTTCGGTTAAGAGATAAAACGTACTATTTCCATTTCGCCTGCCGGTGTAAAGGCGGCAGGAGTATAACTTGCACGGAAGCATAAAAGCGTATCGGTTCGGCCGGCGGCTTGATGCTTCCGTGCTTGCTTTTCACTAAAAAATCACTAAAGCGCCGAACAATCCGGCAAACGTACTGTTTGTGAATATGTATTCTTTCACTGGTAGTAATAAAAAGTACAGATTGCCGTTTTATTTAAACAATCGACTATGAAAAAATGGATTTTTCTTTTATTTATTCTTGCTGTATGCAACAGTTGTTCTGACGATGATAGCCATGTAGAGGTAAATCAGTCTCCTCCGGAAGTGCCCGAAGCCCAATTGGTATCTCCTCAATTATACGCTCGCCTGGTATCCCGTACGCCGCTGAACGGATTGCTGGAAGTATATCCGTGCCAACCTAATACGTCCGTTTATTACGGCAATTATTATAAAGGCGTGCTTACCGCTATTAATCCTTATTACAGGGTATCGGACGGGAGTGCGTTGAAAAGTGCGAATCCGGTTTATTTGCCTGTGGGAAGATACAATATGATTTATTGGGAACGGCCTATCCCGGATACCACTGTTTATGCTGAAAGGGTGGTGACGGACCCGCAAATCGTGTTGGGCCGGAACCTGGCGCAACAATATTACAAATTGAAAGAATATCCTCATATATCGGATACCACTTGTTATCCTGTATATGATTTGGTACATGCGGTTAATTCCGTGGAAATCGGTTCCGAAGAGTTGAATGCGGATTTGCAACGGGTGGTAGCCGCCTTGATTGTTACCCTACGGAATAAAGATAACCAAAAGTTCAACCCTGTTATTTACAGTACTGAGATTTTAATAGGGGGCGTAGCGGAAAAAATCAATTTCTACACGGCCGAGCCGGAGAACCAAACCAAAACGGTTCGCTTCGAGCTACAGATGAGCGCCGACTCGCTCCGGATGTCGAACGCTCCGGTAATGGTGTTTCCTACGGCTCCGAACCCGCTGTTGCAAATTGTCGTGACCTTGAAGAACGGATCGGTAAAAACGTATCAGCAGCGCTTGCAGGAAACGTTGGATGCGAATACCCGTCTCCGGCTCGATTTAACGTTGAACGAGATTTTCGAAGAAGGTACTTCTTCGGGCGGTTTTACTATAAATCAATGGCAGGAAAAGAAAGAAACCATCGATTTGCCGGCGTTACCGTAGCCATTTTTCAGAAAATAAATTATAAATTACGGGAGGGAAATAATGGAGCATAACTGCACTTTATTTCCCTTTTGTTTTTAAAGCTAAAGAATATGAGAACATCGATTAAGTTGAGATTGAACACCGCCAGGTGTAACAGGGATGAGATGTATCCTCTTGTTTTCCAAGTATTGAGAGGGGGTAAGAAACGGGTAATTTCTTTAGGAGTATCTCTTAGGAAAGAGTGGTTCGACAAAACGTCCGAGCAGGTAATGCGCTTGCCTTCCGGGTGTGGCGGCATGAAACGGATGCGCGAAATAAATTCGCATATCCGTACCATCCGCACCGGGTTGGAAAACATCGTGCGGGAGTTGGCCTCGAAATGTCCCGACTATGGGGTAGATGCCGTATCGGAACGGTACCGGAGGCAACAGGATTTGCATTGTTTTTTTACTTTCGTGGAGCAGGAAAAGCGGCAGCTGGAAGTTACGGGTCGTTATAATACGGCCGGACAGTATGAAAGCCTGCGTAATTCGGTAGCCCGCTATTGTGTATATGCCGGCTGGCCGGAGCGGTTGCTGCTCAACCAGATTACCACTACTTTTATCATCGATTATAAAAAGTACCTGGAGCGTACCGGGTTGAAGAAGTCCAGTGTTTCCACTTACCTGAGTTTACTGCGGGCTGTTTACAACCGGGCGCGCCGTATCGGAATCGTTACTGGCGACGAAACGGTATTCCACGGGAGTATTCCCCGGGGAGCGCCTACCGAGAAGCGGGCAGTGCAAGCCGGGATTATCCGTAAACTGATGAAGGCCGAGCTGGATTCTTTCCCGTCGTTGGCCCGGACGAGGGATGTGTTTATGGTTTCCTTGTATCTGGAGGGAATGGCTTTGCGCGATATAATGAATTTGAAACGTACGGATATACGGAACGGGGTGATTACGTATCGCCGTTCGAAAACGGGAAGTATCCTGCGGGTAAGGGTCGTGCCCGAATTGCAGGAGCTAATCGATAAATATCGTACGGACGATAGTTACCTGTTTCCTTTCCTGTTGTCGGATAAGAAGCACGGACATAAAAATTATAAATCGGTGTTGCGCCGGATAAACAGGCATTTGCATAAATTGGAGGAGTTGTTGGATATTCCTTTCCGCCTTACGATGTACGTGGCGCGTCATAGCTGGGCGTCGTTGGCGCAGGAATGCAATGTACCTATCGAGAAGATTAGCCAGGCATTGGGGCATACATCTACGAAAACGACACAGATTTACTTAAAGGGATTCAATTATCATGTTATCGACGAGGTGAACCGCACGGTACTCGATAATTTCAGAAAGGAGCAGGGTAAAACAGGTCTTTCTTGTTAAGAAAGAGACACCGGGTTTCCGCTGTCAGGCACACATTTATTATCTATAATAACCCCTTGCAAATCTATCACTTCTTATTTTAAGAAACAAATCACACCCGATAAAAATCATAGTCTGTAAAAATAAATTTTCTGCAGGCGAATGGAAGGGATTACC
>JAJBTJ010000068.1 GCA_020860905.1 Parabacteroides sp. | reverse complement strand
TCTGGAAAAGTTTAGCGAAATTACATCTTTAACATAAATAAACATGGATAGAATGAACAAGGAAGCAGACTTTAAATCTGCAACCGATTTGAAAGAGCGCAAGTTATTTATCGAAACCTACGGCTGCCAGATGAATGTAGCCGATAGCGAGGTCGTCGCGTCGATTATGAAGATGGACGGCTATACCGTAACCGACAAAATCGAAGAGGCGGATGCTATTCTGGTAAATACGTGTTCGGTGCGCGACAATGCCGAGCAGAAGATTTACGGGCGGCTGCAATATTTCCAATCGCTCAAAAAGAAAAAAAAATCGCTGATTATCGGCGTTATGGGATGCATGGCCGAGCGTGTGAAAGACGAATTGATAAACGTACACCGTGCCGATTTGGTGGTGGGCCCCGATTCGTACCTGGATTTGCCCAACCTGATAGGTGCGGTTGAAAAAGGCGAAAAAGCCATTAACGTAACGCTTTCCGCGCAGGAAACCTATAAAGAGGTAATTCCCCTGAAACTGGGCGGTAACCGCATTTCCGGGTTTATCTCCATTATGCGCGGATGTAATAATTTTTGTACCTATTGCATCGTGCCGTATACCCGGGGGCGCGAGCGGAGCCGCGATGTAGAGAGCATTCTGAACGAACTGCGCGATTTGCGCGATAAAGGATTCAAGGAAGTTACTTTATTGGGACAGAATGTAAACTCGTATGCGTTTGAACAAGCCGGACAAAAAGTAACGTTTCCCCTTTTGCTGGAGAAAGTAGCGCAGGAAGCGCCTGGCATGCGCATCCGCTTCACCACTTCGCATCCGAAAGATATGAGCGACGATACGCTCCGTACGATAGCCCGGTATCCGAATATATGCAACCACATCCATTTACCGGCACAGTCGGGCAGTTCGCGCATACTGAAACTGATGAATCGGAAGTACACGCGTGAGTGGTACCTGGAACGGATCGCCGCCATCCGGCGATTTATACCCGATTGCGGCATTTCCACCGATTTGTTTTGCGGTTTCCATTCCGAAACCGAAGCCGACTACCGGGAAACCTTGTCATTGATGCGTGAAGTGGGATACGATTCCGCTTTTATGTTCAAATATTCCGAGCGTCCCGGCACGTACGCGTCTGTCCATTTGCCCGACGATGTGCCGGAAGACGAGAAAATACGCCGTTTGCAGGGGATGATCGATTTACAGAATACCTTGTCGGAAGAAAGCAACCAACGGGATATAAATAAGGTGTTCGACGTGCTTATCGAAGGCTTCTCCAAGCGTTCGCGCGAACAACTTTATGGCCGTACGCCTCAAAACAAAGTGGTGATTTTCGATAAAGGCAACTTCCGTATCGGACAATTCGTCCGGGTAAAAATCACGCGCGCCACCTCTGCTACGCTGTTCGGAGAGCCTGTGACGGAGGAAGGTTAAAGAATTACAAATAACCACCGTCTTTGCTCTTTTTTTCGTTTATTTGCGGTCAAATTGGGGAGAGTATGCATCAAACACATCTCTCCTCCGTTCTTTATCCATATTAAGTACGCATCAAATGGCTGAAAATAAGCAAACTAATTCAATATCTTTTTTTAATTCCCGTCTTACCTCCATTATCAGCATTGCGTTGGTGCTTTTTTTACTGGGGTTAATATTCTTTATCGGATTGCTGGGACAGAAATTATCCGTATACGTACGTGAAAATATATCGTTTTCCGTTGTACTCAAAGAAAACAGCAAAGACGCCGATATAAAAAAGATGCAGAAGCAGTTAGACAGCCGCCCGTATATCAAATCCACGGAATACATATCGAAAGAACAAGCGGCGAAAGAACTGGAAGAAGAGTTGGGCGAAAATCCGGAAACCTTTCTCGGTTTCAACCCGCTGCAAGCCTCCATCGAAGTGAAGCTGAACTCGGAATATGCCAATCCCGACAGCCTGCTTATCATTGAAAAGCAGATAAAATCGTATACCGACGTAAGCGAATTGCTCTACCGGAAAGACAAGATGCAACTGGAAAACTACAACCTGAAACGTACCGGCATTATTTTATTAACGCTGGCCGCCGTGTTGATGATTATTTCCTTTGTGCTGATAAGCAACACCATCCGGCTGCTTATCTATTCCAAGCGTTTTTTAATTCATACCATGCAGTTGGTAGGAGCCACGTCCGGATTTATCCGGCGTCCCTTTATCCGGTATAATGTAGCGAGCGGAATCGTAGCAGCCGTGTTGGCGGTGGGTATGCTTACCGGTGTTTTGTATTATGTGCAACGCGATTTTCCGGGATTTATCGACTTGCTGGATGTACGTTCGCTGTTAATCGTATTCGGTGCCGTGCTGGCGCTCGGAATTTGTTTGTCTTTTGTCGCCACCTGCTTCGCCGTAAATAAATACTTGCGGATGGATGCCGACAAATTGTATCACGTATAAATAAATCAAAATAAAATATGGCCAGGAAAGACTTCGTTTTCGGAAAAGAAAATTTTATTCTCATCGGGATCGCTATCCTGTTTATCGTTATCGGTTTTGCCTTGATGTCGGGAGGCGGCTCCACCGACGGTGTTTCGTTTAACCCCGAAATATTCAACGTGCGTCGCATCGTGATTGCGCCGGCGGTGGCTTTGTTCGGTTTTATGATGATGATTGTGGGAATTTTGAAGAAAAGCAAAGATAAAGCAGAAGAATAAGATGGGGTGGCTGGAAGCGATTATTTTAGGGATTGTCCAGGGTTTGACCGAGTTTTTGCCGGTAAGTAGCAGCGGTCACCTGGCCATCGGGAGCGCTTTGTTCGGTATCGACGCCGACGAGAACCTCACGTTTGCCATCGTCGTGCATACGGCAACCGTACTGAGTACGATTGTGGTGCTGTGGAGCGAAGTGTCGGTTTTGTTCAAAGGCTTTTTCAGCTTTAGGTGGAACGAGCCGATGCAAATGGTTTGTAAAATATTGGTATCCACGATTCCGGTAGCTATCGTCGGATTATTTTTCAAGGATTATGTGGAAAAACTCTTCGGAAGCGGATTAGCGTTGGTAGGCTGTATGTTGCTGGTTACCGCAGCGTTGTTGGCTTTTTCGTATTATGCCAAGCCGCGCCGGAAAGAAGAAATATCATTTAAAGACGCTTTTATTATGGGGTTGGCACAGGCTTGCGCCGTATTGCCCGGCTTATCCCGTTCCGGTTCCACTATCGCTACCGGCCTGTTGCTGGGCGATAAAAAAGAGCAGGTTGCCAAGTTCTCGTTTTTGATGGTGATTATCCCCATCTTGGGCGAGTCGTTACTCAGCCTGATGAAAGGCGAGTTTTCGCCCGAAACCTCGGGTATTTCCACCGGTGCGCTGGCAGCCGGTTTTTTAGCCGCGTTTATATCGGGCACCTTGGCCTGTAAATGGATGATTAATATTGTAAAGAGAGGAAAGTTGATTTATTTTGCTTATTACTGTGTGGCTGCGGGATTGTTCGCCATTATTTATTCGTTTATTCAATAAAATGTAAATGAACTTTTTAACAGGAGAAATTCTTTACTTTAACAAACCCCTTACGTGGACTTCTTTCGATTTGGTAAATAAATTCCGGTATAAGTTGACACGTAAACTGAAAGTGAAAAAAATAAAAGTAGGACATGCCGGTACGCTCGACCCGCTGGCTACCGGCGTATTGATTGTATGCACCGGAAAGGCCACGAAGCGGATAGAAGAATTCCAGTACCAGACAAAAGAATATGTGGCTACCCTTAAACTGGGCGAAACCACTCCGTCGTTCGACCGGGAAACCGAGATAGATGCCATCTACCCCATTACCCATATTACTCCGGAGCTGGTAAACCAGGTATTGCCTACGTTTGTTGGAACTATACAACAGGTACCGCCGGTTTTTTCAGCCTGTAAAGTCGACGGAAAAAGAGCCTACGAGTCGGCCCGGAAAGGCGAACAAGTGAAGTTGAAGTCGAAAATGCTGGTCATCGACGAGCTGGAGTTATTGGAATGTGCATTGCCTGTGTTGAAGATACGGGTGGTATGCAGCAAAGGCACCTATATCCGGGCCCTGGCACGCGACATCGGCGCCGCTTTGGGGTCGGGGGCGCATTTGATTGCCTTGCAGCGTACCCGGATAGGCGATATAACGTTGGATAAATGCATGTCGCCCGAAGAAATCGATTCTTTTCTGGATACGATAAAAATAGAAGTAGAAGAAGAAAATAAATAAAACAGCCTTATGAAGCTTTCTAAATTCAAATTTAATTTGACTCCGGAACAAATCGCTTTGTACCCGGCTAAAAACCGCGACGAGTCCAGGTTAATGGTAGTCGATCGCAAAACCGGTACGATCGAACACAAAACGTTTAAAGACATCCTCGACTATTTCGGTCCTCACGATGTGTTTATCTTTAATAATACGAAAGTGTTTCCGGCGCGTTTGTACGGCAATAAGGAAAAAACAGGCGCACGCATCGAGGTATTTCTGTTACGCGAATTGAATGAAGAACTCCGCTTGTGGGACGTATTGGTTGACCCGGCACGGAAAATCCGTATCGGGAATAAACTGTATTTCGGCGACGACGACTCCATGGTGGCCGAGGTAATCGACAACACGACCTCGCGCGGACGTACGTTGCGTTTCCTGTACGACGGGAACCACGAGGAATTTAAGAAAGCCCTGTATGCCCTGGGCGAAACGCCGCTGCCCAAATACATCAACCGTCCGGTGGAGCCCGACGACGAAGAACGTTACCAGAATATCTTCGCTACTGAGGAAGGGGCCGTGGTGGCGCCTGCGGCCGGATTGCACTTCAGCCGCGAGTTAATGAAACGGCTGGAGATAAAAGATTGCGAGTTTGCCTTCCTTACCCTGCATTCCGGACTCGGTAACTTCCGGGAAATAGATGTGGAAGACCTCACGAAGCATAAAATGGATTCCGAGCAGATGGTGGTGAACGCCGACGTGGTGGAAACCGTGAACCGGGCAAAAGACGCCAACCGGCAGATTTGTGCGGTAGGTACCTCGGTGATGCGGGCTATCGAAACAGCGGTAAGCACCGACGGCCATTTGAAGGAGTTCGAAGGATGGACGAACAAATTTATTTTCCCTCCGTACGATTTCAGCGTGGCTACCAGCATGGTAACCAATTTCCATATGCCTCTTTCCACCTTGTTGATGATGACGGCTTCGTTCGGCGGCTACGACTTGATTATGGATGCGTACCAGGTGGCGTTGAAGGAAGGATATAAGTTCGGAGCGTACGGCGACGCGATGCTCATCCTTTAACCGTACGCGATGGCGACCGTATACCTCGGCCTGGGTTCCAATACGGAAAACAGGCAATATCATATTATGCAGGCCGTAGCGCGGCTGGCCGAAAGGGCGGGGAGTATTTCCGCCCTTTCTTCGTTGTATGTAACGGCTCCTTGGGGATTCGTTTCGGACCATCCGTTTTTAAATGCGGCGGTGGCGCTGCAAACCGCCCTTTCCCCGCATGAATTGCTTCTGCTTACCCAACAGATAGAAAAGGAACTGGGGCGTACCCGGAAAAGCGACGGCGAATACCACGACCGGAGTATCGACATCGATATTTTGCTATATGACAGCTTGGTTGTAAATAGCCCGGATTTGGTTATCCCGCATCCGCTGATGCACCGGCGGGCTTTCGTACTGGAGCCGTTGAGCGAAATTGCGCCGGAGTTGCAGCATCCTGTACTGCATGTAACGGTACGCAAGCTCCGGGAAGAGTTGGAAAACGCCGCCCCGGCTAATTAAAATTAGCGCCGTTTTATTGGTTTATTCCGTTTTTTATCTACCTTTACCGCCGAATTGACGTGGACAGATTTGTATGCTTGCAACCACAGAAAAAAATGCTAAAAACAATCGACTCTTTTCTGCAACCGTCCGGTGTACTTTCCTGCCATTCGTCAGTTCAAATCACAGAACCATTTATACTATTTATTTTATGAGTTATTTATTTACCTCCGAATCGGTGTCGGAAGGACACCCCGATAAAGTAGCCGATCAAATATCGGATGCTTTGCTGGATGAGTTCCTGGCGTACGACAGGAATTCGAAAGTTGCTTGCGAAACGCTTGTTACAACCGGACAGGTTGTATTGGCCGGAGAAGTAAAATCGAGCGCTTACGTAGATGTACAGGATGTAGCGCGCAGTGTAATCGAAAAGATCGGGTATACCAAAAGCGAGTACCAGTTCGAAGCCAAATCGTGCGGCGTATTTTCTTCCATCCATGAACAGTCGGGCGATATTAACCGCGGCGTAGAACGCGAAGACCCTTACAACCAGGGTGCCGGCGACCAGGGAATGATGTTTGGCTACGCTACTTGCGAAACCGGCAACTATATGCCGTTGGCGTTAGACCTTTCGCATTCGTTGTTGCAGGAACTGGCGGCTATCCGTAAAAACGAAAACGAGCGCATGCCTTACCTGCGTCCGGATGCCAAGAGCCAGGTAACCATCGAGTACGACGACGACGGCACTCCCTTGCGTATCGACACGATTGTGATTTCCACCCAGCACGACGAGTTTATCCGTCCGTTGAACGCTACGCCCGAAGCACAGGCGGTAGCCGACAAAACGATGCAGGACGTGATTACCGAGGATGTGAAAAACCTGCTTATCCCCCGTGTAAAAGCCCGGTACCCCGAAAAGGTGCAACGGCTGTTTACCGACAGAATCACGTACCACGTAAATCCTACCGGCAAGTTCGTAATCGGCGGTCCGCACGGCGATACGGGGCTTACAGGGCGTAAAATCATCGTGGATACTTACGGCGGAAAAGGGGCGCACGGCGGCGGCGCTTTTTCCGGGAAAGACCCTTCGAAAGTAGACCGCTCGGCTGCCTATGCAGCGCGTCACATCGCTAAAAATATGGTAGCTGCCGGGGTGGCCGACGAAATGCTGGTACAGGTTTCGTACGCTATCGGCGTAGCGCGTCCGATGAATATCTTTGTCAATACGTATGGCCGGAGCAAGGTGGGTATGACCGACGGCGAGATTGCCGAGAAAATAGGGCAACTGTTCGATATGCGTCCGAAGGCCATCGAGGAATGGCTGAAGCTGCGTAATCCGATTTATGCGGAAACGGCTGCATACGGCCACATGGGGCGTACGCCGGAAACGGTTACGAAAACGTTCCGCTCGCGGTATAATCCTACTCCTGTTGTTTGCGAAGTGGAATTGTTTACCTGGGAAAAACTGGATTATGTGGATAAAATAAAAGCAGCCTTCGGGTTGTAAATTCCGGCGGTAGCCGGATAGGAAACACGAAACTCTGCCTGTTAACGGGGGATGTTTCGTGTTTTTTTTGTTTTTTGCCGCATTTCCGGGTAAAAACGGTTATTTTTGTTTTAAAGAATCGAAACGAAGATAGGTCTCGCCCCGGCATACTCAAAGCGAGAGCTTCGCTTCTGTGGCCGGCATGTGCTACTTTTCTTCCGAAAAAGAGAAGAGGGCCTTCGCTCGGGCATAGTCAAAGCGAGGCTTGCCTTCTGTCCCCGGCTTGCGCTATCTTCGATAAAAATGCGAAGCCTGTCTTTGTAACCAATCGGAATGGAACCTTCAATGGAAAACAGGAACGACACGAGCTATCCGAACGAGCATTTGTTAATCGGCGCTTTGAAAAACGGGTCGCGGAAAGCATTCGACGAAATATACGGGATGTATGCCCGGAGGCTTTTGGCGTATTGCAAGCAATACACCAAAAGCTGGGAAGATGCGGAAGAAATCGTTCAGGATGTATTCGTACGCCTGTGGAACAGCCGCGCCACCATCCGCCAGGAAGAAACCTTGCGCTCCCTGTTGTTTATCATAGCCAGGCACTACCTAATCAATGCCTACCGGGCCAAAGTGAACTCGCCCGTATACGAAGAATATGTGGCATGCCGCGCCGAGTTAGCGGCAGGAACTTCCCCGTGCCCCTTGGAATACGAAGATTTTTTGCAAAAGCTGCGGATTGCCCTCGAGAAACTACCCTCCACCCAACGGAAAATCATCGAGCTTTCCCGTTTGAAAGAGCTTTCGAACAAAGAAGTAGCCGAAAAACTGGCCTTAAGCGAACAAACCGTAAAAAACCAATTGTCGCAGGGATTGAAAAGCTTGCGTGACGAACTGGGTAAAATTACCTGGATAGCGGGATGGTTATTAATCGTTAATTAACCGGTCGGAGATAGTATATAATCGGAAAAATGTTGTCAATACATAACAAACAAGCACCCCATGGAAGAGCTGGAACACGAATATAGGAAAAACCGCTTGTCGGTACACGACCTTCGTCGGCTGCGCGAACAGGTCAACGCCGCAGAAGACGAAGAAATCGAAAAGGCGATGCGTGAAGCCTGGATGTGCGACGAGATAGACGTTTCGGCCGTAGATGCCGCCCGGGTCGACGGGTTGAAAAGGCGAATCGACGCCCGCATAGCGGAGGATGCCCGGCCTGAACCGGCATTGTACGGAGCCGTTAAAAAAGCGCTCCGCGTGGCGGCGGTTATTTTGCTCCCGCTTTTTATCCTCGCCACCCTGTATCTGTACCGTGAAAACAACCGGATGTCGGCCGGAACGCTGGCCGTTACCACCGGCTACGGCGAACGGGCCTCGGTTACCTTGCCCGACGGTACTTCGGTTACCTTGAATGCCAATTCCGAGCTGATTTATATCCCCCGCGAATATAATAAGGATAAGCGGGCGGTTCGCTTCGAGGGAGAAGGCTATTTCCGGGTAAGCCGCGACCAGGAACGGCCGTTCCTGGTAGATGCGGAAGGGTTGGAAGTGAAAGTAACCGGTACGGCATTTAACCTGAACGTCCGCGCGGGAAGCGAAACGGCCGAGCTTTCGTTGGAAGAAGGAGGCGTGCGCTTCCTTTCCACCCGGACGGAAGAAGGCGTATGGTTGCAACCGGGCCAGCGGGCGGTACTGAACCGGGCCGACGGTACGATTACCGTTTGGAGCGAAGACTATATAGAAGATGCTTCGGCTTGGAAGCAAGGCGAAATGGTATTCCGGAATGCCAGTTTTTCCGAAGTAATCGGCCGGCTCGAAAAGAATTACGGCATCCGGATAGAAACGAACTACGAGGAAAGCGATTCCGACCTGTTTACCGGTACCGTCCCGGCAACGGATATAAACGAGGCGCTCACGATTATCGGCAAGGCTTACAACCTGTCGCCGCTAAAGCAGGGGAAGGAAGTAAGGCTGATAGCCGATGGTTCGCCCGGGCAATAAATTTTACCGGGGCTGCACGCGTTACACGGCAAAAATTTTATTTGGCTTGCCGGCAAGGCGTCTGCAAAAGGCGCCTCACCGGCATTTTCATTTTTTGCTCGCCCCACGGCAGCGGGCAAAATTCCTTCTTCGTTAAGCCACAGTGAACCGGCTTTTTCCGTCGGGCAGGCATCGCCTGTGTCCCCGGAAGCCCATACGAAATAACCGGTTCTTTTCAACAGGTTAGCCCAGTCGGCGGTAAAATGCAGGCGCCCGTCCCTACCACATAGCCGGTCCTTTTTTAAGTTTGCGGTTTAACGCCGCCATCCGGCATGTAAAGGAAGTGATGCCTCGTAACCGTTCCTTTCCAAAGCCGTGTAGGAAACGGTTTGTTTACTTCCCCTTTTGTCCTTCTATCTTCTTTCTTTATGCTATATAACATGTATTGTCCCTGGTACTTTTTTTCCGGCCGCTTGTCTTTACAGTCGGCCTTGCAAGGAAACGAATGAAAAATACTAAACACTTAAAAACAAATGTAGCATGAATAAACCCGTTCCCTGGAAGAGATACGCCCTTTTCTCTTTCCTGCTGTTTTTTAGTTGCTTCGGGCTGTATGCGCAGCAACAAGTAACGATTCGGTTGAATAACGCTTCGCTGAAAGAAGTTTTCAAAGAGATTGAAAAACAAACTCCCTACCGGTTTTCCTACCGGAATGTCGTAATAGATAACCGGAACGATGTGCATATTTCCTGTACCCGCTCTTCGGTGGGAGCGGTGCTGGATACGGTGCTTTCGGGCAGGAATATAGCGTATGAAATTGTTTCGCCCAAGTCGATTGTGCTGTTCGAGAAACGCGGCGACGGGCCGCAGGCAAGTTTCCGGAAAAACGTTACCGGCGTGATAAAAGATACCAAAGGCGAGCCGGTTATCGGAGCCAACGTCGTGGAAAAAGGAACCGCCAACGGTACGATAACCGACCTGGACGGCCGGTTCGGGTTAACGGTACCGGCCAAGTCGGTACTGGTGGTTTCGTATATCGGTTATATCACGAAGGAGATACCGGTAAACGGCCAAACCGCTTTTACCGTCCGGTTGGCCGAGGATACCAAGAGCTTAGAGGAAGTGGTAGTTACCGCGCTCGGCATCAAACGCGAGGAAAAAGCGCTGGGGTATGCCGTGCAAAAGATAAGCGGCGAAAACCTGGCAACGGTAAAAAACGTAAACGTAGCCACCTCGTTAACCGGTAAAATAGCCGGCCTGAACGTGCAGAACAGCACGGAGTTCAATGCCTCGCCCGACCTGTCGTTACGCGGCGAAACGCCCCTGCTGGTAATCGACGGGGTACCTTACGCCAACGTATCGCTCAACGAGGTGGCGGCAGACGACATCGAATCTGTCGACGTGCTGAAAGGGGCTACGGCCTCGGCTTTATACGGTGCACGCGGCGGCTCCGGGGCCGTGATGGTAACCACGAAGAAAGGGCAGAAAGACGGGTTGAGCGTAACCGTAAACAGCAGCACGATGTTTAATGCCGGCTATTTGAAGAAGCCTGAAGTGCAAACGGCCTATAGCTCCGGCTCGGGCGGCCGGTATAAGGTTGGCGACTACGTGTGGGGCGATAAGCTCGACATCGGCCGAACGGCCGTGCAGTACGACCCTTATACGCATGACTGGAAAGAGATGCCGTTGGTATCGAAAGGGAAAAACAACCTGAAAAATTTCCAGGAGTTGAGCCTGGTAACGAACAACAACATCAGTGTTTCGCAGAAAGGAAAGTACGGCAGCGTGCGTACTTCGCTGACGCATGTGTTCAACAAAGGCCAGTATCCCAACGAAAAACTGAATAAGTTTATTTACTCGGTATCCGGCGAAATGAAATGGAAAAATTTTTCGTTCGACGGCGGCCTGACGTATAATAAGCGTGTTTATCCCAACGATATGGGCGCCGGTTACGGCGGGAGCGGCTTCTTGTATAACTTGCTGGTATGGTCGGGGGCGGAGTACGACATACGCGATTACCGCGATTATTGGGTGATAAAAGACGAACAGCAGAACTGGATGGACGATACCTGGTACGATAATCCTTATCTGATTGCGAACGAGATTACCCGCTCCGACGATTACGACCTGGTAAACGGCTATTTGTCGGCTGCGTACGACTTTACTTCGTGGCTGAAACTATCCGTGCGCTCCGGGCTCGACGCTTATTCCGAAAAAAAGCAATGGAAAAATCCCGCCAGCGCGGTAGGCGGCTGGAACAAGAAGGGATATTACTGCCTCCAGCGGCTGGGCGGATACAGCTTGAACAACGATGTGCTGCTTTCGGCCGAACACGCCTGGGGCGATTTCAGCGTGGACGGATTCGTGGGCGGAACCATCTACCTGTGGAAGAGCGACAATATCATGGGCGAAACGCAAAACGGCCTTACCATCCCCGGCTATTACTCGTTCAAGGCATCGGCCGACCCGATAAAAACAACCAGCGAACTGAAGAAAAAACAAGTGAACAGCTTGTACGGTAAAGTGTCGGCCTCATGGAAAAGCACGGTGTTCGTGGATGTAACGGCGCGTAACGACTGGTCGTCGTCGTTGCCCTCCGAAACCCGTTCCTATTTTTATCCTTCCGTTTCCGGAAGCATCGTGCTGTCGCAATTCGTTCCGATGCCGAAAGGAATCGATTTCTGGAAAATACGGGGTTCCTGGACGCAAACGAAAAAAGACCTCGACGTATACGAAATCAACCAAACCTATACCATCACTCCCGATGTGTGGGGCGGATTGAGCACGGCCTCGTATCCCGTTTCCCTCAGGGAATCCGCAGTGAAACCGTCGGCTACGCGTACCTACGAGTTGGGTACGGCCGTAAACCTGTTGCGTAACCGGCTCCGGGTGGATTTGGCCTACTATAACAAATTATATTATAACCTTACCCGCAAGGCCGGCATCAGCGAAGCCTCCGGATTCGAAACTACGTTGATTAACATCGGCGAAGAGCAGGTTCGGAAAGGGGTGGAGCTTACCGTTGCCGGCGACATAATCAAAACGGGCGATTGGAACTGGACGGCCTTGTTCAACTGGTCGCGCGACCGTTACTATTATGCCCGGGTCGATCCGGTTTACTCTACCCAACAGCCCTGGGTAGCTGCCGGAAAGCGGTGGGACTGGCTCGGCGTGAACGATTGGGAACGCGACGCGGCGGGCAATATCGTGCACGAAAACGGTTATCCGAAGAAAAGCGATTACCAATCGGTTGCCGGCTACGAAAATCCCGATTGGATATGGGGCTTTACCAACACCGTGCGGTACAAAAACTTTACGTTGAACTTTACGTTCGACGGGCGGGTAGGAGGCGTTGCCCATTCCATTACCGACCAGGCGTTGTGGAACTCGGGGGCGCATATCGACTCGGACAATGCCTGGCGGTACGATGAAGTAGTGAACGGCAAAAAGAATTTCGTAGGCGAAGGCGTCAAGGTGGTTTCCGGAAAAGTGGATTACGATGCTTACGGAACCATCGTGAGCGATACGCGCGTTTTCGCTCCGAACGACGTGCAGGTTTCGTACGAAACGTATATGTCGACCATGAACCCGTATATCGGCGAAGTGAAAAGCCAGCATGTGTACGACCAGACCTTTTTTAAATTACGCGATTTGTCGCTGAGCTACGAGGTACCTGCTTCGCTTTGTAAAATGGTGCGTATGAAAGGGGCGTCGTTGGCTTTCGTGGGGCAGAATTTACTGATTTGGACGAAGGAGTTCCGTTTTTCCGACCCTGACCGGGCGGCCGAAAAACTCAATTCGCCTTCGGTACGTTATCTGGGATTTAATGTAAAATTGGATTTCTAAATTTGTAGCGATATGAAAAGATACATATATATAGGTGTAACGCTGATTGGATTTTTATGGAGCGCGTGCAGCAACTTCGACGACCTGAACATCGACCCGGATGCGGCCAATAAAAGTACGCCGGCGATGCTCGCTACCGAAGTGCTGCTCGATATGGCGCGAACCGACGGCAACAAGTATTTCGTATACGATAATATGCTGAGCAAGCAACTGGCCTGGGGCGACGGCGTGGAGCCGTACCAGTACAATATCTTCGGAAGGGGAAGTTTCTCGGGTTATAAAACGTTGATTAATTGTGAAAAGATGCTCGGGTTTACCCACGAGAAGAATGCGGACGCCTACGCCGGCCTGGCTTATTTCGTAAAAGCGTACCGGTTGTTTTATATTTCGCTCGATATGGGCGACATTCCGTACGAGGAGGCGTTGGCCGGAGAAAAAGGGAATGTAAAGCCGGCTTATAACTCCCAGAAAGAGGTGATGCTGCTTGTATTGGCGGATTTGGAAAAGGCGGCCCAGGCTTTTTCCATGGCCTCCGATTTTGATGGCGACCCGCTCTTGGGCGGCAGCGCGGCGAAATGGCGCAAGGTGGTTACCGCCTTCCAGCTCAAAGTGTTGATGCACTTGTCGAAAAAAGAGGCAGATGCCGATTTGAAAGTGAAAGAGCGTTTCGGCCGCCTCGTTGCGTCGGGCACGTTAATGAGCTCGAACGCCGATAACCTGCAACTGGTTTATTCGGAAAAGGAAAAAGAAATCTATCCCTTCAACCATACCAAAACCAAGCATTACGGCTACGCGATGGTATCAGTTACGCTAACGGACGTATTTAAGCGCACCGGCGATTACCGGTTGTTTTATTATGCCGAACCGGCGGCGGCCAAGATAAGCGAAGGGCTGGGCGCCGGCGATTGGGATGCATACGTGGGAACCGACCCCTCGCTGCCTTTCGAAGAGGTGAAAAAGGCTTTTACCGAAGAGCGCTACAGCGGGTTGAACGCCCGGTACACGCATTATGCGCCCGGCGAGCCGTTGGTAAGATTGGGGTATGCGGAGCAGAATTTTATCCTGGCCGAAGCTGTATTGAGGGGCTGGATAGCCGGGGATGCTTCCGATTTTTATAAAAAAGGGATAAAAGCAAGCCTCGATTTTGTTACTTTGCACACGCCCGACGAGGAAACGTATCATCACGGGCGCCGGCTTACCGACGAGGTAAAGGCTGCTTTTTTAGATAGTCCGGCCATCCGGTTGGGCGATGATAAGGAAGAAAATATCGAAAAGGTGCTTACCCAGCGCTACCTGGCTTCTTTTTTGCAACATCCCTACGATGCTTATTACGATTACCGCCGTACGGGGTATCCGGTGTTGCCGGTCGATGCGTCGACGAACCAGAACACGGTGCACGATAAGATTCCGGTGCGCTGGATGTATCCGCAGTCCGAGTTCGATTACAACGGCGAGCACGTAAAAGAAGCGCTCGAACGCCAGTATGGCGGGGTGGACGATGTGAATAAGCCGATGTGGATAATACAATAATATAATAAGGAAAGGTGTGATGAGGAAATATGTGTTTTTAATTTCCTTTTTATGGGGTGTTTCTTTGCTGTACGGCGAAGAAACACCGGTAAAAATCCTCCAGATGAATATATGGCAGGAAGGAACCAGTGTGGAAGGAGGCTTCGACGCCATCGTCGACGAGGTGTGCCGCCTCGAGCCCGACATCGTATTGTTCAGCGAGATACGGAATTATAACGGCGTACCGTTTATCCCGAAGATACGGAAGGCGCTGGAAGAGCGTGGAAAACGGTATTTCGGCGAAAGCAGCGCGTTGGATGCGGGTATTTTGTCGAAATACGAAATCCGGAGCCAGTGCGTGGTGCATCCGCCGGGAATCGAGGCGGCTTCGGTGCTGAAGGCTACGCTGCAAATCGCCGGCCGGAAGGTAATCGTTTATTCGGCTCACCTGGATTATACCCGTTATGCTTGCTATTTGCCCCGGGGGTATAGCGGCGTTACCTGGAAGAAGTTAGAGGCGCCTGTAACGGATGCGGCCGAAATCGAGCGGTGTAACCGGGAGTCGTTGCGCGACGAGGCGATTGCGGGTGTTATCGAGGATGCGAAGAAAGAGAAGGGAAGTATCCTTTTCCTGGGAGGCGATTTTAACGAGCCTTCGCATCTGGACTGGGGCGAAGATACGAAAAATTTGTTCGACCACCGGGGTGCTGTGGTGCGTTGGGATTGTTCGGTATTGCTAACGGCGTACGGGTTCCGCGATTCGTTCCGCGAAATGTATCCGGATGCGGTGGCTTGTCCGGGGTTTACGTTCCCGGCCGATAATAAGCAGGTGGCGGTGGAAAAATTGAGTTGGGCGCCTGAAGCCGACGAGCGCGACCGGATTGATTATATTTACTTTTTGCCGGATAAAAAGCTAAAGCTGAAAACGGTTTTTATCGTAGGGCCGTCCGGCTCGATTGTGCGGGGCGAACGGGTGGAAGAGTGCACGGAGGATGAATTTATCCGGCCGGTAGCTACCTGGCCGTCCGACCATAAGGCGTTGCTCGCTACTTTTATTCTGTGTGAGTAACTGGTGGCGCTTGTGGTTTTTCCTCCTTTCGGTTCGTACAGGTAAGGGATAGAGAAGGGAGGATGGTTACCGGATGGTTTTCGACCATTGTCCGAAGTACATAACAAAATCGGGTTTAAAACAGGAAAACAGAAGCATGAAAGGCTGCACAAAAGAAGGAGAATCCGTTCAATTACCAGCCTCCGCTTACCCAGCCCTGAAAAACACCGGCTACATCGTATGGGACCCCGGGGCCTCAATGAACGAGCGTTAAGAAAATGGTACGTAGCGAACGCCCGGAAGGCCCCGAACTCGCTTACTTTGTAAGCTCAAACAGCGTGG
>JAJBTJ010000301.1 GCA_020860905.1 Parabacteroides sp. | reverse complement strand
CGGCGCATAGAGGCGACCTCAGTAAACTGCCCGAAGAGGCCTCACCGACTTTACGCATCGTGCGCGTAGGCGACTACGATACATGCGCTTGCATCGGCGCCCATGTATCCAATACTTCCGAAATCGGCGAATTCAAGTTGCTTACGTATGATTTTAAAGACGGACGCCTGCGGATGCGTTTTAAATTAATCGAATAAAAATCGGGACGCAGATGGAAGTTTCAGGAATCATTTTACTATATTTGCGTGCATTTTAACGTAAAACATAGAGTTTTTAAACAATACAGTTATGCAAACAATTGACAATTTCAACTTTGCCGGTAAAAAGGCATTTGTGCGGGTAGATTTTAACGTACCCCTGGATGAAAATTTCAACATCACAGACGACACTCGTATGCGCGCTGCTCTTCCTACCTTGAAGAAGATTCTTGCCGACGGCGGAAGCGTGATTATCGGTTCTCACCTGGGACGTCCGAAAGGAGTTACCGATAAGTACTCCCTGAAACACATTCTTCCCCACCTTTCCGAATTACTGGGCGTAGATGTTCAGTTTGCTAACGACTGCGTAGGCGAAGAAGCCGCTGTAAAAGCCGCCGCCCTGCAACCGGGCGAAGTGCTTTTGCTCGAAAACCTCCGGTTCTATGCCGAAGAAGAAGGAAAACCCCGCGGCCTGGCCGACGATGCTTCCGACGAAGAAAAGAAGGCCGCCAAGAAAGCCGTTAAGGAAAGCCAGAAAGATTTTACCAAACGCCTGGCTTCGTATGCCGACGTATATGTAAACGACGCCTTCGGTACGGCGCACCGGGCGCATGCCTCCACGGCTTTGATGGCCGCTTACTTCGACACCGACCATAAAATGTTCGGTTACCTGATGGAAAAGGAAGTAAAAGCCGTTGAAAAAATATTGAACGATATCAACCGTCCTTTCACCGCTATCATGGGCGGCTCGAAAGTTTCTTCCAAAATCGAAATCATCGAAAACCTGCTGAACAAGGTAGACAACCTGATTATTACCGGCGGTATGACATATACCTTTACCAAAGCGATGGGCGGCAAAATCGGAAACTCTATCTGCGAAGACGATAAATTGGATTTGGCTAAAGAATTGATGGCCAAAGCAAAAGAAAAAGGAGTTAACCTGATTCTGGCTGTCGACGCCAAGATTGCCGACAGTTTCAGCAACGACGCCAACACGCAATTCGTTGCGGTAAACGAAATTCCCGACGGTTGGGAAGGATTGGATATAGGTCCTAAATCGGAAAAGATTTTCGCCGATGTGATTAAAAACTCCAAAACGATTCTTTGGAACGGCCCGACGGGTGTATTCGAATTCGATAACTTCACGCACGGCTCGCGCAGTGTAGGCGAAGCCATCGTAGAAGCTACCAAGAACGGCGCCTTCTCGTTGGTAGGTGGCGGTGACTCGGTTGCCTGCGTTAACAAGTTCGGTTTGGCCGACGGCGTATCGTATGTTTCTACCGGCGGCGGCGCTCTGCTCGAAGCCATCGAAGGAAAAGTACTTCCGGGAATCGAAGCCATCCGCGGATATTAATCCGGATAAGCTTAACATAGAACAGAAAGGCTGTTTCCCTATCCGGGGGAACAGCTTTTTCTGTTCTATCCCCCTCCCTCCCTTTTATTCCGTAACCTGGCTGTTTTCCGGACAGCCTGTCCGGCCAGAGTTCGAAAATACGGAAACAAAAACACGCATGCAGCTATAATCCGAAAGTGTAAAACCGCCAATAAAACGCCCGGCGACAAAAATAAACAGCCGGCTATCTACACAGCGTACCAGATGATTATTTATTTTTGTGCCGTATACCCTTATGCTTTTACCACTAATAATAAAACGATAAAATGAAAAAGCTGAGTTTAATATGGATGATAGCCATCGTCGCACTCCCTGTACACGCGCAAATCGGGTGGAATATAAAAGCCGGCATAGGATTGAGCGATTTGAAACGGACGGATATCATGAATACCGCCTTCTCGTACAAAGCCGGCGCAGGCGCCGACATACCGTTCAACAACCGGTGGGCTTTGCAACCTTCTCTTTATTTTTCGGCCAAAGGAGCCGGTTTCCACGGGTATTACGGTGAAGAACAAATTTACGACGCTCAATTCAGGAACAAATTGTATTACCTCGAACTTCCTGTTTTAATGGCCTTTAAAATCAAGGTGGAGCAATCGGCATACCTGATACTGAAAGCCGGTCCTTACGCAGGATACGGTTTATCCGGCAAAGCCAGTGTAAAAACGCCCCTGTCTAACGATTTTCACAAAACTTTCAGTGAAAACCTGTTTTCAAAAGAGTGTACATACGATGCGATTTCGTATATCGACGGCACGCACTCGCCTATAAAATCGGCACCATACAACCGGCTGGACGCCGGCATCTCGACAGGCGCAGATTTGTGCGTAAATCATCTATTGTTCGGGATAGAAGCCAATTGGGGATTAACGTCAGTTTCGGGCGACCTGATGGGAGAAAAGCCCAGGAATTTCACGTTTTACCTGATGGCAGGCTATCAATTCTAAGGCTCCCGGCCATAACCGCCCGACGGACTGCCTCCCCTATCGCCAAGTAGTACCGGGCCGGATGCCGGCTTACTTCTGCTACGCATCCGTTCAAGAAAATTAAATATTTCTTTTATCTTTGCAAAAAAGCGAAGGCAAGAGCGCTTTTGGCTTTGCCCGACCGGGCAAAACAACGACAAATCAAAATATACCTGCTATGTTCAGTAAAGAAACCTACATCGAACGCTGCGAGCAACTGAAAAAAACAGTCGGCTCCGGCTTGCTCCTCTTTTTAGGAAACGACGAATGCGGCGCCAACTATGCCGATAACGGATACCGTTTCCGCCAGGATTCTACCTTTTTATATTACTTCGGGCTTCCCTATGCCGGGCTTTCCGCCGTAATCGACATCGACGGAAACCGCGAAATTATTTTCGGCAACGAGCTCACTATCGACGACATCGTGTGGATGGGCGTACAACCTACCCTGAAAGAAAAAAGCGAGTCGGTAGGCGTAGCCGAAATCCGTCCGGCATCCGCAATAGCCGGTTACTTGCAGGAAAGCGCCGGCAAGAAACAAACGCTCCATTATTTACCTACCTACAGAGCCGAGCACCAACTGAAACTGTTGGCATGGCTCGGCGTACGGCCCGGCAAGGAAACGCCGTCCATTCCCTTTATCCGCGCCGTAGTAAACCAGCGGAGCTATAAATCCAGCGAAGAAATCGCCGAAATAGAACGCGCCTGCAACACAACCGCCGATATGCACATCACCGCCATCCGGATGATACGGCCGGGACTTCGCGAAAGCGATGTAGTAGCCGCCGTAACCGAAGTGGCGCTTGCCGCCGGAGGCGATTTGTCGTTTCCGGTAATCGGTACCGTAAACGGACAGATGTTGCACAACCATTATCACGGAAACATCATCCGGGAAGGCGATTTATTCCTGATGGACGCCGGCGCCGAAACTGCTGCGGGCTATGCCGGCGATGCAACCAGCACCATTCCGGCCGGGAATAGCTATACACCCCACCAAAAAGAAATATACGATATCGTAGTGAACTCCCACCGTACCGCCGCTGCCGCTTTACGCCCCGGCATTCCGTTCAGCGAAATATACGACTTGTCGGCCCGGATAATCGTAGAGGGGTTGAAAAACCTCGGCTTTATGCGCGGCGATGCCGAAGAAGCGGTGCAAGCCGGCGCGCATGCCCTTTTCTATCCGCACGGGTTAGGGCACATGATGGGACTGGATGTGCACGACATGGAAAATTTAGGTGAAATCTGGGTAGGATACGACGGACAACCGAAAAGCACCCAGTTCGGACGCAAATCGCTCCGTTTGGCCCGCAAGCTCGAGCCGGGATTCGTACTGACCATCGAACCGGGCATTTATTTCATCCCCGAGCTAATCGACCGATGGCGGGCGGAAAAGCACCTCGAAGAATTTATCAACTACGAGAAAGTGGCTACCTATAAAAACTTCGGAGGCATACGGAACGAGGAAGATTACCTGATTACCCCGGACGGAGGCAGGCGCCTGGGCAAAGCCATTCCGAAAACCACCGAAGAAATCGAAGCGTTGAGGTAAGAGAGGAAATCTTTGCATCCGCCGGAAAAAACATCTGCGGAGAAAAAGACCTGCCTTTTTTAGGGATATTCCGGAAATAATACGATACAGGCCATTGATTTATGGATAATCAATTGCCTGTATTGTATCTTGAAGCATCCCCCGGAAACGAAGTTTAACGGCCCGAACGGGGAATCCGAACGAAAAACACCAGATAAAAACAGTATCCTTTTTTTAAAAGCGATTCGTTCACCGGATTTATTCTTTTTTATGCTGGACGAAAAACGGTTTTATGTGGATAAAAACTGTATCCGCAAGCTAAGGATACAGTTTTCATTCTGATGAACGGATAAAAAGGACAGCCTGAAACCGGTTTTATCCGGGCAAGCCGGAAAAAAGTTCCTGTTTACTGAAATTCCGTAAATAATAAAAAAGCAACCGGTTCCCGACGAGCCGGTTGCCTCTGTATGCTTATTTACTGAATATCCCTTTTTACTTACGGATTCGTTTGCCGCCAACAGCGAAAAATAAGCGGCGTCGGCAGCAAAACCGCCGCTGACGCCGCTTATAAAACAACAGGAGACGGTAAAGAATTTCTCCGTTTAATACTGTTCGCTCTCGTTCGGAAAGTCGGCCGACTTCACATCCCGGATATACGATTGCACCGCTCCGTGAATCACATCGTACAAATCGGCGTACCGGCGCAGGAAACGGGGCGAAAATCCCTTGTTGATACCCAGCATATCGTGCATTACCAATACCTGGCCGTCTACACCGCCGCCGGCGCCGATGCCAATCATAGGGATAGTAAGCTCCGAAGCCACCTGTGCAGCCAGCTTAGCCGGAATTTTTTCCAATACGATTCCGAAGCACCCTATTTCTTCCAGCAAATGCGCATCCTCGATTAACTTGGCCGCCTCGCGCTCTTCTTTCGCCCGTACCGTGTAGGTGCCGAACTTGTTAATCGACTGCGGCGTAAGCCCCAGGTGCCCCATCACCGGAATACCGGCGCAAAGGATACGCTCGATAGACTCCTTCACTTCCGCGCCGCCCTCGAGCTTGATGCCGTCGGCATGCGTTTCCTTCATCACCCGGATAGCCGAGGCCAACGCCTCCTTCGAGTTACCCTGGTAAGTACCGAAAGGCAAGTCCACCAGCACGAAAGCCCGCTTTACGGCCTTTACCACCGATTTGCCGTGATAAATCATCTGGTCGAGGGTAATAGGCAAGGTGGTTACGTTACCCGCCATCACGTTCGAAGCCGAGTCGCCCACCAAAATCACATCCATTCCGGCCTGGTCGATAATCGAAGCCATCGAATAATCGTAAGCCGTCAACATAGAAATTTTTTCGCCGCGCCGTTTCATCTCTATCAAACGATGCGTGGTAACCTTCCGGGTATCTTCCAAATGTACTGACATAGTTGTATGTTTAGAGTGTTTTACAAATTATCGAATAGAACCATTCGTTTTACCGATTTATGCTGCACAGCATAATTGAATAACAGCGCAAAGGTACTAATTCTTTTTATCCGGCCTACGGATAACGAAAGTTTATCGCACAGAAGAACGGAATTTGTGCAAAACCCGGTACCAAACCGTTCCCTACCCCTTGCCGTTTCCTGCTTTCCCAGCCCGGAACAAATAGGCTTCTTTCGAAGTTATACTTTTATAACAAACTAATTTTCAATGCAAAATGAGTAACGAACAAGTAGCATACACCACCAGTACAGCCGAAAAACCGCTCCAGATTACCGATATTTACGAACTGGAGAAGGTGGCCGAAAAGCTGATTCCTTCCGGCGGATGGGGATACCTCCACGGAGGTGCGGGCGACGAGTGGACGATGAGGCAGAATACAAAAGCATTCAACCATAAAACAATCATTCCCCGCATATTGGCCAATATGGATAAACCGGAACTTCAAACATCGATTTTCGGCACCGGGCTCCGGTTGCCTGTGATTATGGCTCCGGTAGCCGCACAAGGACTCGCCAACGAAGAAGCGGAAGAAGGAACAGCCAAAGGCGTAGCGGCGGCAGGTACGATTATGGCTATCAGCTCGTATGCCGGGAAAAGCATCGAAGAGATAGCGAAAGCCGGCGGCGGCGCCCCCCAATGGTTCCAGCTTTACCTGAGCAAAGACGACGGATTTAACCGGTACGTACTCGACCAGGCCAAGGAAAACGGCATGAAGGCCGTAGTGCTTACCGCTGACGCTACGGTGGGCGGCAACCGGGAGGCCGACATCCGGAATCACTTCACTTTTCCGCTGCCAATGGCGAACCTGGCCAAATACGGACAAGGTAAAGGACAGTCGATTGCCGATATTTACGCCCGGGCCCTCCAGAAAATCGCGCCGGCCGACATAGAGAAAGTTGCTGCTTATACCGGTTTGCCGGTTATCGTGAAAGGCGTGCAATCACCGGCTGACGCCATGCTGGCTATCGGCGCCGGAGCGGCCGGCATCTATGTGTCGAACCACGGTGGCCGGCAGTTAGACGGCGGCCCGGCTTCGTTCGACGTACTTCAGCCGGTTGCCGAAGCGGTGGATAAACGGGTGCCGGTTATTTTCGACAGCGGCATCAGGCGCGGACAGCATATTTTCAAAGCTTTGGCCGACGGGGCGGATATAGTCGCCATCGGACGCCCGGCCATCTACGGATTGGCTGTGGGCGGCTGGGAAGGAGTAAAATCGGTATTCGATTATTTTTACCGTGAGCTGGAGATGGTAATGCAATTAGCAGGCACGAAAACGATTGAAGACATCAAAAATACACACCTCGTTTCAAGATTGAAACTCCACCTCGACAATACGTTGAATTAAAGGGGGAAAAAGCAGGCAGCTTCCGGCCCTGGCTTTCCGGTGAAATAACTGCTTCATGCAGGTGAAACTTTTGTTTCTTGTTACGGAAACAGTTGTTTCATCCGGTACTCCTTGCCAGGGAATGCTGCCGAAAAAAGAGAAAGATTTTCAACTCATCCGGTTTTTATAATCTTCGTAACCGAAAGTACGGTACATACAGAGCCGGCCGTCGGCAGCCAATAAGGCGATAGCCGGATGCGGGATGCCGTTGAACATCGTCGTTTTCACGGTAGTATAGTGAATCATATCCTCGAAAATCAGCTTATCCCCTATCTTCAACGGCTTGTCGAACGACCAGTCGCCCATGTAATCGCCGCTCAGGCAACTGTTGCCGCCGATACGGTAAACCGGTTTCCCGGGAACCGGCTCCGTAGCATTCCGGATAACCGGTTTGTAGGGCATTTCCAGGCAATCGGGCATGTGGCAGGCAAACGACGCATCCATAATAGCCGTGCGGATTCCGTTATTTTCCACGATGTCGACTACGGTAGCCAGTAAAAAACCGGTTTGCCAGGCAAACGCACTGCCCGGCTCCAGGATAATTTCCAGGTCGGGATATTTCGCCCGGAAACGCTTCAGCAAAGCGATTAAATGCGCGGTATCGTACCCTTTACGTGTCATCAGGTGGCCGCCCCCCATATTCAACCATTTTAAAGCGGGCAGAAAACGGCCGAACTTGCGTTCCACCTGCTGCAAGGTACGCTCCAAGTCGTACGAGTCGGACTCGCACAATGTATGGAAATGTAACCCGTCTATCCCGGCCGGCAACTCGCCGCCCAGCAAATCGCTCACAACGCCCAGGCGCGAACCCGGGGCGCACGGATTATACAACGCCGTTTCCACCTCCGAATATTCCGGATTCACCCGCAGCCCGCACGAAATGCTTTCGCCCGGACGGGCTGCCCGGTAAGCTTCCACTGCCGGGTAAAAGCGCTCGAACTGCGACAGCGAGTTAAAAGTAATATGGCTGCTGTATTGCATAATCAGCGGGAAATCGGCCTCCGTATAAGCCGGCGAAAACGTATGCGCCTTCGAACCCATCTCTTCGTAAGCCAAACGCGCCTCGTGAATGGAGCTGGCCGTGGAGTACGGAATATACTCTTTTACGATAGGGAAAGCCTTCCACAGGGCGAACGCCTTAAAAGCGAGGATAATATTCACGCCGGCTTGTTCTTTTACTTCTTTAATGAGCGCCAGGTTGCGGCGCAGCAAAGTTTCTTCCAGTACGTAGCACGGAGAAGGAATGCTGGTATAATCAATCATCTTGTTTTATTATCGTGAATTTGGCAAATTTAAGAAGCAATTGTTTTTCGCCGAAATGCTCGAAGGCTACGCGTGCTTTGGCATCGCCGTTCTCCCCTTCTACCGAAAGCACTTCGCCGATGCCGAAGCGGTCGTGCCGGATATGGGCGCCGGCTTGCAATCCTTCCCAACCCGAAACCGGCGCCGCGGAAGACGAAACGGCTTTATCCACTGCCGTGAGCTTCCGGGGAGAAGTGGCGCCTTTCCCTGCCGGAGAATTTCCGATGCTTGCGGAAGGCGCTTTTTCTTCTTTCAACCAGTCGGCCGTTTTCCGCAACCGGGCGAACCGTTCGTCGGCAAATCCCGGCATAACCGTTTCGCCGGCCGGCGATGTAAGGAACTTCGGGTCGATGTCGTGCAGGAAACGACTGGGCGAACATACCTGGCTCTGCCCGTTCCGGAAACGGCTTTTGGCATACGTAAGCACGCAATTTTCCTTGGCCCGGGTAATGGCTACGTAAAACAGGCGCCGTTCTTCCTCGACCGCCCGCAAGTTGTCTTTGCTCATACCCGAGGGGAACAGGTCTTCTTCGAGCCCCACCACGAACACGTTTTTAAACTCCAGCCCTTTAGCCGCATGCACGGTCATCATCGTAACCTTATCCGCGTTCCCGCTTTTATCGGTATCCTGGTCGGTAAGCAACGATACTTCCGCCAAAAAATCGCTCAACGAAACATGTTCGCTCCCTTCTTCCTGCTTGATTTCGGCAAACTCGTTCACTCCTTTTATCAATTCCTGCAAGTTTTCCTGCTTGCTAATCCCCTCTACCGAGCGGTCTTGGAACAAATTGGTTACGATGCCGCTCTCTTTCACTACGATAGCGGCCATTTCCGAGGCAGGCAAATGCTTGTTGCGCTCTATAAATCCGTTAATCAGCTCTTTAAAGGCTTCCAGTTTTTTCAAGGTTCCGGCATTTACCTGCAAGCCGCTTTCTTGCGGATACGACAAGGCCGTCCACAAACTGATGCCTTTTTCCATCGCCGTCGCCGTGATTTTCGATACGGTGGTATCGCCGATACCCCGGCTCGGATAATTGATAATGCGCTTCAACGCCTCTTCGTCGTGCGGATTCACGATAACCCGGAAATAAGCAATCACGTCTTTAATTTCTTTCCGCTGGTAAAACGACAAGCCCCCGTAGATGCGGTACGGGATATTCCGCTTGCGCAACGCTTCTTCCAGTATACGCGACTGGGCGTTGGTACGGTACAGGATGGCGAAATCGTTATAATCGTAGTGCCGGTTCATCCGCAACTCGCTTATGGCAGCCGCCACTACATATCCTTCTTCATAATCGGAGTAAGCCGGAGTGAGCCGTATCTTCTCTCCCTCGTCGTTCTCCGAATACACCGTTTTGTTAATTTGCTCGGTGTTTTTGTCGATCAGGCTGTTGGCCGCGTTTACGATATTCTGGGTAGAGCGGTAATTCTGTTCCAACTTGAAGATGCGGCACCCCTGGTAAATATTTTTGAACTTCAGGATATTGTCGATATTCGCTCCCCGGAACGAATAAATGCTCTGTGCATCGTCGCCCACCACGCAAATATGCCCGTGCTGCTCGCTCAACCGTTGCACGATAAGATGCTGGGCGAAGTTGGTATCCTGGTACTCGTCGACCAGTATATATTGAAAATGACTGCGGTACTTCTCCAGCACGTCCGGATGGTCGCGGAAAAGAATATTGGTTTGCAGCAGCAAATCGTCGAAGTCCATCGCGCCTGCCTGCAAACACCGGCTTTGATAACGCCGGTATATCTCGTAAAGCAAGGGGATGCGGCCGTTTTCGTCGGCTTCGCGCAACTCCCTGTCGGCGGCATACATGTCGGCCGTAACCAGGGCGTTCTTGGCATTCGAGATACGGCTTTGCACCATGCCGGGCCGGTACAGCTTATCGTCGAGCTGCATTTCCTTCATAATCGACTTGAGCAGGCTTTTCGAATCGGCCGTATCGTAAATGGTAAACGACGAGGGATACCCTAACCGCTGGGCTTCGGAGCGCAGGATGCGCGAAAATATCGAGTGGAACGTACCCATCCACAACCGGCGCGCCGTATCTTCCCCTACGATTCGGGCTATCCGCTCTTTCATTTCGCGGGCGGCCTTATTGGTAAAGGTGAGCGCCAGGATAGCGTACGGGGGGATGCCCTGTAGCAGCAGGTAAGCTATTTTATAGGTAAGCACCCGGGTTTTGCCCGAGCCGGCGCCGGCTACTACCAAAGCCGGACCGTCGGTATACGTTACCGCCGCACGCTGGCTTTCGTTCAATTGTTGTAAAAAATCTTCCACTTCGAATCGGTTTGATTGATAACAAAAACAGGCTGCGCTTGCTTCCGCTTCGGGCTCGCCCGGTTTCCGAGGGAACAAAGGTACGAATTTCAGTAAGCCCGTAAAACTTTTTTTTACAAAAGGCTGCCGCTTCGCTTTTCGATAAAAAACCGTAACTTTACCGTTTTCCGGAAGAAAACAAACAGAACCGGCGGGAAGTTCCGCTTTTCCGCCGATTAAAGAACCGGAGCCGTATCATCTGCTATTTACCTGTTATACCTGAATATCCGAACGTGAAAGAATACAAGTTACCCAACGGACTTACGGTATGGCTCGACGAAGACCATACCCAACCGAAAGTGATTGGCGCCATAGTAGTAAAAGCCGGAGCGAAGGATTGCCCCGACACGGGAATCGCCCACTATTTCGAGCACCTGATGTTTAAAGGAACCGATAAAATCGGCACGGTAGATTATGAGGCGGAAAAACCGCTGCTCGATGCGATTGCGCAAAAATACGACGAGTTGGCCGGTACTGCCGGGCCGGAACGGCGGAAAGTCATCCTAGCCGAAATCGGCGAATTAAGCCGCCGGGCGGCCGCATACGCCATACCGAACGAGTTCGAGCGCCTGATAACCCGTTACGGCGGCAGTCAACTCAATGCCGGCACTTCGTATGATTATACGGTATATTTCAATACCTTTTCGCCTCAACACCTGGCACATTGGGCCGAAATCAACAGCGAGCGGCTGGTACGTCCCGTATTCCGCCTGTTCCAGAACGAACTGGAAACCGTTTACGAAGAAAAAAACATGTATAACGACTTTATCGGCGGCCAGGCGCTCGAGAAACTTACCGAACGGTATTTCGCTCCCCATCCGTACGCTTATCCGGTTATCGGAAGTACCGCGAACCTGAAAAACCCCAGCCTGCGGGAAATGGAGCGATTCTTCAGGCAATACTATATCGCGTCCAATATCGGGATAATCCTGAGCGGCGACTTTAATCCGGAAGCCGCCGTTCCCATCCTCGGGAAAGCCTTTTCGAGGATACGGCGCGGGCAAGCCCCCGTGCGGGAGCCGGTTGAGCTACGGCCCTTCCGGGGGAAAGAAAAATTCAGCGTAAAGGTACCCGTCCCGGTGGTAAAAGGATTGGTACTGGCTTTCCGGGGCGTACCGGCCAACCACCCCGACCAGGTAGCGCTGAATATAGCCGTAAACATGCTGAACAACGCGAACGGTACCGGTTTCCTGGATAAACTGTCGGTAGAGGGGAAAGTGCTCGGCGTTATGTCGATGAACGAAAGCCTGAACGAAGCCGGGATGCTGGGCATACTGGTTATTCCGAAACTGATGTTCCAATCGTACGCCGCGGCCGAAAAGGCCGTATGGAACGAAATAAACCGTATCAAGGCAGGCGATTTCGGCGAAGAGCTGTTCAATTCGCTGAAGCTGGAGCAGCAACGCAGGTACGAAACGGCGCTCGAAGATATCCAATCGCGCTCGGAAATAATGATACGGCTCTTCAGCCAAGGGAAAACGTGGAAAGAGTACCTGCACGAGCAAGCACGTATCGCCCGGCTCACCCGCGACGATGTGATGCGGGCCGCCCGTACCTATTTCGGCAGCGATTGCCTGTACGTTACCAAAAAGTTGGGACGGTATCCGAAAGACAACCTTCCCAAGCCTGACTTCCGCCCCGTCGCAGCACAAAACGCCGAGGCGGTTTTGGCCTACGCCCGGCAACTGGAACTGATTCCGGTAAAGGAAATGCGGCCGCGCTACCTCGACTTTACGGCCGATGTACAAACGGTAACGCTTGCGCCCGGCGCCCGGATGTATGCCGTGCGTAACCCGGTTAACGGCATATTTACACTCACAGTTACCTATAAAACCGGCATCGTGGAGAACCCGGTATTGAAACAGGTGGCGGCTTACCTGCCGTATTTAGGTACCGGCTCGCTGCCGTACGACGTTTTCCGCAACCGGTTGCAGGCGCTCGGCAGCACGCTCGGGTTCGAAGCGGGCAAACATAATTTCCGGCTGAGGATAAGCGGTTTCGACGAACAGTTCGATGCCACGCTCGCCCTGGTAAGCGATTTTACGGAACATGTAAAGCCGGAAGAGAAGAAGCGGAAACAGGTGGTAGACGAAGAAAAAGTAACCCGGAAAGCATTTTTCAAATCGGGCGACGACCTGGCGGCGGCTATCCTGGAAAAAATAAAATACGGCAACCGCTCGCTCTACTTGAACAAACCTTCGCTCGCAGAAATAAAAAAACGGAAAGGCAACGAGTTGGTTGCCGCTTTTCACGAAGTACGACGCGCCGCCTGCGAATTGCATTATTGCGGCAAGCTGCCGACGGCGGAAGCGGCGGAAAAAATCGGACGGATTTTCCCGTTGCGACCGGCCGCCTTTCCGGCTGCACTCCGGCACCGCCCTGTTTACCGGCCTTCCGCGCCGTGCGTTTATTTCTACCATCTGCCCGAGGTGGCGCAAAGTATTATTCACACGTATGTTCCGGGTAAGCCGCAAGCCGGGAACCATGCCCGCAACGTGGCCCAGGTATTCGCCGGTTACTTCGGCGGCGGCATGTCGTCGCTGATGTTCCAGGAAATCCGCGAGTTCCGCTCGTTAGCGTATCGCGTCCAGGCCGAGTACAAATCGCCCCCGTTGCAAGCGGAGCAGGAACCGGGGTATTTCCAGGCGATGCTTTCCACACAGGCCGATAAAACGGCGGATGCGCTGGAAGTTACGGATGCGCTGTTGCACCGGATGCCGGTGAAACCCGAGAGGCTCGCAGCTGTAAAACAAGCCATCGTAAACCGGATTCATAACCGGTATCCTCCCTTCCGCGAGTTGTCCGAAACAATCGCCGCTTTGCAGGAAGAGGGTTATACGGCCGATCCGAACCGATGCCTGACAGACGAGCTGCCGGCTATCGGGATGGACGACGTGGTAGGGTTTTACGACGAAAATATCCGGAACGTTCCGGCCACTTATATCGTAGTAGGCGACGCACGTAAAATCGACATGAAAAAACTCACGGCTTTCGGCCAGGTAATCCGGTTGAAGGATAAAGATTTTTACCGGAAATAAAGGCGTCCGGTGTTTTTGTAAATCCTGTTTGAAAAAGAATTACCCGCTATGCGGATTTCCTGCTCTGCCCGGCGTGGCGCTTATTCGGGCAACAACTCTCCTTTCAGCATTTGTCCGGCGATACGGGCGGCATCCGCCACATACCGCACGCACGGACGTTGGCGGTAATACTCCGGGGTGCGCTCGGCCGGAGCCGGATTGTTTTTCTCGGCCGCCGCTGCCGCCGGCAGTAACTCCCGGCAAATAACCGTCCGGTATTTCCCGGTGAACTGCGCCGCCATACGTTGCACCATCGCATAGTTCCTGCGCCTCGCCGCCAGGTCTTTCTGGTCGGGAACCGGATACTTCAATCCCGCCAGCATCGCCATAGCGCTCACGGTACCGCACACTTCACGCATGCGCCCCATCCCCCCGCCGAAAGAAACCGACAGGCTTTTCGCCAATTCACCGGACAAGCCGAACAAATCGGAATAGGCTAAAAACACGGATTGCGCGCAGTTATATCCCTGGCCGAACAACTCCGTAGCCCGGGCGATTTTATCTTCGATATCGAACTCTTCCATGCCGTTCTTTCAAAACTCGTAATCCACACACGCCCGGCCTGCCTTAACCGGTCCGATAATTCCTTTCGATACGGCCACATGCTCCGGATGCACGGCATACGCATTTACATCGCTGAGCGTATCCATTTCGGTGGTGAGTATCAAATCGTATTCTTCTGCCGGGTTGCAGTTGAAATCCACCCGGATGCTGCGCAAAACGTCGATTTTCCCGTCGAGCGCTTCCAACGCCTGTTTTATTTCTTCCAGCTTGGCCTGTTTCTCTGCAGCCGAAGCGAAAGGAAGCAGCTTGAACATAACGATGTGTCGTACCATATACTTGTTTTTTAATTGGTTAATACATCTTTTCGTCGAGGTATGAATCCTTATACCCCAGGAAATACAAAATCCCGTCCAGCCCGATGGTGGAAATGCTTTGTTGCGCATTCTCCTTTACTTTCGGTTTGGCATGGAACGCGATTCCCAGCCCGGCGATGCTCAACATCGGCAAATCGTTGGCACCGTCGCCCACGGCCACAGTCTGGCGTATATCCACATTTTCCACCTACGCAATCAAACGCAGCAGCTCGGCTTTCCGCTTGCCGTCGACAATATCGCCCAGGTGCCGCCCCGTGAGTTTGCCGTCGACGATTTCGAGCTCGTTGGCATATACATAATCTATGTTGTACTTCTGTTTCAGGTAATTTCCGAAATAAGTGAATCCCCCCGAGAGAATCGCGATTTTAAAACCTACCTTTTTCAGGATGCGCATCAAGCGGTCTACCCCTTCGGTAATAGGCAAACTTTCCGCAATCTCTTGCATTACCGACACATCGAGCCCTTTCAGCAGCGCACACCGTTGCTTAAAACTTTCGCAAAAGTCGATTTCGCCCCGCATCGCCGCCTCGGTAATCGCCTTCACCCGGTCGCCTACCCCGGCGCGTACAGCCAGTTCGTCGATTACCTCCGTTTCGATTAGCGTGGAATCCATGTCGAAGCAGATTAAACGGCGCATCCGCCGGTACATCCCGTCTTCCTGGAAAGAAATATCCATTTGCTGGTCGGTAGAAATCTTCATAAAGTTCATCTGCATTTCTTCCCGATCGCGGGGCGTGCCGCGCACCGAAAATTCCACGCTGGCTTTCGGCGCACGCTGGGTTTCGTCCAGCGGGATGCGCCCCGTAAGCCGGCGTATGTCGTCGATATTCATCCCCTGGTCGGCCACAATCTGGGCTACCGAAGCAATCTGGCGCGCGGTGAGGCGGCGCCCCAGGATGGTAATGATATACCGGTTGCGCCCTTGCATCCCTACCCATTTCATGTAATCGTCCTCGGTGATAGGATTGAATTTGATGTTGACGTTCAAGTCATAGCTTTTAAACAGCAAGTCTTTCAGCACTTCGCCGGAATTGCTGCCGGTAGTTTGGAATAATATGCCCAATGTGAGGTTGTTATGGATGTCGGCTTGCCCGATGTCGAGAATCAGGGCATTGTGTTTGGCTAAGACTTCGGTTAAAACGGCGGTAACTCCGGGACGATCTTCGCCGGAGATACTCATCATGATTATTTCGTTTTCCTGTTCCATATTTTTATCGTTGTGTCTTTACAGGCACAAAAGTATAAAAGAATCCGTTACCCATCCCAAAGAAAAACAGGTTATCTGTTTCTGGTATCTTTCGATAACCGCTTATGCGTACTATGTTCTTTAACATTTATGCTCAAAAACATATAATAAAACTTGTACAACTTCACAAAACCGCTATAAAATTTGGAAGTTAAAAAGAAAAGCCTTTATCTTTGCGCCGTCTAAGACGATAAATTTTTTCTTTAGCGAAAGAAGAATTACCGTTCTTTTCCTGAAAATCAGGAATCGGAAACAAGTACTTTACCGGCAGATACCGCCTGCAGACCGGAAGAAGCCGGAAAAGAAACGATTCCGATGAAGTTTAATTAAAAATTGACATTATGAAGATTAGAACTTACGTTCTCCTTGGAGTAATCGCATTACTTGTGATGTTGGCTACCACCAAGAC
>JAJBTJ010000152.1 GCA_020860905.1 Parabacteroides sp. | reverse complement strand
CTCTTACTCGGGATTTTCTGTCAAGAGAAAAAAGGATGACCGCCGGTAGGCGCCGTCGGCAGACGCCTTCGCGGCGAGCGATGACTGTTTTTTCTCTTAAAAAGAGAAAATGGGCTGCACCCCGGCAAAATCAAAGCAGAGCTTTGCGTCTGCACTCGGTTTGCACTGTTTTTCAACAGAAAAGAATTTTTTGTCATGTACGTAGGTTTATACCCAATAAACAGGTACCTTAGCAGTACTCCTTTGCAAACGAACAGTTGTTTATATGAAAATCTATACCAAGAGCGGCGATAAAGGGCAAACCGGCATCCACGGCGGCCGGCGGGTGGAAAAAGACGATATCCGCATCGAAGCCAACGGTACCGTCGACGAGTTGAATGCGCTGATAGGCGTAATCCGCACGATGCTGCCGGAAAGGCATGCCTGGCAGGAAATGTTGTTTACCATCCAGAAGGAATTGATGACCGTGATGTCGCATATCGCCACCCCTTCGGATATACGCGACAAGAACCCCAACGCGCTCCCGGAAGAGCTTACCGCATTCTGCGAGCAGCAAATCGACCTGCTCGAGGCCGGGACTACCGCAAGCCGGTATTTTATCCTACCCGGCGGCACGCCGCTTTCCGCCTACTGCCACCTGGCGCGCACCGTAGCCCGGCGCGCCGAGCGCAGGTTATGGACGCTGAACCGTATCGACCCGCTTCCGTCCGTGATTCTCACCTTTATGAACCGGCTATCGGACTTGTTCTTTATCATGGCCCGCTACGAAATGCAGCAACAGGGGGCGGAAGAAGAAAGGTGGCACTCTTTTTTATATAAAAGAAAAAACAACGCACGATGAAAAAACGTCTCAAGCCCGTTATGTTCGCAGGCACTTGCTCCGATGCGGGCAAAAGCATCGTTAACACGGCTTTTTGCCGCATCTTCCTGAACGACGGCTATACGCCCGCCCCTTTCAAAGCGCAGAATATGTCGCTCAACTCGTATTCCACTCCCGAAGGGGGCGAAATAGGCCGGGCGCAGGCGGTGCAGGCCGAGGCTTGCCGGATAGCGCCGCATACGGATATGAACCCGGTACTGCTGAAGCCTACCAACGACTTGAGCTCGCAGGTGATACTCAACGGCCGGCCGGCCGGTAACCTGTCGGCACGCGCTTATTTCGGGAACAAGAGCAACAAGGAAGCGTTGTTCGAAGAAGCGGTCGCCGCTTTCCGCCGGCTGGAAAAGACGTATAACCCGATTGTGCTCGAAGGGGCCGGGAGCATTTCGGAACTGAACCTGCGCGACCGCGACATCACCAATATGCGGATGGCTTTACAGGCGGGGGCGGTTACCTTCCTGGTGGCCGACATCGACCGGGGGGGCGTATTCGCTTCCGTATACGGCAGTATCCAATTGCTGCCTCCCGAAGAACGGGCGCTGATAAAAGGCATTATTATCAACAAGTTCCGGGGCGACTTGTCGTTGTTCGACGAAGGGAAGCGTTTGCTGGAAGAGCTTACCGGCATCCCGGTAGTGAGCATCATCCCCTACTTCCGCGACATTAAAATCGAGGAAGAAGATTCGGTGGTGCTGGAAACCAAGCAGAAGGTGCACGTTTCGGGTAAAATCAACGTGGCTATCGTTTTGTTGCGGCACTTATCGAACTTCACCGATTTCAGCGTACTGGAGATGGATAGCCGGTTTCATACGTATTATAGTAACAACGTAGAGGAAATCGGGAAAGCCGACATTATCATCCTTCCGGGCTCGAAAAATACCATCGCCGATTTGCAGGCGCTCCGGGCCAACGGGATAGCTGCTGCCGTGATTCGGGCGCACAAAGCGGGCAAAAAGATAATCGGCATCTGCGGCGGGTACCAGATGATGGGGGTGCGCATCGAAGACCCCGAGGGGGTGGAAGGCGAAACGCGTGTGCTTCCGGGCTTGGGCTTGCTGCCTCAATGTACTGTAATGGAAAAAGAAAAGGTTACTGTGCAAGACCGGTTTTACTTCCTGGACGACGAAACGCTTTGCCGGGGTTACGAAATACACATGGGAAAAACCTGCCTGGCGAACGGCGCGCCTGAGAAACCGGTAGCTACATTGCTGAACGGTCGTACCGACGGGTATTATCTCGACGATTCTTGCTGGGGTTGTTACTTGCACGGCATTCTCGACAACAGTAATGTGCTCGACCGGCTGGTGGCCGGGTTTACCGTGGCGGATGCTGCTCCGTTCGACTATGAACGATTCAAGGAGGAACAGTACGATAAGCTGGCGGCTCTGGTAAGGGAGCATACGGATATGGAATATGTTTACCGGGTGCTGGAGGAGACTTTTCGCTCGCCGCGGGGGCGTCTGCCGACGGCGCCTACCGGCGGTCTTCATTTTTTGGCTTGACCCAAAAAACGAAGCAAAAAAGGTCAAGGGCTACGTCCGCTTCGCTACATCCCGCCCTTCGTTCGCTAAAAGCCCCGAACTCGCTTACATACGTAAGCTCAAACAGCGTGGCTTTTTTAACGCTCTCTTTCGGCCGGTCTGCTTAACGCT
>JAJBTJ010000003.1 GCA_020860905.1 Parabacteroides sp. | reverse complement strand
CAGGACTCCGCAGATTCGGACTATGACCGGGAGAGCATGGAAAGTGTTTCCGGGATGGATTACATTCCGGACCCATCAGCAGGCATAGATAATGAAAACGACTTATCCGCCCGGACGGACGTTTCCGCAACCACCGACGCCGATATGGATAACGCCGATAAAGACAAAAAGGACAAAGAGGATAAAGATAAAGACGACAAAAAAGACAAAGACAACGGCGATAACGATCCGATAGAAGATATAGACGACCAGGTAGTTGCCCAAACTAACGAACTCATTAAAGAAAAAAGAGCCGAACGCCATAACAACGGCTGCGGCTGCTGACACAAAAACGACCGGTATATATAATAAAAAGACAGGCCCGGAAAATCCGGGCCTGTCTTTTTATTTTTATCGAAAGGCTTCGATATTACTCTTCCACCGCAGCTTGGGCAGCAGCCACCCGTGCGATAGGCACGCGGAACGGAGAGCAGCTCACGTAGTTCAATCCTAAGGAATTACAGAACTTAACCGAAGAAGGTTCGCCCCCGTGTTCACCACAGATACCTAACTTGATACCCGGTTTTACGCTCCGGCCCTTCTCGGCAGCCATTCTAATCAATGAACCGACACCCTTCTGGTCGAGAATTTCGAACGGATCGTTTTTCAGGATACCTTTTTCACGGTAAATCTTCAGGAACTTACCGGCATCGTCGCGCGAATAACCGAAAGTCATCTGGGTAAGGTCGTTCGTTCCGAACGAGAAGAAATCGGCATATTCGGCAATTTCGTCGGCCGTAACGGCTGCACGCGGAATCTCGATCATCGTACCTACTTTATATGCAATCGTATCGCCTTTTTCCTCGAACACCTTTTTAGCTGTTTCGTGGATAATATCGGCCTGCATTTTCAGCTCGGTTACGATACCTACCAACGGAATCATGATTTCCGGATGAACGGTAATCCCTTTGGCCTTCATGTTCAAGGCAGCTTCGATGATAGCCCGCGCCTGCATTTCCGTGATTTCGGGATACGTATTTCCCAAACGGCAACCGCGGTGACCCAGCATCGGGTTGAATTCTTCCAGCGCGTCGCAAGCCAGTTTTACTTCCTCCAGCGTCATACCCATTTCATCGGCCAGTTCTTTTTGCGTAGCCAACTGGTGAGGTACGAACTCATGCAAAGGCGGGTCGAGCAAACGAATCGTAACACCTAAGCCGTCCATCGCCTCGAAAATACCTTCGAAGTCGCTCCGTTGCATCGGAAGCAGCTTCTTCAACGCTTCTTTCCGGCCGGCCGTATCTTTCGACAAAATCATTTCACGCATCGCTTTAATCCGGTCGCCTTCGAAGAACATATGCTCCGTACGGCACAATCCGATACCCTTCGCACCGAACTTACGGGCCACCGTTGCATCGCGGGGCGTATCGGCATTGGTACGAACGTCCATGCGCGTATATTTTTCGCAGATATTCATTATTTCGCCGAAATCACCGCTCAGTTCGGGATCGACGGTAGCCACCTGGCCATCGTATACTTCGCCGGTAGAACCGTTCAGCGAAATCCAGTCGCCTTCTTTATAAACATGTCCGCCCATTTCGATGGTACGGGCCTTGTAATCGATTTTAATATCGCCGGCACCCGAAACGCAGCATTTACCCATACCGCGAGCCACAACGGCAGCGTGGCTGGTCATACCTCCGCGAGCGGTAAGGATACCCTGCGCTACGGTCATACCGCGCAAATCTTCCGGTGAAGTTTCGATACGAACCAGGATAACACGTTTACGTTTTTCGGCCCATTCTTCCGCATCGTCGGCAAAGAAAACAATCTTACCGGTAGCGGCGCCCGGGGATGCGGGAAGACCTTTGGCGATTACCTTAGCTTGTTGCAACGCTTCCTTATCGAATACGGGGTGAAGCAATTCGTCGAGTTTACCGGCTTCGAGGCGTTTCAAAACAGTTTTGTCGTCAATTTCCCCGGCGCGCAACAAATCCATGGCAATCTTCACCATCGCTGCGCCGGTACGTTTCCCGTTACGGGTTTGCAATAACCACAACTTATTATCCTGGATAGTAAACTCGAGGTCTTGCATATCTTTGAAGTAATCTTCCAGCTTCTGCTGCGTTTCGATTAACTGGGCAGCACACTCGGGCATCGCTTCTTCGAGAGAAGGATATTTTTCTTTGCGCACCTCTTCCGGAATGCCCTGCAATTTCGCCCAACGGCGCGAACCTTCGATGGTAATCTGCTGAGGTGTACGAACACCGGCAACCACGTCTTCGCCCTGAGCGTTAATCAAGTACTCGCCATTGAAAATATCTTCGCCCGTAGCGGCGTCGCGCGTAAAGGCCACGCCGGTAGCGGATGTATTGCCCATGTTGCCGAATACCATAGCCTGTACGTTCACGGCCGTACCCCATTCTTCAGGAATCTGGTACATCTGGCGGTAAGTAATCGCACGCTCGTTCATCCAGCTATCGAATACGGCGCAAATAGCTCCCCAGAGCTGTTCCCACGGATTAACCGGGAAATCCTTGCCGGTACGTTCTTTCACAGCGGCTTTAAAAAGACTTACGAGGCTCTTCAGGTCGTCGACAGTAAATTCCGTATCGAGCGTAATGCCTTTTTCCGCTTTTTTCTTTTCCATGATTTCTTCGAACGGGTCGATATCTTCTTTCGATTTCGGCTTCATACCCAAAACCACATCGCCGTACATCTGTACGAAACGACGGTAAGAATCCCAGGCGAAACGCTCGTTGCCGCTTTTCCGGGCGATACCTTCCACTACTTCATCGTTCAGGCCCAGGTTCAGCACGGTATCCATCATACCGGGCATCGAAACGCGCGCCCCCGAGCGTACGGATACCAATAACGGGTTTTCCTTATCGCCGAACTTCGAACCCATCAGGTTCTCGACGTGGGCTATCGAGTCTTCCACGTCTTTCTTAATCAAAGCGACGACTGCGTCTTTTCCATGTTGGTTGTATTCCGTGCAAACTTCAGTGGTAATAGTAAATCCGGGAGGAACAGGCACGCCGATTAAATTCATTTCCGCCAGGTTGGCTCCTTTGCCGCCTAACAAGTTACGCATGTCGGCGCTGCCCTCTGCGTGGCCGTTTCCGAATCTGTAAATTCTCTTTTTTTCCATCATTCAAGTATTAATTGTTTAGTTGCTAACTCGACTTTGCAATAATGCAAAAATAGAGGATTCTCTTGTAAGTAGTATCGGATGCTTAAAAAAAAATTTATGTTTTAAAACCTTTTTCAGTAGCTGATATTAGGTAAATCCGTACATTTGCGTGGGAAAATTTTAAATCTGTATCCATTGGCAAGAAAAAAGAAAGAGTTGCCGCTCCTGGAAGAGGTAACCATTACCGGCGTAGCCGCTGAAGGCAAAGCCATAGCAAAAGTAAACGACCTGGTGATTTTCGTTTCTTTCGTAGCGCCGGGCGACGTAATAGACATCCAACTGACCCGTAAGAAAAATAAATACGCCGAAGGCAGAGCCGTGAAGTTTCATACGTACGCAGAAAAAAGGGCCGTCCCCTTTTGCGAACACTTCGGGGTTTGCGGGGGATGCAAGTGGCAACACCTGCCCTACGAAGAACAAATACGGTATAAGGAGCAACAAGTATTCGACAACCTGACGCGCATCGGGAAAATCGAAGCGGAAGAATGGCTCCCTATCCTCGGCTCGCAAAAAACGGCGTTTTACCGGAACAAGCTGGAATTTACTTTCTCCAACAAGAAATGGCTCACGCAGGAAGAAGTGGCTTCGGGCGCTTCTTTCGACTGCATGGATGCGCTGGGATTCCATATTCCGGGCATGTTCGACAAAGTACTCGACATAAACAAATGCTGGCTCCAGGACGATATTTCGAACCGTATCCGCACCTGTATCAAAGAATATTGCCTGGCCCACGAGGGATATGAGTTTTTCGACCTCCGGAACCAGGCGGGTTTGATGCGGAATATCATTATCCGGACGGCATCCACGGGCGAAACGATGCTTATCGTCGTTTTTTTCCGCGACGACCAAGAGCGGCGCGAAGCCTTGCTCGCGCATATCGCCGCGCAATTTCCGGAAATCACCTCCCTATTATACATCATCAACGAAAAATGCAACGACACGATTACCGACCAGGAGGTGAAGGTATATCGCGGCAAAGACCATATCATCGAAGAAATGGAAGGGCTCCGGTTCAAGGTAGGCCCCAAATCGTTTTACCAAATCAACAGCGAGCAAGCCTATACCTTATATAAAGTAGCCCGCGATTTCGCCGGGCTCACCGGAAAAGAGCTGGTATACGACCTGTACACCGGCACGGGAACGATTGCCAATTTCATTTCCCGTTCGGCACAGAAGGTAGTGGGCATCGAATACGTACCCGAGGCTATCGACGACGCCAAAGTAAATGCCGCCCTGAACGGCATCGGGAACACCCTGTTTTTCGCCGGGGATATGAAAGACATCCTGACGGAAGAGTTTATCGCTGTACACGGACGTCCCGACGTGATTATCACCGACCCGCCCCGCGCAGGCATGCATGACGACGTAATCAAAACCATCCTTTCGGCCGCCCCCGGAAGAATCGTGTACGTAAGCTGCAACCCGGCCACCCAGGCGCGCGACCTGAGCCTGCTCGCCGGCAATTATGCGGTAAAAAAGGTGCAACCGGTAGACATGTTTCCCCACACACATCATGTGGAAAACGTAGTACTGCTGGTAAAACGGGACGAACCGGCCGGCACGGACGAAACGAGGCTTTAACCCGATAAACCGGACACGCATGAAAAAAACGCTGGTCGATTTATTCGAAACATCGGTAGCCCTTTACCCGGACAATACGTTCCTGCTGGAAAAAACGGACGGCAGCTTCGTGCCCGCTACTTATTCCGAAGTAAAAGAACAGGTATATGTGCTGGGAGCGGGCCTGCAAGCGCTGGGCGTAAAGAAAGGCGATTGCATCGCCCTGCTGTCGGAAGGCCGCAACGCCTGGATTATCGGCGAACTGGCCTTATTCTATGCCGGCGCAGTAAACGTACCGCTTTCCGTTAAGCTGGAAGAAAGCAACGACCTGTCGTTCCGGTTACAGCACTCGGATACCCGGTATATCCTGGTATCGGGCACCCAACTGAAAAAGATACGCCGGATTATCGACAAACTTCCGCAAGTAAAAAAAGTAATCGTGTTCGACGAACAGCCGGAATACGGGGAAAAAGAAATTCCGTTAACCGAAGTGCAACGGTCGGGCGCCGAATACCTCCGCACCCATACCCTCGACGAGTTCTTGCAAACGGCCCGCAGCATCCGGAACGACGATTACGCCACCATCACCTATACCTCCGGCACTACGGCCGACCCGAAAGGCGTAATCCTCACCCACCGCAACTATACGGCCAACGTAGAACAATCGCTTACCCTGGTCGATATAGACCACACCTGGCGCACGTTGGTTATATTGCCCCTCGACCATTGCTTCGCCCATGTGGTAGGCTTCTATATCTTCATGTCGAAAGGCGCGTCGGTAGCCACCGTACAAGTAGGGCGCACCCCGCTGGAAACACTGAAAAACATCCCGCTCAACATCCGGGAAGTGAAACCGCACCTGATACTCAGCGTACCGGCCCTGGCCAAAAACTTCAAGAAAAACATCGAGCAAGGCATCCGGGCGAAAGGTAAAAACACGGTACGGCTGTTCCGTACGGCGCTCCGGATTGCCGAAACTTATAATGCCGACGGTAGCAACAAAGGGCGCGGATGGCGCATATGGCTCGCACCGCTCGTCTGGTTGTCCGATAAAATCCTGTTTTCCAGAATACGCGAAAACTTCGGAGGGGAACTGAAGTTCTTTATCGGCGGCGGCGCTTTGCTGGATAAAGATTTGCAGAAATTCTACTAAGCGCTGGGCATTCCCATGTACCAGGGATACGGATTGAGCGAAGCCACCCCGGTTATCTCGTCGAACGGCCCGAAAAAACATACCTTCGGCTCGTCGGGAGCGTTGGTAAGCCCGCTCGAGCTGAAAATCTGCGACGCAGAAGGATACGAATTGCCCAAAGGCAAAAAAGGCGAAATCGTTATCCGCGGCGAGAATGTGATGGCCGGCTACTGGAAAAACCCGGCGGCCACAGCGCAAGCCGTTAGAGACGGCTGGCTTTATACCGGCGACTTAGGGCATATAGGCGACGACGGGCTGCTGTACGTTTCGGGTCGTTTCAAAAGCCTGCTTATCGGAAGCGACGGAGAAAAATACAGTCCCGAAGAAATAGAAGAAGCCATTACCGAACATGCCTCGTGCATCGACCAGGTTATGCTGTACAACAACCAGCACCCCTACACCGTAGCCTTAATCGTTCCCAACCGGGAGCGGTTGAAGAAGAAACTGGACGCCTTCGGGCTCGCGCCGGATACGGAGGCCGGGCAAACCGAAGCGCTCCGCATCCTCCGGGAGCAACTCGACCGCTTCAAGGCGAACGGCCCGCTGGGCAGGCTTTTCCCGGAGCGCTGGCTTCCTGCCACATTTGCCGTACTGGCCGAGCCTTTTACCGAACAGAACCAGATGATAAACAGCACGATGAAAATGGTAAGGGGAAAAATAGAAAAGGCATACGCCGACCGGCTGGCTTTTCTGTATACGCCCGAAGGAAAAGACATCTTCAACCGGCGGAACCGGGAAAATCTTTCGAAATAAAATGCTATATCTTAAATTATTTCGTTTATGACGCACAAATTAAGTATTACACTATTAGCAGTACTCGGTATGATATACACTCTACCTTGTTTTGCCTCCGGAGTAATCACAAAGGAGATTAACGAAGGCTGGACCTTCAAGCAAGTACGTGGAAATAACTGGTATCCGGCCACCGTACCGGGAGTAGTACACACCGACCTGATGGCCAACGGCATCATCGACGACCCGTTTTTCCGCCTCAACGAACGCGGCGTGCAATGGGTCGACAAAGAAGACTGGGAATACAAAACAACGCTCCGCATCCCGGCCGACCTGTTCGGAAAAGACAATATCCAGCTACATTTCAAGGGATTGGATACGTATGCCGACGTATACCTCAACGACTCGCTTATCCTGAAAGCGAACAATATGTTCCGCGAATGGACAACTGATGTAAAGCCGCTGCTGAAACAAGACGGCAACGAACTGCGCATCTATTTCCATTCGCCCCTCAAAGTGGATATGCCGAAGTGGGAAGCACTGCCTTACCAGCACGAAGCCGGGAATGACCAGAGCGAAAACGGCGGGATGTTCGATAAAAAGGTGAGCGTGTTCGCCCGGAAAGCCGGCTACCATTACGGCTGGGACTGGGGGCCCCGCTTAGTTACCAGCGGCATCTGGCGCCCTGTATACCTGGAAGGATGGAACGACGCCCGCCTCGCCAACGTATTTTACCGGCAAGACAACGTAACGCGCAAAAAAGCGGAAATTACCGTGCAAGCGGCCGTACTGGCCGACAAAGCCGGCGAAGTAACGCTTACCGTAAGCACGCCGGATGTTAAAAAAACGTGGAAAAAGCAGGCTCCGGTGCACAAAGGGATGAATCTGATTGAAACCGGGCTCACGGTTACGAACCCGAAACTGTGGTGGACGAACGGACTGGGCGAGCCTCACCTCTACCCTTTCACAGCGGAAATCGCCTTCAACGGCCGCACAGCCGACGTAAACGAAACGAACCTCGGCCTTCGCTCGATTAAAGTAATCAACAAACCCGATGAAGCCGGCCATACGTTCTACTTCGAACTGAACGGCGTACCGGTGTTTATGAAAGGAGCCAATTACATCCCCTCGGATAATTTCCTCCCCCGGGTAACGGACGAAAAATACGAAAAAACCATTCTCGACGCCGTAAACGTAAACATGAATATGCTGCGTATCTGGGGCGGCGGCACGTACGAGAACGATATTTTTTACGACTTGTGCGATAAGTACGGTATCCTGGTATGGCAGGATTTCATGTTCGCCTGCAACACGTATCCGGCCGAAGGCGAGTTGATGGACAACATCCGGCACGAAGCGGCCGAGAACGTGCAACGGCTGCGCAACCATCCCTGTATCGCCATCTGGTGCGGCAACAACGAATGCCACACGGCCTGGTTCAACTGGGGCTGGAAGCGGAAATATACGGAACAGGGATACGCCGACGAAATCCGGGCGATGCAAAAAGACCTGTTCCATCACGTACTGGCCGAAGCGGTGGAACAGAACGACCCCACGGCCTTTTACTGGCCTTCTTCGCCGTACGGAGGCGACCCGGAAGCCAAATGCGAATCGGGACTGCCCAATTGGAATCCGAACGGCGACGGTCATTACTGGGGTGTATGGCACGCCAAAGATTCGATTGCGAATTACAACATAGTGCGCGCCCGGTTTTTCTCGGAATACGGTTTCCAGTCGTTCCCCGAATACCAGTCGGTATTGCAGTATGCGCCCGACGAACGCGACCACGACATCTACTCGGACGTGATGATGGCGCACCAGCGCGGAGGCAGCCACGCCAACGGATTGATAGAATGGTACTTGCTGAACGAGTACCGCAAACCCAAGGATTTCCCGAACCTGTTGTATATGGGGCAACTGTTACAAGGCGACGCTATCAAAACCGCTATCGAAGCGCACCGCCGGGATATGCCTTATTGCATGGGTACGTTATTCTGGCAGCATAACGATTGCTGGCCGGTGGCTTCGTGGTCGAGCCGCGACTATTACGGCCGCTGGAAAGCGCAACATTACTTTTCGAAGAAAGCGTTCGCCGATTTGCTGGTATCGCCTATAGTACAAGATAATACGTTGAATATCTTTATCATATCCGACCGGTTGAAAGCCACCAAGGGCAAACTCGACATCCGGGTGATGGATTTGAAAGGAAACGTGCTGTTCGAAGCTGCCAAAAACATCACGGCGCCCGCCAATACCAGCAAAAAGCAATACGCGGTTGCCGTAGCCGATGTGCTGAATGGTAAAAAGCCAGCCGAAGTGGTGGTGAACGCCCGCTTTTATCCTGCCGGCGAGCCGGTTGTGGAAAATAACTATTTCTTAACGCGGTACAAGGAAATCGATTTCCCGAAAGCCGCCATCGTTACGAAAGCAACAGCGGCCGGCGACGGTTTCGACGTCACTCTTTCGTCGGACGTATACGCGCGCGGCGTGTTCCTGTCGGTTAACGGAATCGACAATTTCTTCTCGGATAATTATTTCGATTTATTGCCGGGAGAAACGAAAACAGTACACGTAACCACGCCGCTGGACGAAAAAACGTTTACCGCCCAGCTAAAGGCGCAAAGCATTTCCGACGCCTACTGATAAGTGAACCGGATACGAAGACACGGAGGTGCAAAGCGGCTAATCTACCGGCCATTGAAACGTTGCACCTCCGTGTCTTTGTGTTTGAATTTCCGTTTTTTCCACTTGCTCCCTCCCTTTTATTCCCGCCCTTTCCGGGGCGAACTCCGGGCTTTTCGCCTTCGCCCATCCTCTTCTGCCGCTCGTTTCAAGAACAAATCCGCCGGGAAGCCTGTTAAAAGATAAACCAATACGCAACTTATGTGCCTGGCAATACCCGGAAAAATCATTTCCATCGACGATTCTTTTCCCGAAATAAAGACGGCCCGTATCGACTTCGGCGGTATCGTACGGCAAGTTTGCATCCAGTGGATCGATGCGTCCCCCGGCGATTACGTACTGGTACACGCGGGCATGGCCATTTCGGTTATCGACGAGCAAGAAGCGGCCGAAACCTTGCGCCTGCTGGAAATGCTGGCCGGCGAACCGGATGAACTTTCGCCGGGAAAAGAATAAAACCGGCCACCCTGTCTTTTCCGCCGCCCGGGTTACTCCTTACTTATATCCGGCTTTGTCCGGATAAAGCGAACCTACCGGCACGACGCTTTCCCGGTTTTACCGGTAAAGGAACCGCTCCCTTCCGTACGAAAATGTCCGGCATGTACAGGCTTCGCTCCCACCGTAACGCGCACGCATTCCGATATACGTTTGCCTGAATGGTTCGCACACCTTTTTTTCAGCACGACGACAGCAAAAAGATTACTTTTCCATGCAAGGGAAATATCGTCTGACCCGGGTGTTCCACTCGTCCGACCCGGGTCAGACGAGTGGTCGCCCAAGGTCGGACGGGTGAACCACCCAGGTCGGACGATGTTTTTTATAGCAGGAAATCATTTTTTGTAAACGGGAAAACCGGAAAAGAACCGGCAGATAAGGGAAAAGCCGGATTATTCCACTTCGATGCCGGCAGGCACCGGTATCCGGTAAACCGGGTTAAACAATCCGGACGGGAAAACGGTTTAAAACAAAAGACATTCAACTACTACGCACCCCGCTTTTCCGGAAAGCGGCACGACGTTTTAGCCGAACCGAACATCTTACAACCTCTTTATACGTACTGAAACGATGGGAGAAAAAAGAAAAACCGTTTACGAAGCCTGCCGTGAAAAAGGAATTTCACGCCGCGATTTCCTTAAATTCTGCACTTCGATGGCTGCCATGCTCGGCCTCGAAGCCTCGGGAGTAGCCCAGGTGGTCAATGCGTTGGAAACCAAACCGCGGCTCCCGGTTATCTGGCTGCACTTCCAGGAGTGCACTTGTTGCAGCGAGTCGTTCCTGCGGCTCTATCATCCCGATATCGTAACCATTCTTTTCGAGCAGATTTCGCTGGACTACGACGAAACGCTGATGGCGGCCGCCGGGCACCAGGCCGAAGAATGCCGCCTGGATACCATGCGGAAATATCCCGGCGAATACTTGCTCATGGTGGAAGGCTCGGTGCCGATGGGCAATCCGGGCTATTGTTGCATCGGAGGCGAAACGGCGCTCGACATCCTGAATGAAACGGCGGCCGGCTGCCAGGCGATTATCGCCTGGGGAAACTGTGCATCAGCCGGCTGCGTACAGGCCGCCAATCCGAATCCTACCGGTACGAAACCGATACACAAGCTGATTAAAGACAAACCGGTTATCAATGTACAGGGTTGCCCGCCCATACCGGACGTGATGGCCGGCGTGGTGGTGTACCTGCTTACATTCGACCGGATTCCGCAGCTCGATGCGCTCGGCCGGCCGCTGGCTTTTTACTCGAGGCGGGTGCACGATACCTGTTACCGGCGCGCCAATTTCGATGCCGGTTTGTTCGTGGAAGCATTCGACGACGAAAACGCCAAGCACGGATACTGCCTGTATAAAATCGGGTGCCGTGGGCCCAGCACGTACAATTCGTGCGGCATTATCCGCTGGAACGAGGGTACCAGTTATCCCATCCAGTCGGGACATCCTTGCCTGGGCTGTTCCGAAGCGGGTTTCTGGGATAACGGGCCGTTCTACCAACGGCTTCCCGACGTACACGGATTCGGCATCGAGGCGACCGCCGACCAAATCGGCCTCGGGCTCGGCCTGGTTACGGCAGCGGGTATCACGGCGCACGCCGTATCTACCAATATCCGCAAGAAAAAACTGATTGAAAATATAGAAGCTGAACCGGAGGAAGGGCCGCTGGAAGATATTCCCGACCCCGACCGGATAAATCCGTATCCCACAAATAAAGAATAACTATGGCTGAACGTATAGTGGTTGACCCTATTACCCGAATCAAAGGACACCTCCGGATAGAGGTCGAAGTAGAAAACGGTATCATCAAAGACGCGTACAGTTCCGGCACCTGCGTGCGCGGAATCGAGAATATCGTAAAGAACCGCGACCCGCGCGACGTATGGGCGTTCGTGGAACGGGTGTGCGGCGTATGCACCTCGATTCACTCGCTCGCCTCGGTACGGGCGGTGGAAGATGCGCTGGGTATCGTTATTCCGCCGAATGCGCAGTTGGTGCGCAACATCATGCAGGCGGTTCTTTTCATGCACGACCATGTGGTACATTTTTACCACCTGCACTCGCTCGACTGGGTAGACGTGGTATCGGCCTTGAAAGCCGACCCGGCCGAAGCGTCGGCACTGGCACGCGCCAACTCGCCGTGGCCGATGTCGTCGACGGGTTATTTCAAGGAAATACAGGATAAGATAAAGAAACTGGTAGGCAGCGGGCAGTTAGGGCTTTTCGCCAATGCCTACTGGGGGCATCCGGCTTACAAGCTTACGCCCGAAATGAACTTAGTGGTGATTGCCCATTACCTCGAAGCCTTGCGGTGGCAACGCGAAATCGTGAAAGTGCAAACTATTTTCGGCGGAAAAAACCCGCACCCCAATTTCGTGGTGGGCGGTATGCCGTGCAGCATCGACATCAACGAAGCGAATGCGATTAACGACGAACGGCTGGCGTTCGTGGGCGAACGGCTCAAGGAAGCGCAGACCTTTATTACGCAGGTGTATGTACGCGATTTGATGATGGTATTCAAAGTATACAAAGACTGGGCCGGCTTAGGGGGCGGGGTACGCAATTATTTCGCTTACGGCGATATGCCGATGTACGAATACGATACCATCGAATCGTACAAGATGCCGCGGGGCATCATCCTCGACCGCGACTTGTCGCACGTACACCCGATGGATGCGAAGTCGCCGGAAGAGGTGAAGGAATACATTTTCCACTCCTGGTATAAATATACGCAAGGCAACGAAGCAGGCCTCCATCCGTACGAAGGCGAAACTATCCTGGATTATACGGGACCCAAGCCCCCTTATAAATTCCTGAACGTAAACGATAAATACAGTTGGATTAAAACGCCCCGATGGAAAGGGTATCCGATGGAAGTGGGGCCGCTGGCACGGATGCTGGTAGCGTATGCCTGGGGCAAAGAACCTCAGAAGGAAAGCATGGAACAGGCGATGAAAGAGCTCGGGTTGCCGATAGAGGCGTATTACTCCACGTTAGGGCGCACCCTGGCGCGCGGACTGGAAGCGAAATTAGTAGCCGACTGGGCGGTGGAGTTCTTCAACCGCTTGGTACAAAACGTAAAGAACGGCGACTCGCGGATGATGAACAACGAAAAGTGGAAACCGTCGTCGTGGCCCGACAAAGCCCGCGGCATGGGATTGGCCGAAGCGTCTCGCGGCTCCCTCTCCCACTTTGCCGTAATCGAGAATAAAAAGATAAAAAATTACCAGATGGTGGTGCCTACTACCTGGAACGGCTCGCCGCGCGACGTGCAAGGACAGCTTTCGCCTTACGAATCGTCGTTGCGCGGAACGCCGGTAGCGTTGGCCAACCAGCCGCTGGAGATACTGCGTACCGTACATTCGTTCGACCCGTGCCTGGCTTGTGCCGTGCATCTGTACGACGAAAAAGGCAGCTACGTACACCAGATAGATACTTTTTAAACCGGAAGCGTTATGAAAAGCAGGAAAACTCACCTCAGGGAGGTATATGTATGGGAATTGCCGGTACGGTTTTACCATTGGATTAATGCGGCGTGCATCCTGGTACTGTGTATCACGGGGTTTATTATCGCCGACCCGCCGGCTTTCGTTATTTCGGGCGAAGCCTATTTCAATTACTGGTTCGGAGTAGCTCGTTTCATCCACTTCGTAACGGCATTCGTGTTTTTTTTCAACTTCGTTTTCCGCCTGTACTGGGGTTTCGTAGGGAATACGTTCAGCCGGTGGTATAATTATATCCCGTTGAAAAAAGCGCAGTGGCGCGAAATCTGGCAGGTTATCCAGGTGGATGTGTTGCAGGTGAACAACCATGCTATCGAGTCGATCGGACACAACGCGCTGGCCAACGTGATTTATTTCTCTATGTTCCTGGCTTTTTTAGTACAATGTTTTACTGGTTTCGGGTTGTATGCCAAGATGAGCCAGGCCGTTTTCCCGCAACTGTTCGCCTGGATAGTGCCTTTGCTGGGGGGCGATATGGTAACGCGCGAAATACATCATTTCCTGATGTGGTTTTTCATTCTTTTTACCATGGTACACATCTACCTGGTTTTTTACCACGACTACATCGAGCGGCGGGGCGTTACCTCGTCGATTATCGGGGGATGGAAGTTTATCGAGGAAGAAGTGGCCGAGCGGGAAGAAAACCGGGAAATCGGGATTTTCAATAAGCAACGGCGCAAATTGATTCGGAAGGTAGAACAAGAGGAACTGAACCGGGCGAAGGATGAATAAGATATTGATTTTAGGAGTAGGCAACGTACTGCTGTCGGACGAGGGAGTAGGCGTACACGCCTTGTATGCGTTGGAAAAAGAAACCTGGCCGGCCAACGTCGATTTGCTCGACGGCGGTACGGGCGGCATCCACCTCACCGGCGACTTGCAGGAATACGATACCCTGGTGATGCTGGATGCTACGCTCGACGACGAGGCGCCGGGTACCATCCGGTTGCTGCGCCCGCGCCGGGCGCTCGACTTTCCGCCGTTGATAAGTGCACACGAAATCGGCTTGCAGGATATGATTACCGTGATGGCGCTTACCGATAAGCTACCGGATATTTACTTGTTTACCGTTTCGGTAAAGAATATAAACGAGGTGAAAATACAGCTCTCGCCGGAAATCGCCGACTGTATTCCCTCGTTGAAAAAACAGGTAAGGAAACTGATAAACCGGCTGAACGCGGAACCGGCCGCATGCCGCCTGTAACGTCTGTCCCGGTAAGTTTACCCGTTCCTTTCCGGAGAAAGGGAAGCTCCCCCCTGCACCACCTTCGAGCCGGGAGGCACGCTATAGGTAAGCCAGATATTACCGCCGATAACCGAGCCGCGCCCGATGGTGATGCGCCCCAGAATCGAGGCGTTCGAATATACCGTTACATAGTCTTCGAGAATCGGGTGCCGCGGAACATCCAGCGGCAAGCCTTGCTCGTCGAGCGTAAAACTTTTTGCGCCCAAGGTTACGCCCTGGTAGAGTTGCACGTGGTTTCCGATAATCGTAGTTTGCCCGATTACTACGCCGGTTCCGTGGTCGATGGCGAAATATTCGCCGATTTGCGCGCCCGGGTGGATGTCGATTCCGGTAGCCGAGTGGGCCATTTCCGAAATTATGCGGGGGATAACCGGTACGCCCAGGTTAAGCAGGGCATGCGCTACGCGGTGGTGTAACAAAGCCTGCAACGACGGGTAACAAAATATAATCTCGCTCAGGCTCTTGGCTGCCGGGTCGCCGTCTGACAGGGCTTTCACATCCGTGGAAAGCAACTGTTTGATTCGCGGGATTTCATTGATAAAAGCCACGGCGATATCGGAGGCTGTTTCCTTGCCGCCCTCGCACGTTTCCGTTTCGAAACACAAGCCGTGGTAAATCTGCTCTTGCAACAAATCGTATAACTGCTCCAGGTATACTCCCATGTAATAGTGTACGGAATACGGATGGGCTTCTTGTTCCGGGCCGAAGAACCCGGGAAAAATAATCGTACGCAGCAGGTTCATCATCCGTTTCAACCGGTCTACCGAAGGCGATGGGTTGGGATGCAACGGAATATACCGGTAATCCGGATTGCCGGTATCGGAAAGACGCTTTACATTTTTCTGTATTTCTTCCAAGATTGCGGTTCTGTTCATGCTTACTTCGTTCAATTGGTATAAAGCTCGAATACTGTATATTTACCGGCCGGCTATGCGGCAAAGCGATACCGGTTCGTTTCCGGTAGCTTACCTGCCGGCTTATTTATTTGGGCCCGGCTCCGCCCGGCCTGATTGTTCTTTCCAGCCCCGGCGCAAAAACAAAAAGCCGGTTATAATCAGCGCCGACGACAAGCCGGTATATAAAACGTATATAAACGAATTGGGCAACCAATGGAATTTACGTATCGTTATACCCAACTTTACCATGAAAATCATAATAATCCATCCTTTTTTGTCGAAAAATGAAAAAGGACAGGTTTTTTCCTTTGGTTTCCGTGAAATGCGGGTGGGAGGTTTATTAAATAGTTTCAGGAATACGAAAATAAAGAACAGCAGGAAAACGATAGTGGCTTCGCCGGCCTTGAACAGCCAGTCGTGCGAATCGCTTTGCCACGTAACGATTCCGATGCGCAGGATATTGAGTCCTGCCACCAGCCAGACGGCTCCGGCAATAAAAAACAGGGTACGTTTGCTGACGCGGAAACTCATTTTTTCTTTCCTGTATGTTTTACCGGCGACAAATGTAAAGAATTTTTACCACTCCCGGCTATTCTGCGGAAAGAAGTTTACCTTATTATCAATTGAATGGCTTCTTCGTAGCTCGCATCGAGCATCAACGGATTAGGATAACCTGTTACGTAAATCGTACAACTCTTTCCTCCGTCGGTAGACTGGATTAGAGAAACATATTCCAGGTTTACCTGGTATTTTTCGCCCAGACTGGTTACTTCTATATATCTGCTCATGTCGTTTTCGGTTTTAAAATGGTTCTATAATACACAACAAGCGGGCGGAAAAATAAGTTCGCTTCTATAAAGGATTCGCTTATTTATTTGCATTTTCTCCCGTCTCCAACTCTTTAATTTCCCGGTTCAGGAAAATAGAGAGGATGGTACGCAGCACCACGATGCCGCCCAGGATGCCCAGTTCGTACAGCGTAGGTT
>JAJBTJ010000007.1 GCA_020860905.1 Parabacteroides sp. | reverse complement strand
TATAATTAACAAAAAGAACATGCTCTAAGCATTGCTTTTTAAGATAGTATCTGGGAAGATTCGGAACAGTACGAAATCGTATCGTACCTGTTACCGCTCATTATTTTCAATAATCCCACCGAAAACTGCATCCGGAAAGGCACGATGCAGGAGTGGGAGGGGCTTCCGCCTTCGAAAAGCCTTTTCCATTCGCCGCCCGATTGCGGGCTTCCTATCGGAAACCTCACGTCGCAGCTTTTCAGCAACGTGTATTTGTCGGATTTCGACCATTACGTAAAGCGTACGCTCGGAGTGAAACATTACGGAAGGTATGTAGATGATTTTTTCCTGGTACACGAGCGTAAAGACGTGTTGTTGAAGATGGTGCCGCTGATACGCGAGTACTTGCAAAAGGAACTTCGCATTACCCTGCATCCCAATAAAATCGTGTTGCAGCCTTACCAGCACGGGGTAGTGTTCCTCGGAGCAGTGGTGAAACCGTTCCGCCGGTATGTGCATACCCGCTTTAAAACCAATTTCAAGCGTGAAATAGGAGAGTGGGAGCGGCGGCTGGCGAGGATGAGCGAAACGCCGTCGATTGAAACGGTAAGGCAGTTGAGGGATTCGATTAATTCGTATGTGGGGATTATGCGGCATTATAAAAGCTTGCAGTTACGCCGGAAGTTTTTCGGCAGCCTTTCGGCTATTTATCGGTACGGCTGGTTCGAGAACCGGTACGAGCGATTCGTGTTGCGAAAAGAATATATCCAGCCGGTTTTCAATTAATAGGGGATAAGCGGAATTCCGCCGGATGTAATGGGGTAAAAAATAGGAAAATGATATATATATGAAACGGGTTTTGTTTTTCGGGTGGCTTCTTTTGGTATCCTGCTCGTCGGAAGAGATAGTAGAACCGGCGTTGGCGCAGCATACGTTGCTGGTATATCTGGCCGGCGACAATAACCTGAGCGCCGAGGTGCGGTTGAAAACCGATTCTTTGTTGGCCGGATGGAATGATAAGGCGAACAACCTTTTGATTTACCAGGATACAAAAGACGAACAACGTACGCCGGTATTGTTAAGGGCCATAGCGTCGGATACAGGAGCGTACACGGTGCCGGTAAAAACGTATCCGGAACATGATTCCGCTTCGCCGGAAGTGTTTGCACAAGTATTCGACGATGCGTTTTTGCAGTTTCCGGCGCATTCGTACGGACTGTTGCTTTTCAGCCACGGTACGGGTTGGCTTACCGATAACGACCGGCTTACGCGAACCATTGTTCAAGACGGCAAGAGTAGCATGCCCGTTCCGGATTTTGCGGCGGTTATTCCCGACGGGAAGCTGGAGTATATCATTTTCGAAGCGTGTTTGATGAGTGGGGTGGAGGTAGCGTATGAGCTCCGGCGAAAAACGAAGTATATCGTGGCTTCGTCTACCGAGATACTTAGTCCGGGTTTCCTGCCGGTGTACAGTACGCATCTGGCCGATTTGTTTGCCTGTCCTGCCGGCCGGGAAGCCGGTTTAATCCGGTTTGCACGCGCCTTTTTCGAAACGACGGATGCCGAAACCGGCTTAAACCGTTCGGCTACTATCAGCGTAATCGCTACGGCCGGATTAGATAAACTGGCGTCTCTTACGGCGCCGGTGATACAGTCGGGTAAACCTGTCGACTTGAATGCCGTGCAACAGTTCAACAGTTATCCTATCCGGTTGTATTTCGATTTTGCAGATTACATCGGCCGGGCAGCCGGTACGGAGCAGTATGCCGCTATCCGTGCACAATTAGACGAAACGGTTCGTTACCGGGCGGCTACTCCGGCGTTTACTTATTTCGCGCCGCTTTCGAGCCGGCCGGTACGTACCAGTTGCGGCCTTACCTTGTATGTTCCGCAGGCACAGTATCCGGAATTGAACAAGGCCTATAAAATATATGAGTGGGTAAAAAATACAACAGGGGAGCAAGCTCCCCGTAACTAACCGTTATTTAAAATATAATTAGTTTGTTATTATGAACAAGAAAGAATTGATTGCGGCGCTTGCCGCCAAACAGCACTGCCGCAAGGTACAGGCGAAAGCATTTTTAGAGGCTTTTATGGATGTGGTTATCGAACGGATAGCCGTACAAGACGAAATCGAATTGATAAAGTTCGGCGCTTTCCGGGTATGGCCGCAAAGCAGCCGGATGGCCCGGAATCTGCAGAACGGCAAACCGTACCTGCTCGAACCGCGTACTTCGGTTAAATTCAAGCCTTCGGCTTTCTTTTTGGAAAGGATAAATAATACGGCCGGAGGCGCGAAAGAGAATGTAATAGCGTATTGCCCGGATACGGATGAAGAATGAAAGAAATCCGGTGTTAAGGTTTAACAGCGAATCTGAACGCAGAGACAACGAAATACCTCGGTATTTCGATGCCTCTGCGCATGGTTTGTTTGCGAGAAGAATAGAGCCAGACGCAGTTTATTTTACAGTTCCTGAGAAGTTTATATTTCTTTTGTTCTGGTTCTTATTTGTGTGTCAATAAAATAAAGCCTATCGTCTATCCCATAAAGTACATTGTTAGGTACGGCATCGAATATTACATAT
>JAJBTJ010000208.1 GCA_020860905.1 Parabacteroides sp. | reverse complement strand
AAATTAAGGTGCCGGAGGCGCGTTAACTTATCCAATCCGTTAATTAATGAAATTTTATTCTGCGATAAATTGAGGTATTCCAACGTGGTTAAGTCGTTTATATAGTCTAATTGCTCGATGGAGGCGCCGTTAATAGCGAGATGGGTAACCTCGTTCCGGGCATTGACACTATACACGTTTCGAGATTTGTTAGATAAAAGATTCCCTACATGGAAACAAAGGTCATCCGGAGTATAGGCTTCGAGCCGAATGCCGTAACGTTCCTCCAGCCGGGTTATTACAAGCGGTTTTTCCATAATCGCGGTCGATTTTTATTCTCCGGTAAAGATAAGGGAAAAAAACGGAAAATTGAAAAATTTCAATTTCTTCCCGGTTCGGTTCGAGTAATGCCTGCTTTCAGCGAATCTGTTTTCAAATCCATACATCCGGAAAAGGATTAAACAAAAAAATCCGCCCTTTGTTTTGTTTATAACAAACCAATACAAATAGCTATGAGTAAAATAATTGCGTTAGCAGGAATCGTTTTTTGTTTCTCCCTGTTCACTTTAACGGCACAAGAAACGGGAGCGCCTATCGAAAACTCCAAGCGCCATGATGTAAACCGATTGGCCGAAGATTATTATATTCCGCACCGGTTCGACGGAAAAACTATCCTGATTACCGGGGCGGCCCGCGGCATGGGGAAATACGCCGCTGTACGGGCTGCGAAAGAAGGAGCGAACGTAGTAATTATGGATTGGCTCCGGGAAGAAGGACAACACACGGCCGACTCGATTAACCTTATCGGCGGCAACGCTTTATTTGTATACGGCAATATCCAGGAAGACGCCGATTGCCGGCGCGCGGTAAGCGAAACGGTGAAGAAATACGGCAAGCTGGACTATGCCATCCTGAACGCCGGCGTAATGGATGGATTATACTCGGGCACCCCTTTCAAGTACGACGAAGAGCAACGGAAACTAATGCCAGCCATTGTTACCGAGGCTACCGACGAATACTGGGAAAAAGTATTCGCCACCAATGCAACCGGTACATTCAAATCTATGCGCGCCGTTCTGACCCAACTGGTAAACCAGGGAAACGGCGGCGCTATCGTGGTAGTGGCTTCGATTGCCGGGATGACAGGATTGGCCGGAAATCCGGCTTATGTTTCGAGCAAACATGCCATAAACGGTTTGGTAAGAAGCGCGGCCATCGACTATGCACCCTACGGGATACGGATTAATTCCGTTAATATGGCACAAACCTATACGCCTATGGTAACTGCCGCCTACCGGTTCGTGGAAGCACAAGAAAAAGCAGGCCACGGCTTCGGCATGGGAAAAATCAAAACCATGAGCCTGATGGCTTATTGCGATTCCCAGCACAGAGGTTCTTTTCCGTGGGAACAAGCATCCAACATGCTGTACCTGATTTCCGACGAGGCTTCGGCCATTACCGGTTCTATCATTGCAACCGACGGTGGCTGGACAGACTATTAACAAGCGAAAAATCCTTCTCCCGGTACCAACGTCTTTCCTTAAACGGGAGAGCGGCGCGACTTAAAGCGTTACCTTCGCCGTGCCTCCTTTGTGCGTACCGTCAGGCAAGTCGAGCATGTATGCGCGTTTATTCACCTTGAAAGAAACGGCAGAAAGCTGTTGAGTCGGGTCGGATACGGCGAGCTTCCACTTTCCGGCCTCCTGCCTGATGAGATACAATCCGGGGGTAAGCGCCGATAAGTGAAGTGCATCCGACAGCTTTACTTCCGTACCGGCCGAATATACGGCAACGAAAAATGCTTTGCCGTTTCCGGTGGAAACTGCCTGTACGGCCGGCTCGTTCAGGAGGATACGCACCGACGATACCGGGAAATCCTTTACCTCCGAAGCCGTTCCGGCCGGCAAAACCAAATAGCCGTACTGCCCGTTCCGGGGCCGGCTGCCATGCTCGAGGTAAAGCGACACCACCTCCTGGCTTACGGGCTGCGAAGGATACATTTCCATTACATCGTGCCAGTTACCCGTACGTGAGCCGGAAAAAGCCACACACTGCGCCGGTTGCAGCACGATGTAACCGGTGTTTTCGTGGAAGAAGCGGACCGGAAGGCCGGTTACGGCCATGTGTTGCGTACCGGTTACCGGAGTCCAACTATCGTTTTCCAACACCAGCAACTCGTTTCGTTTCAGCCGTTGGTCGATTGAAGTAGCCAGCGCGCAACTGCTGTCGGACGATACGGCGCTTCCCAGGCACAGCATGTACCCGGGCGTGAATATCCATGCCTTATGCGCTTTCACCCCTTCGCGGTCGAGTACCATAGCCGTCAGGCCTTCCGTTCCGTCGGATACGTTCCCGGCAAAAGCGCTGTTGTTTTTATAACTGCCCCATTGGAGCACAGGTAGCGGGGCGAGGGTGTCGTACGACGTGATGCCGGGTATTTTCCGCCAGTCCCAGCAAGGATAAATATTCGTATACTCGGTTCCGTCTACATAGGTATAAGCCGCCCCGTCGGCTAAGTAATAGCCTTGCATGTTGTCGCCGTTGCCGCTTTCGCCCCCGATAACCCGGGTCGAAGCCATCTTTACGGAGCCCATCCAGCGAAGAGTGCGGTAATTGGTAAGGTCTGATTTGCGGAAATGATACAATCCGGTTAACGGAGTAAAGTCCATATCCGGGAAAAAATTCTCGGCAGTCATATCGGTGTATTCGCTTCGATGCGCCGGGTCGGCCCGGGATAAATCTAAGGCCGTAAACGCCAGGGTAAGCGCCTTGTGATGCTGTACGTTATGGAAGAACTGGCGTCCCAGCACATTCACGTCCAGGTTTCCTTTCCAACAAATGCGGCGGTACCCTTGCGTAAGCAGTGCGTAAAGGATGTCGAGCTGTTGCCGGCCGAATGCGAGCTTCGTACCCGAAAATACCGTGCTCCACGTGGCCATAGTCGAAATATAAGCCGCCCCGTAGTTGCCGAATTGTTGCTGCGGGCCGTGCTGGTGGAAGCTCCAGTCGTCCTGGATACCTTCTGCGCGGCCGGTAACGATTTCAGAGGCAATCGTATCGCGTGCCGCCTGTACCAGGGCAACATCGTTTTGCAAGAGCGCCCGGATAAAAACGTTTCCCGCCAGCCACACTTTGTTTTGGCCGGTCATTCCGAAACGCGAATGTTCCATTACGCGTACCGCCTCCTGCTTTTCCTGCGCCGAAAGCTGCTCCTCGAACAGCAGGAAAGCCGGCCCCAGCGTTTTCGGAATGCCGATTTGGTTGTACCACCAGTTCGGGCATTCCAACTTTTTTTCGAACCAGAAATTCATTGCCCGGTGAAGCGCGTCGCATAAACGGGGCGAATCGAAAAACTCCGAACGGGGCGTACGATACAGTTTGGCTAAGGTAAGAATACGGTCGGCATGTACTTTAGGATTCCACCCCGAGCGCTTTCGGTCGGAATAGTCGATATCGCTCCACGAACCGTCGGGTTGTAACGCAGCCAGCAATTGTTCTACTACGGAAGCGGGTGTAGCGTACCGCTGGTGCAATTCTACTACGACCTGGTCCGATACCTCTTTTTCCGGAGGAATCTTTTCGAGGATTTCCATCAATTTCCGCTCGTCTTGATTGTCGTACAAAACGGTACGGAGAAAATTCTCGCGGATAACTTGCAATTCTCCGGCGCCCAAATGGAATGAACAGAGAAGAAAGAACAGAAAGAACGTGTTTTTTTTCATGGAGCTTAATTTGTTTTTCCGGTATTCGTTCGAATGCAAAATTAACAGATAACCTTATATACGGAGCGTTTTATCAATATAAAGAAATTATTTCCGGAAAAGATGTATTTTCGGGCGCGGTAACGTAAACCGGCATCTTCAGCGCGCTGTTTCCATTTTGTCGATTTCCTCCAGGCACAGGCAGGCTTCGTCGACAGTAGTAACCTCCTTGACAACAATCGAACGCTTGCCGCTTACGTCGCGCAGGTTACACCGGCGCGGGTATTTTTGCAGGAAAGCCAGCAACTTGTCGAATGCCCGGCTCTGGTAATAAGGCGAGTCGTCGTTCGGAATAAGATACAGGCTCATCGCGCCCCGCTTGAGCACCACTTTCTCGATACCTAAGTGGCGTGCCATCCGTTTGAGCCGGACCACGCGAATCAATTCCTTACCCTGCTTCGGGATTTTGCCGAACCGGTCTTTCAGGCGGCTCGTAAACGAAAGGATGTCCCGCTCTTCTTCCATCTTGTCCAGCTCGCGGTACAAAGACACGCGTTCCGAATCATTCGGGATATAATCGGGCGGAAACAATAATTCGAGGTCGCTTTCGATGTAGGTTTCCTGTACGTAATTTTCGCCGCTGTTGTCGTCTTTTTCCTTCGCTTCGTTCTCATACAACTCGGCAAATTCGTCCGTTTTCAATTCGTGTACCGCCTCTTCCAGGATTTTCTGGTACGTTTCGTATCCCAAATCGGCGATAAATCCGCTTTGCTCGGCGCCTAACAGGTTACCCGCGCCCCGGATGTCGAGGTCTTGCATGGCAATGTGGATGCCACTTCCCAACTCGGCGAAGTTCTCGATTGCCTGTAACCGGCGGCGAGCTTCCTGGCTTAGCGAACTCAACGGCGGCGAGAGCAGGTAACAGAACGCCTTCCGGTTACTGCGGCCTACACGTCCCCGGAGCTGGTGCAAGTCGCTCAGGCCGAACTGTTGTGCGTTGTTAATGATTATCGTGTTGGCATTCGGCACGTCGATTCCCGATTCCACGATACTGGTAGCAATCAGTACGTCGTACTCGTAATTTACGAAATCGAGAATTATTTTTTCCAGTTTTTCCGGCTCCATCTGTCCGTGTCCTACCGCGATGCGGGCGTCGGGCACTTCCCGGCGTACCAACGCCTCGATTTCGTGGATATTCTGGATACGGTTATTGATAAAGAAAACCTGCCCGTTCCGGCTCATCTCGAAATTAACGGCTTCGCGGATAATATCCGGATTGAATCGCAATACCTCCGTTTGCACCGGGTACCGGTTGGGCGGCGGCGTTGAAATATTCGACAAGTCGCGGGCGCCCATCAGCGAAAACTGCAACGTACGCGGAATGGGAGTAGCCGTCATGGTAAGCGTATCCACGTTGGTCTTCAGTTGCTTGAGCTTTTCCTTCACCGAAACGCCGAATTTTTGTTCCTCGTCGACGATAAGCAGCCCCAAATCCTTGAATTTTACATCCTTGCTTACGATACGGTGGGTGCCGATCAGTATATTCACTTTCCCGTCGGCCAGGTCTTTCAAAATTTCCTTGGTCTGCGCCGACGTGCGGGCGCGGCTGATGTAGTCGATACGGCACGGAAAATCTTTCAGTCGTTCCGAAAAGGTTTGAAAATGCTGAAACGCCAATACCGTGGTAGGTACCAATACCGCAACCTGTTTATTGTCGGCTACGGCCTTGAAAGCCGCCCGGATAGCCACTTCGGTTTTACCGAAACCCACGTCGCCGCAAATCAGGCGGTCCATCGGACGTTCGCTTTCCATATCCTGTTTTACGTCGGCGGTAGCCCGTTCCTGGTCGGGAGTATCTTCGTAGATAAACGATGCTTCCAATTCTTGCTGCATAAAACTGTCGGCACTATACGAAAAACCTTTCTCTTTTTTCCGTTTGGAATAAAGAAGAATCAGGTCGCGGGCGATGTCTTTGATTTTCTTCTTCGTCTGGTCCTTCATCTTTTCCCAGGCGCCGGTACCCAGCTTGTTGAGGCGTGGCGGCTCATTCTCCTTTCCCTTGTATTTGGAGAGCTTGTGTAGCGAGTGGATGCTTACGAAAATTATATCGTTATTCTGGTAAATCAGCTTGATAACCTCCTGCATCTTCCCATTGATTTCGGTGCGCACCAATCCGCCGAACTGCCCTACGCCGTGGTCGATATGAACGATGTAATCGCCCACGGAAAACTGGTTGAGTTCTTTCAACGAAAGCGTAATCTTGCCCGTGCGGGCCTTGTCGGACTTGAGGTTGAATTTATGGAACCGGTCGAACAACTGGTGGTCGGTAAACAGGCAAATCTTCAATACATCGTCGGTATATCCCTCGTGCACCGTTTTATTTACGAAGGTGAAAGGGATAATCTCGCCCCGGTCTTCGAAAATGGCCTTGATACGGGTGGCTTGCTTCTCCACGTCGCTCAATATATATAAGGTATATCCATCGGCCAGGTAATGGCGGAACGAATCGCTCACCAGGTCGAAATTCTTATGGAAGATGGGTTGCAGCGTAGTGGCAAAAGTAAGAACCGCATCGGGCATGCCCGAAACGCGCGTTCCGTAATGCACCCTCCTGAAGTTCACGGCGTCGCGCATAAAGTCGCTCCGGGTAATCAGCCTGGCACGCATCGCAGAAGCGTCTTTGAACGAATCTTCGTCGCCGGTTACGGGTTGCTCGTTATAAATGCTGTCTATTTTTTCCTCGCACCACTCCATGTCTTTGAAAAACAGAACCGTTTCCGGCGGAAGCGATGCGAGCAGCGATGTATCGGTACGCCCCGATTTATTCATTTCCGGTACGATGTAGATATGGTCGAGCTGCGCCTGAGAAAGCTGAGTTTCAATGTTGAATGTACGGATGGTTTCCACTTCGTTCCCGAAAAAGTCGATTCGGTACGGAAGCTCGTGCGAAAACGAAAAAACATCGAGGATGCTGCCCCGGATGGCGTATTGCCCCGGCTCATAAACGTAATCCACCCGTTCGAAACCGTACTCTTCCAACACATCGGCCACGAACATATTGTCTAATTTTTCGCCGACGCTGATTTTCAACGTATTTTCTTTCAGCTCTTTTTGCGAGATTACTTTTTCGGCCAGCGCATCGGGGCTGGTAACCAGGATAAACGGTTTGTCGGGCTGTTGAAGCATGCTCAGCACCTCGGTGCGCAGAATCTCGTTCGCCGGGTCGATATGCCCGTACTTGATGGCGCGCCGGTAAGCCGAAGGGAAATAAAATATCCGGTCGCTCCCCGTAAGCTGCATCAGGTCGTGGTATAGATACCCGGCTTCTTCCGCATCGTTAGCCACGCATACGTATCCTTTCCCGCCGCCCGAAAACAAGCCGGCTATAATAAAAGCGGGCGCCGAGCCGTTTAGTCCTTTGAGCGCTATGTTCCGGGTTTTCTCTTCCTGTAACAAGCCGGAAAGCGCCGATAATCGGGGATGTCCGGCATATATCGTAAGTAAATCTGCTACGTTCAATGTGATAACTACTTTTTGCAAAGGTAGGCTTTTCGCATAAAATTCAGAAAGGTTAACCTATAAAATCAATTAAAGTACTTACCTTTGTTTCTTGAAAAAAACGAAGATAGGCCGCATCCCGGCGTAACCAGTAAACTTGCTTTTGCCAGCGGCTCGCCCTATCTCGGAACGCATAAACCGGTTACAGAAGAAGCATATGTCTGAATGTATAGTGATTATTCCCACTTACAACGAAAAGGAAAATATAGAGAATATCATTCGCGCCGTGACGAGGCAGAAAATTCCTTTCGATATACTGGTGATAGACGACGGTTCTCCCGACGGTACGGGCGATATAGTAAAGAACTTACAGAAAGAATTTTCCGACAGGCTGTTCCTGGTAGAACGGAGCGGCAAGCAAGGATTGGGAACCGCTTATTTATGCGGGTTCAAGTGGGCTATCGAACGCCGGTACGAGTATATTTTCGAAATGGACGCCGATTTCTCGCATAACCCCGACGACTTGTGCCGGTTGTATGCCGCTTGCAAAGACGGGGGCGCCGACGTAGCGATAGGTTCTCGCTACTCCAACGGGGTAAACGTGGTGAACTGGCCGTTAGGACGGGTGCTGATGTCGTATTTCGCTTCTGTGTACGTACGGCTGGTTACCGGAATGAAAGTGGCCGATACTACCGCCGGATTCAAGTGTTACCGGCGCGAGGTGCTCGAAACGATTCGTCTCGACAACGTGCGGTTTAAAGGATATGCTTTCCAGATAGAAATGAAGTTTACAGCCTATAAATGCGGTTTCAGACTGGTGGAAGTTCCTATTATATTCGTTAACCGGGTGCTGGGCATATCCAAGATGAACTCCTCTATTTTCGGGGAAGCGCTTTTCGGGGTGTTGCAACTCAAATGGCGCAGTTTCTTTAAAAAGTATCCGAAGAAAAACAACTGACTTTTCGCGTATGAAAACTACTTTAATCAAAAATGCACTCGTTATAAACGAAATGCGCCGTTACCCGGCGTCCGTGCTTATCGAAGGGGATAAAATCGCCGCCATATACGAAGATACTGTTCCCGAACAAGTGGAATCCGGTTCCGAAACGATAGACGCTTCCGGAAAATGGCTGCTTCCGGGAGCCATCGACGACCAGGTGCATTTCCGCGAACCGGGCCTTACCCATAAAGGAGACATCGGTAGCGAAAGCCGGGCGGCAGTAGCGGGAGGCGTAACAACCTTCATGGATATGCCGAATACGAATCCGCAAACCACTACCGTGACCGACCTGGAATGGAAATTCGAACGGGCAGCGCAAACGTCGGTTGCCAATTATTCGTTTTTTTTCGGTGGAACCAACGACAATATGGCCGAAATACAAAAGGTCGACCGGAAACGGATTCCCGGGTTGAAGCTGTTCCTGGGTTCGTCGACCGGTAACATGCTGGTAAACCGAAAGGAAAGCCTGGAACGTATTTTCAGCGAAGCCGGCATGTTGATTGCCGCCCATTGCGAAAAGGAAGAAGTGATCCGGCAGAATATCGCAGAGTTTACTTCCCGGTACGGTAACGACTTAGATATAACTTTCCATTCGAAGATACGGAGCGAAGAAGCCTGCTACGCTTCGTCGGCCGAGGCTGCCGAACTGGCCGCCCGGTTGAATGCCCGGTTACATATCCTGCACCTTTCCACGGCGAAGGAACTTACCTTGTTCGATAATACGAAGCCGCTAAGCGATAAAATGCTTACGGGCGAGGTTTGCGTACATCACCTCTGGTTTACCGACCGGGATTACATCCGTTACGGCAACCGCATCAAATGGAATCCGGCAGTGAAAACGCCGGCCGACCGCGAAGCGCTGATTGCCGCGGTAAATAACAATACGGTAGACATCGTTGCAACCGACCATGCGCCTCATCTGCTCTCCGAGAAAGAGGGTAGTTGCCTGAAAGCAGCTTCGGGCGGCCCGTTGATTCAGCATTCCGTGCTGGCCATGCTGGAACTGGCCCGGCAGGGATATTTTACGGTAGAAAAAGTGTTAGAGAAAATGGCGCATCTGCCGGCCGAGTTGTTCCATGTAAAAGAACGGGGCTATATCCGGCCGGGATATTATGCCGATTTAGTGCTGGTAGACCCGGCAGCCGCTACGGAAGTAACGCCAGCATCGATATTATACAAATGCGGCTGGTCGCCTTTCGAAGGATATACATTCTGTCATGCTATCTGGAAAACGTTTGTCAACGGCCGGCTTGCTTATTCGGACGGAAAAGTGAACGACGAAGTAAGGGGGATGGAAGTAGCTTACGAAAAGTAATGAGTATAAAAATAAACGCAGCGGGGCACTTAAACATTTGTTTAAGCGCTCCGCTACGTCGGTTATCCCTGTTTATATATAGGTTCAATCTACCGGCAACGACTCCCTGACTATTTTTTCAAGCAAGTTCTGCATATTGCTTATAACAGGATTATCCTCCATTCCATAGTCGGCAGCTAATCCGCACATGCGTGGAAAAGCAACCCACACGTTTCCCTGCCGGTCTTCCCATACGGCGATTTTCAACGGCAGTTCGATAGCAATGGCCGGATTTTCCTGCATCAACCTGGTGCCTACAGCAGGCGAGCCGAAAACGATTACCTGGGTGGGAGGGAGAGCGAGTCCCGCATCCAAGGCATTTTTGCCGTGGTCGAAAAGGGCGAATACCGGAATATCCAATCTGTCAAGCGTTTGCCTTATCCGGTTTACCGTTTCGTTTACACCGGCCCGGCTTGCATACACGTTCAATCGATTACCGCCAGTAGCGGTAACCGATTCTTTTTTTTCCGGAACATCCGGTATATTTCCGGTTTCTTTCCCGGAAACCGGGCTTTCGAACTCCTTCATATTTTGTTCTCCGTTTTGTGCGGTCATTACTCCGGAAAGCAATGCCGCGGTTAAAATGAATAACTCGATTCTCATCTTTCCTGCATTCTTTTAATATATCGGGGACACCCCCTGCCAGCGCATCCGAACCGTTCTTTACATTGCCTGTTCGTCGGGTGTCGGGTTGTTTGTGCAGTTCGTAACGTGCGCCGGCACCTTCCGGTCGGGGATTGGAAATACTCCTGTGCTTCCGCATCGAGTGAAATACTACTCGATAGGATAAATCAAAACCCTGCTGTTGGGCAAATCCGGAATAAACAGCGTTCCGTTTATTAAAGTCATGTCTGCGGGGCCTGCCAGTCCTTCTCCGACGGGAAGAGTGATTTGCTTTTTACTCTTCATATCGATGGCACTGACGCTGGCGGGCGTCCAGCTACTCACGTACAATGTTTTTTTATCTGCCGACAAGGCAATGCCGTCGTATTGGCTTGCCACGTTGAAAAACTTTTCCGCTACCGGCTTCTCCAGGTTTGACACTTTATAGATAACATGGGCGTCCGTGGTGTTTCCGTCTGCGGGATACGAGGCTATATACATGGCGTTTCCATCTATGATAATCCCGTTAGGGCCCGTGATATCCAGCCATTTCACTAAAGCGGATTTTGTTATGTCCGACGGATTGCCGATGTAGAGTGTATAAATGCGTCCGCTGTTCGTTACAGAAATATAAAGCGTATTTCCGGATGCTGCCAGGTCGTTTAAGAATAAATCATCGGCGGGGAAACGAACTATCTGCGGAGCTTGGTCCAATGCTTCCAGATTGTATATCACTAATTTGTTAACATCACAAATATACAGATAGTTATCTCTTTCGAACATACCTTTCGGAGCCGAAAGGTTACCGTCGGCAGGGATGAAAGGTTTTACTTCGCCATTCTTATAATAAAGAATATACCCTTTGTTCTCCTTGTTTAGCGGATTTAGCTGTTCCGTACCGAAGTTGGCAATCAGTATGCCACCGTTATAAGGATAAGTACTTTCACAGAAACGAATTCCTTCCGTTATTACTTTTGCAGTTTCGCTTTTCGGTTTATTTCCGGCACAGGCGGGTACCGATAGCGCAGCCAAGGCTACCAAAACCAGTATTTTCAAATTCAAAGTTTTCTTCATAACTTCTGTATTTTATTTTATGTTATATGTAACAAAAATAGGGACGGAAAGGGGATTGATTCTTATCTGTTCGGCTCAAATATCCGTCTGTTTGGCTCGATATGCGCTCGGCGAGACGGAATATCGTTCTTTAAACAGCCGGGCGAAGTGGGACGCACTGATAAAGTCACTTGCTTCCGCTACTTCTTCCATATTCTTATCCGACTTTTCCAGCAGGAAAGCCGCACGTTCCAGTTTCTTCTTCCGTATCCACGTCATAGGCGCTTCGCCGTACAGTTGTGTGAATTCACGTTTGAAACCCGACAGGCTGCGTCCGGCAATCCTGGCTAATTCTTCTACGGTTTGTGAAGAATAAAGATAGCGTTCCAATACAGACATGATGGACGGATTTTCATAACGTGCGGCATCCAGCAGGAAAGAAATGATGATTTTCCGGTACGGGCTGTCCAACAGCAAATAAATCAGTTCTATAAACTTCAGGCGTATTATTTCACCGAGAAAGGGATTGTGTTCTTCGCTATAGCTTTCCAGGGAGCTGAATAAACGTTGGATGGCAGAATTGCCGGGGATAATTTTGACGGCTTTTTTCTTCTTTGTTTCAGTCAGGGCATCCGGGATAGTTTCGTTTAGTTGCTCCACCAGGTAACGGGCCACTTTTTGGTTGAAGAACAACATCATACTCCGAAAACCTTGTTTTCCTGCAATGTATTCGGACATAACGTATTCTCCTTTAGGAATCAGGAACAGTTCCCCGGCATTGATGCGGAAACCCGAGCGGGATACATTGATTTGTTTTACACCCGCCAGGATATATACCAACGCATGCCGGGTGAGGAAAGCATCGAAGTTTTCCGTATTGCTGGCGTTGGTATATTGCAACATGCAGACATTGTTGCCAGGTCGGGAGTAGGAAGAGACGATATCATCCGGAACAAACAGGCGCTTCATAGGAATATGCTTTTTAAACCCGGTTAGCGGTTCTGGGCTTCCATTACCTTATCCCACCCGGAGGCTTTATACCATTCGTAGGTTCGGTAATACGCATTCCAGTTCGTATAAGTCGCTTCCGGAATATAAACCGAAACTCCGCTAAACTCTTTAATCGGGAAAGTCGTATGTATATAGACTGAATAACAACTCGGCGTAGAAGCCTTATAAGGAACCGTTTTATTCAATTGGTTTTCCCAAGCCGTACGTACATCCGCATCGGTAAACTTCGTTACGAAATCCCGCAAATCGAAATAGGCTTTATTCGTACGGGTATCGTACTTTTGCACAGACGACGACGAAACAAGCGATATATCGGACGACGATACATGGTTATTTATCAATTCTTTCGTTGCAGCGGCTAATTTCTCCAATTCATCACATTTGATAACCGAAATCGCAGCCCCGTAAGGCCAATTGTCATTTATGCGGGCCTCGTTGCCGGCATAATAAGCATAATAGTCGTTCACTATTTTCCCGATATTGGGCGCCGGCTCGAAAACCGATCCCATCAACAGTTGGTAAGGCGCACCCGGGCCGGGCGTTTCGAGGGGGCAACCGAAGATATAATCGGTATACTTCCTTAATTCGTAGGCCACTTCGATCGATTGCATAAAGCAGTCGTCGAAAAAGATAAAATCGAAATAAGGACTTTTGTTCAACACCTCTTTCAACTCCGAAATATCCATCGAACTGATTCCGTCGTTGCCAATCCAACGCGTTTGTGTTTTAGGCAGCCAACCATCGCCATGCCCCCAAAGGAACAAAGCGTATTTATCCGCAGGATAAGTACCGAACACTTCCTTAAACACGGACGACATCCCTTCGACTGAAAGGGAATTCAGGTCTTTTCCATATTCATGTAAAATATTTTCCGTTATTTTTCCGTCGTTTCCTTTGTCGAGTGCCACTAACTGTTTGATTCCCGGCTTCTGGATAAATAATACCACTTTCCCCTGGATGTTGTTACTCTCCAATCCCTCCTTGATTTGGTCGATATCGTCATCTACGAACCGGGATAAATTATAATCGGCTACAAAATATACTAAAACAGTTCTGCTGTTATCCGGTACGACCGGTTCTTCCGTATGGCAGGAAATGAAAACAAGGAACAAAAATAATAGTCCGGATAGTTTTTTACACATTTGCATGTTCTTATAATCAGATTTGTACACTACAAAAGTGGGAAGAAAAATCGAACAAAACACAACAATTTTACCCGAAAAATTTGCAAATCCGCCCGAACGGCCGGAAATCAACCCCTCCGGCAAAGCTATCCGGAACAATAAAAAACACGGAGATGTATCCTTATCGTACATCCCCGTGCTTCCGTGCCCGTATCGCCGTTCTGTCGCCCCGGCGATTTACCCTGAAAAGTTACCTGGCAAGCTGCCCGAGCAGATATTCCACCGCTTTCTCCAGTTGTTTATCTTCGCCCTTCAGCAGCGACGCCGGGTCGTTGTATACCTCGATATCCGGCTCCAATTGCTGGTTTTCCAGGTAACGGCCCTGCATATCCTGTACACCCACTTGCGGAATACCGAAAACGAGCGTAGGGTCGATTTGCTTTTCTCACCATACCGCCGTCATGGTTCCCGGCACAGGCGCGCCTATCAATTTGCCTATACCTAATGTTTTGTATACATACGGAAATCCGTGCGCGTTCGAATAATTATCCTCGCACACCAAAACCGCCGAGGGTTTCAGCCACTTGTTGTACGGGTCGCTTCCGATATATTGCCCCCGGGGAACGAAACGCTGGTACTCTTTTCCGCTCAGCAATGTAACCAGGTCGTCGTGCAGCCAGCCGCCTCCGTTATGGCGCGTATCTATGATTATCGCTTCGGCATTTCGGTAACGGCCTAACACTTCCGAGTATACTTCGCGGAAACTCGGGCTGTCCATCCCTTTCACGTGTACGTATCCTATCCGCCCTCCGGAAAGTTTCTCTACCATCGCCTGCCGTTGTTTTACCCAACGCTTGTACAGCAAACCTGATTGCTCGCCGTACGAAATGGCTTTTACTTCTTCTTCGAAATGTTGCCTGGTATCCGGATTATAGACGGATAACAACACCTTCTTCCCGGCCTTGCCGTCGAGTAAAGGATAATAATTTTCGTTTGCCTTGACCGGCGAACCGTTTATTTTCTCGATAATACAGCCCTCTTTTATTTTACTGTCAGCGCGTGTAAGCGGGCCGCCTTTTACAATCTCTTCGATTTTCAGGCCGTTGCCCGTATACCGGTTGTCGAAAAATACGCCTAAAGCAGCCGTGCTGTATGCCGGAGCCGGCGCATAATACCGGGCGCCCGTATGCGACCCGTTCAACTCGCCCAGTAACTCGGACAACATTTCCTGGAAATCGAAATTATTATCGATATGAGGTAAGAATTTTTCGTATGCCTTTTCATACCCTTCCCAGTCAATACCGTGGATGGCGGCCGTGTAAAACTTGTCTTTTACCTGTTGCCAGGCATGGCGGAAAATATATTCCCTCTCTTCTTGCGGACGGTAATCGAACGGGGCTTTGAATGTAACGTCCTTCACCGCATTGTCCTTGATATTCACCTTCTTGATTTTTTCGCCGGAAAGAAGAACGATGTTTTCACCCTCCTTATCCAGAAACATTTCGCCTCCTACGCCCTTGAGGAGCAATTTGGTAGTGTTTTCCTTGAAATTCCGTTCCCACAAATCGTATCCGCTTTCGAAAGCGGCGCAATAGTACAATTTGTCGCCCTTAGGCGTAAGTACGGCGTCGCCCAATGCCGACGAGTGGATGGTGAGGCGGATAATCCGGTCGGTCCGGTTCTCCAAATCGAAGGTAAGCGGCTCGGTTTCCTTTTCTTTTTTCTCCGGCTCTTTCTTCTTTTTTTCTTTATCCTTGGCGTCGTTTTTTTCTTTATCCTCTTTTTCAGCCTTTTCTTTTTCTTCCGCTAACGCCTGCTCTTCCTTGCTCAGCCGGAATTTATCGTACGCTTCCCCGTTAAAGAACTGCATATACACATCGCCGTGCGCCCCCCAGCTTCCGTGGCTGCGGAAACCGGCCCGGTCGGACGACCAAATCATGGCTTTTCCGTTCATTACCCACTTGGGATTTACGTCGGTGTAACCGCTTTCGGTAAGATTGACGACCCGGCCGCTCCCGTCGGCTTTTACCAAAGCAATGTCGCGGTTATTCCAGCCGCCGGTACCGATATAGCCGGAAAGGAACCAGTTGCTGTCGGGCGACCAGCGGTATTGTTGGTCGCCGTCGGAGTACGAATAATTGTATTTACCGTCTAAAACGGTACGTATCTTTTTCGTCGCCAGGTTGATTACCCGCAGCGTAGTGCGGTTTTCCAGGAAAGCCACTTCCTTTCCGTCGGGCGAGAACATCGGTTGAAAAGAAGTGTTCGCGCTTACCACCAACGGTTCCTCTTTCAGTTCGCGGGCGTACGTAAACGCTTTATCGTCGTTCCGCACCAATTTGGTAGTATAAATGCCCCAGATGCCGTTTCGCTCCGACGAATAAACCAACGTGCGCCCGTCGGGGCTGAAATCGATATTCCGTTCCTGCTCGGGCGTATCGGTAATCCGCCGGGTGGTTTCGTACTCCATACTGGTAACGTATACATCGCCCCGTACGATAAACGCCACTTCCTTGCCGGAAGGGGAAAGGGCGATTTCTGTGGCGCCCGTATTTTTCAACTGGTATATTTTGTCGTTCTCCAGCCTGTCGCTTACAATCCGTACCGGAATTTTAACGGGGACGCTTCCCGGCTTCAAGGTATAAATTTCTCCGTCGTATCCGTAACAAAGCGTACCGTTGGAAGCTACGGAAAGAAAACGTACCGGATGGGTGGTGTGGGAGGTAAGCTGCTGCACGTTCGTACCGGCCAAGTCCGACCGGTACACGTTGAAACTCCCGTTCTGCTCGCTCAGGTAATAAAATCCGTTTTCACCGGGTATCCATACGGCATTCCGGTCTTCGCCCCGGAACGAGGTGAGTTTATCGAACCGCTTTTCATTGCCGGGGGTATACATCCACACGTTACGCGTGATAGACGATTGGTGATGTTTTCGCCAAGGGTCTTCGTATCCCTTTACGTCCGTGTATAAAAAACGTTCGCCTTTCGGGTCGGGAGCAATATGCTGCATCGGCATCGACGAAAACATTTCCGGCCGGTTTCCGGCCGTATCGGTTTGGTAAACCTGGAAAAAGATTCCCGACGGAAACTGCCCGTCGGAAGCATCCGGCTGGATAGCCGCCGAGTAAAGGATATGTTCGTTATCGGTAAAAGCTTCCGGATATTCGTTGGCCGTGTGCGTGGTAAGCCGGCGGGGCGCGCCTCCGTCTTTGGGCATCAGATACTATCTTAAAAAGCAATGCTTAGAGCATGTTCTTTTTGTTAATT
>JAJBTJ010000005.1 GCA_020860905.1 Parabacteroides sp. | reverse complement strand
AAATAGAGTAGGGCCGCCGGTAGGCGCTGTCGGCAGACGCCCTCGCGGCGAGCGGGAAAGAGGTAAGCGAAAAAAGAATTTTTAGTCATGTACTTTCATCTCCACCCTAAGGATATATATCCGCAGGTTAGGGATACGGAACTCTTTCTATATTAATGTATAAATTTTCGGCGCTTTATCCCTTTTTTCGTAGCGAAAAGAAGAATTTTTTTTTCTGTACCTTTGTTTTTCTCTTTCCAGCCTGTTTGGTAAGCCACGCCCGGTTGTGAAGAAAGGGGGGCGGAGAATGAATCTTTTTTCGCCCGCCGTTCCTTTTTTGCCGGGGCTGCTCCGTTGCTTGCTTCTTTCCGAAAGAAGCGGTTAGTTGCCGGATAATGAGCCGGTAACCGGGAAAAATCCCGGTTATGGCTGTTTTGTAAATCTGTTCTTTATCATATACCGAAAGGCTTCCGGTAACGATTTAACGGTTATTAATCCCTTTTATCTTAGAGATTGTCACGAAAATATTGCAAAAAACTTCGAATTATCTTTTGTGGATAGAAAAAACACGTTATCTTTGCACCCGACAAACAAAGATAGGTTGCTATCCGGCCGGAACAAGGTTGCTTGGTTATACGTCCGGTTTGCCCTATCGGGAAAACGAATACGACAGATGATACGGAACGCAGCACATAGTTCGCTAATTAGCCTCATTTCTATTCTACTCTGGAAAACGGAGGGGAAGTGAGATTGCTGTGTGCATGTTAACGAGGTATAAAATAGAGCCTTTCTCACTTCCGGTGCAGAAAGGCTTTTTTTATGGCCGGAACCGGGCGGAGGAATAAGAAAAAATAATCATAATAAAAACGAACTGTATATGGCAGACAAATTATTTATTTTCGATACCACGTTACGCGACGGGGAACAGGTGCCCGGATGCCAGTTGAACACTGTGGAGAAAATCCAGGTAGCGAAAGCGCTGGAAGAATTAGGGGTAGACGTAATCGAGGCCGGATTTCCTATTTCGAGCCCGGGCGACTTCAAGTCGGTGGTCGAAATATCGAAGGCGGTAACGTGGCCTACTATCTGTGCGCTTACCCGGGCTGTGGAAAAAGATATCGACGCGGCCGCGGCTGCGCTCGAGTATGCCAAGCACAAACGGATTCATACCGGTATCGGTACGTCGGAGTACCATATCCGCTATAAGTTCAATTCCAACCAGGACGAGATTCTCGAGCGGGCGGTGGCTTGTGTAAAGTATGCGAAGAAGTTTGTCGACGACGTGGAGTTTTATGCCGAAGATGCCGGTCGTACCGATAACGTGTACCTGGCCCGGGTAATCGAGGCGGTAATCAAGGCGGGCGCTACGGTGGTGAATATCCCCGACACTACGGGATATTGCCTTCCGGCCGAGTACGGCGAGAAAATCCGCTTCCTGATGGAGCATGTCGACGGTATACACAAGGCGGTGATTTCTACGCATTGCCACAACGATTTGGGTATGGCTACGGCTAACACTATCTCGGGTGTGCTGAACGGTGCGCGCCAGGTGGAGGTTACGTTGAACGGTATCGGCGAGCGGGCGGGCAACACGGCGCTCGAGGAAATCGCGATGATTCTGCACAGCCACAGGGAAATAGGGATTACTACGAATATCAATACGCAGAAGATTTACGGATGCAGCCGGATGGTGTCGAGCCTGATGAACATGCCGGTGCAGCCTAACAAGGCGATTGTGGGGCGGAATGCGTTCGCTCATTCGTCGGGAATCCACCAGGACGGGGTGCTGAAGAACCGGGAGAGTTATGAGATTATCGACCCGAAGGAGGTGGGTATCGACGATAATGCGATTGTTTTGACGGCTCGCAGCGGACGGGCTGCGCTGAAGCACCGGTTGCATGTGCTGGGCGTGGAGCTGGCGCAGGAGAAGCTCGACGAGGCGTACGAGAATTTCCTCAAGCTGGCGGATAAGAAGAAGGATATCAACGACGATGATGTGTTGATGCTGGTGGGTAAAGACCGCACGGCGATGCATCGTATCAAGCTCGAATATCTCCAGGTTACATCGGGGGTAGGGGTTCAGTCGGTTGCCAGTGTGTGCCTCGATATTGCGGGCGAAAAGTTCGAGGCGGCGGCTTCGGGTAACGGTCCGGTGGATGCGGCTATCAAGGCGGTGAAGAAGATTATCGTGCGGCACATGACGATTCAGGAGTTCCTCATCCAGGCGATTAGCAAGGGGAGCGACGACATGGGCAAGGTGCATATGCAGGTGGAGTACGAGGGGAACAGTTATTACGGTTTCTCGGCGAATACGGATATTATCGCGGCTTCGGTGGAGGCGTTTATCGATGCGATTAATAAGTTTGTGAAGTAGGGGGGAGGGGTTCTTTTTAAAAAGAACTCTTTGTTAGAAAACTGGGCGTTTTGGCAAAGGGTGGCTTTTTCCTTTCAGGGTGGTGTTGGCCGTTACCACGGCGGGTTTTCATTTCTTTTCTCTTGAAAGAAAAGAAACGAAACAAAGAAAAGTTCAAGGGCTACGTCCGCCTCGCTACATCCCGGCCTTCGTTCGCTAAAAGCCCCGAACTCGCTCCTTACAGGAGCTCAAACAGCGTGGCTTTTTTCACGCTCACTCTCGGCCGGTCTGCTTAACGCT
>JAJBTJ010000031.1 GCA_020860905.1 Parabacteroides sp. | reverse complement strand
GAACAACTCACGGCCGACGAGCCCGTTACTCCCGAAGCAGTGGAAGGACTCACCACAATAGAAGAAGTGTTCGAACACTTCGCGCCCAACGTAGACGTAACATTCGAAAACGAACAGGGCGAACCCGTAAAAGAAAATTTCGGCTTTAAAAACACGGGCGACTTCAGCGTAAAGAACATGACCGAAAACAGCCCCTTCCTGAAAAACCTGGCGATGCAAAAAGAATTTTACGAAGGACTTATCAAGCAACTGCGCTCCAATAAAGTACTACAGAAAGTATTGGAAAACGCCGAATCGAAAGAAGCCTTCATCGCCGTTTTGAAAGAGCTTCAGGCCGAATTAACAACCGAATAAAAAACAAGACTACGATTTACCATGGCAGACAATAAAATTCAATCCGACATACAAGTACAAGAACCGGCAGCGGCTTCATTCAAAGAAAAAGGAAAAGAAGCCCGTGCAGCCCAGGCATTGGAAAAACTATCCCGGTTCGGCGGGTTCAATTTCCTGGAATCGACAGTCGAGGGAATACAGAACCTGAATCCGGAACGGAAAGCGCGTAAAAAGATATTTCTCACCGACGAGCAAAAGGCAAGCGAACGGGCCGCATTGAAAAACAAAATCGACATGTGGATTAACCTGCTCACCGAGTCGGCCGACGCCACCGAAATGCTCGCCACCTCGAAAATGAAAGCCGAGGCTGCCGCCGAGCACCTGTCGAAAAACCAGTTGACGGCCGCTTTAAGCGTTCGTAAGTTGGAACAGGCTTACCGCGGAGTAATGCTTTTCTACAAAAACACCGAAGCCGACAAAGTAACCAACGTAACGATTGTAAACGCTTCGAAAGAGCAAATAACCGACCTCGACAACTCCCGCTTCATCGACTTCGTTGCACAGGAATTAAAGCAGAACTTCGACAAGCTCGACCTACGCCGCAACTATTCGCTTCTGGCCATTCCGGGATACCTCGGTTCGAATAAAGTAGTGGAGAAATGGGCGAAAATAGCCCACGAGAACAAGGTGATGCTTTATACCGACTTCGCCGACCTCGAAAAGCCCGACGATGTAGTGGAATTGTTCTTCAGCTCGAACCTCTCGGGCGGCGACACATTTAAATGTAATACCGCCATGGCGTGCAACTGGCTGATAGGGCGACCCAAGTACAAAGAGATAGGCGAAGAAGAAGATTTGCATGTATCGCCCTCGGTTGCGTTGATGGGCAAAGTGTACAACACGTTGATGTCGCAAGTAACCGCCGGTAAGAAATACGGAGGAATCAACGAAATGGATGCGGTGGTATTCCCGCTGAAAAAAAGCGAGATTTCCCAACTGGAAAAGATGGGCCTCATCCCGATGGTAAACGAATACGGCAAAGTGATGGCTTTCTCGGCAAAAACGCTTTTCAACGGCGATAACCTCGGCCTGCAAACCTATTCGGTAGTACGCGTGTTCGATTATATTACGAAAGTATTATTCGATTTCCTGAACCGCCGTTCGTTCGAGAACTGGAATTCGAAAGCCGAGCGCGACCTGCGCAGCCAAATCGTAAAGTTCCTCGACAGCGTACAGGGAGCCGACCGGCTGATAGAGAAATTCAAGATTATCCGTTTCGAGCAAGACCCGAACCAGAAAGACCGTATCTATTTAGATATTCACATGACGCCGTTCTTCCCCGCCAAGAGTTTCGTAATCAAGCTCGACGGCACCAAGGGCGACGACGGCACTACCTGGAACACCGACTACCAACAGGCGTAATAAAAACAAGGCATGGATTTTTTGAACATCAACGAGACGGTTCAGAGCGCCATCCGGATTTCGAAAGGTGTAGCGCGGGAGCATGGCAACGGAAGCTATGCTCCGGCCCATCTTTTGCTCGCCCTGATGTACAAGGAAATCGGGCTTCGCTCTTTCGTCGAAGCGTTAGGGAAAGATATGGATTACCTGCGCGAATGGGCGGAAGTGCGAATCGAGGAATACCCTAAGGAAGTGACCTCGGGCGACATCGTACCCGATAAGCGGGTGCATACCTTATTCGAGCAAGCCGATAACGTACGGTTGAAGTGGGGGTTGCTCGACATCAATCCGCTTTGCCTGTTAGCTGCCATCGCAACGCCGGGCGCCGGATTCAGCACCGACGAACTGCGCTCGTTTCCGATTCGCGAACGGGAAATCCACGACCTTTTTCTGAGTGGAGCGGAAAAAGTAAAGAAACCGGCCGGCGCGCCCGCAGCGCTATCCGCCGGCGACGACCCGCTATGGAACGCCACGCAAGGCAACCTCGATAAATATTGCACCGATAAAACCGCCCTCGCCGCCGACAAAAAAGTATACCCCATCGTATGCCGCGACCAGGAAACGCGCATGATGATGGAAATATTAGGACGCCTCGGCAAACCCAACGTATTGATAATCGGCGATGCTGGCGTAGGAAAAACAGCGATGGTAGACGGGTTGGCATGCAGCATCGCGCAAGGCAACGTACCCCAGTACCTCCGGGATATGACCATCTACGAACTCGATACCGGCACCCTGATTGCCGGCGCTACGTATAAAGGCGAAATCGAAGAACGGCTGAAAGGAATAATCAAAGAGTTGGCCTCAGATACTATCTTAAAAAGCAATGCTTAGAGCATGTTCTTTTTGTTAAT
>JAJBTJ010000059.1 GCA_020860905.1 Parabacteroides sp. | reverse complement strand
CCGCCCTCGAGGATGCGGTATATTACAACTCCCGTTTCCGGAACACGGTAATCGCCCGGGTACATCCCATCATTGAAAATACGTACCTGTTTAAGATGGAACGGCAGAAAAGGGCATTGCGCCTGTATGCCCTGCTGATAAGCCTGTTCGTGGTGGCGCTCGCCATTACCTTGTATTTCAATTACAGGCAAATCCGTATCGTTTCCAAGGCGCGGCGCCACCTGAAACAGATAAACGAAGAGCTCATCGCCCTGAACCGGAAGTTAGACGAGGCTAACCTGATTAAAGAGAAATATATCAGTTACTTTATGAACCAGTGCGCTACGTACGTGAACAAACTCGACGAGTACCGGAAAACAGTAAACCGGAAAATAAAAGCCCGGCAAGTCGACGACTTATATCACCTTTCGTCGCGTCCGTTCGAGAAAGAAATCGAAGAATTGTGCGCTAATTTCGACAAGGCTTTCCTGGAGTTGTACCCCGATTTTATAGAAAAGTTCAATTCTTTGCTAAAACCGGAAGAACGGTACAAGTTAGAAAAAGGCCTCAATACGGAACTCCGTATATTTATGCACTGATACGGTTAGGCATCACGGATGTAAGCCAGATTGCCGATTTCCTGCACTACTCGGTTCAAACCATTTACAACTACAAGAGCAAAGTAAAGAAAATGGCTTCGCCGGATGTACCCAATTTAGAGGAAGAAGTGAAAAAACTGGGAAGTTTTACCTGATTGCTCCCGCCGTCATGTTTACGGGTCTTCACCGGCGATAGGCAACGTCCCTAAGGGGCGCCATACGGATACCTGAGCGGAAGCCTTTCCGGAAAGTTTCTTCCAGACTTTATTTTTAAGATATTTCTTTTCAAAAAAATCCGTTTTCTTCCGCCGAGTTAGATAAATGTTAGTTACTTTTGCAATCAAAAGCATTCCCAGCCATATGGAGATAATACGTTTGGAGGGGACAGACAGCAAATTGTATGAACTGATTGCCCCCCTGGCCATGAATCCGGCCATCCTGAGACAAAACAATAACTACCCGTTCAAAACTTCCGTCCGTTACAAGTGGTATATCGCCATATCCGACAGAAGGGTGGTCGGCTTTATGCCGCTCAGGAAGAACGGCGCCCGGCTTCTTATAGACAATTATTATATAAACGGTGACAATTCCGCCATCATCGACCTCCTGCTCGATGCAGTAACGAGCGACCTCCAGCCGGATTCGTCGCTGGAAGCGCTTGTGCATAACCGGCATACGGACGATTTCAGGTGCAACCGTTTCCTGACGGACAAGGAATTGACAAACTATGCGAAAATGCATTATAACCAGCAGAAGGAAATTACCAATGACTTACCAACCGAATGTATATGAAGCGGCAATGCAGCGGCTGAAAGTGGTGTTCGAGCGTTTCGACTACGTGTACGTCTCCTTTTCGGGCGGCAAAGATAGCGGCGTGCTCCTGAACTTATGTATCGAATATATCCGTAAATACGCCCCGGACCGGAAACTGGGCGTACTCCATATCGATTACGAGATACAATACCGGCAAACCACCGAGTATGTGCAACAAACCCTGAAGGACAACCGCGACATACTGGAGGTTTATCACTGCTGCGTGCCGTTTAAAGTGGCTACCTGTACCTCGATGTACCAGCCTTACTGGCGGCCGTGGGAAGAAAGCGAACGCGAGAACTGGATAAGACCGCGACCGGAGCACAGCTATACGGCTGCTGATTTCGATTTCTTCAGCGACGATTTATGGGACTATGATTTTCATTTTCTTTTCGCCCCGTGGCTTTTCCACCGCAAAAAGTGCCGGCGCCTTTGCTGCCTGGTAGGAATCCGCACCCAGGAAAGTTTCGACCGCTGGCGCGCGATATATAACGACAAGAATCACCGTTATTTCTCTTATCACAAATGGACACACAGGATATACGACCATATTTACAACGCCTATCCGATTTACGACTGGAAAACCACCGACATCTGGACAGCCAACGGTAAATTCGGCTGGTCTTACAACCGCTTGTACGACCTGTATTACCAGGCCGGCGTACCGTTGAACCGGCAACGGGTGGCAAGCCCGTTCATTTCGCAGGCTATTTCTACACTGAAGCTCTACCGGGCTATCGACCCGGATACCTGGGGACGGATGCTGGGACGGGTAAACGGCGTTAATTTCGCAAGCATCTACGGCAATACCATAGCTATGGGATGGAAATCCATCACCTGTCCTCCAGGCTTTTCCTGGAAAGATTACATGCATTTCCTGCTAAATACATTGCCGGAGGATGCCCGGAAAAATTACCTCGAAAAACTCGATGTGAGCATCCGGTTCTGGCGGAAACATGGCGGCTGCCTGGGAGAGGCCACGATAAGAAAACTGCAAAAAGCAGGGATACTGTTTACCTTAGGCGACACCACGGCTTACCGCACCCGAAAAAAACCGGTCAGGATGGAGTATCTCGACGACATCGACATCGCAGAATTCAAAGAAATCCCTACCTACAAACGCATGTGCATTTGCATCCTGAAGAACGACCATATATGCAAGTACATGGGCTTTGCACCGACCAGGCAGGAGAAACAAAGGCGGGAAACGGTCATAAACAAATACAAAGCATTAAAAAATGGAAAACTATAAAAGCCCGGTTTATAATGTAATAGCAGTACCGATAGAGAAAGTGGTAGCCAACCACTACAATCCGAACCTGATGGCGCTACCCGAAATGAAACTGCTCGAAATATCGATATGGGAAGACGGCTATACGATGCCCTGCGTATGTTATTACCTGAAAGACAACGACCGGTACGAACTCGTCGACGGCTTTCACCGGTACCTGGTAATGAAAACGTCGGAAAGGATATACCAACGGGAAAACGGATTGCTCCCAGTTTCGATTATCGACAAGGATTTATCCGAGCGGATGGCCTCGACCATCCGGCACAACCGGGCGCGCGGCGTGCATTCGGTGGAGCTGATGAGCAGCATCGTATCCGAACTCACGAAAGCAGGTATGTCGGATAGCTGGATTATGAAGAACATCGGCATGGACAAAGACGAACTGCTCCGGCTGAAACAAATATCCGGCTTAGCGGAACTGTTCGCCGACAAGGAATTCAGGCTGGCAGAGGGGTGGATAGAGGAGTGACCGGTACGGTACGCACCTCTATCCACATCTTCTTACTACCTTAACGGTTGCAGGCGGAAAGCATACCGGTAAACCGTATTTTTCTTTATCTCGTATTCCGGACGAGGACCGGGGCCGCAACTGGCGTTTCCCAATCCAGTTTGGATACAGTCGAGATTCAGTATCACCTCCGTCCGGTAGATATCGGGCAAATCGTGTCCGTATTTCACTTGCCAAAGTTCTTTATCCGTATAATGCTGCGCAGAAAAATCCAGCCGGTCGGCTGCCGTGATTTTCACTCCCCTGCCCTGCGCATCGGTCAACGTTATCCATTTCGTATCCGTACGGCCGCCCATCGTTTGCGCCCGCACGTACGGTTCAGCCATTTCGCTCACCGTCGTTTCATAACGGCCTACATACGCGGCATTTTTCCGGTCACAGTAGTTTTCGAACGGACCGCGGCCGTACCACGATACATGTTCCAGTTCCGGGTTCAGGAAGAGTTGTAAAGCCAGGCGAGGTAAATCGAAATCTACACCGGTAGTGAAACAAGCGTCAACATCCAGTGTTCCGTCGCCATACACCCGGTACGTCACCGCATACGGCACTTGTACTTTTCCCACCGTAGCCACCAGCTCGGTAATGACCTCTACCGCTTTTTTATCTTCCGCTCATTTCCACTCGAAACGATTAGCCTCCAGTACCACCGGTTCCCACTCCAACGGCTGGTTGCTGATGGAACGGTATCCGTTAAAAGCGAATCCTTCCTGACGGTGAATTACATTTCGCCCATTATAGCGGAGAGCAATCAACCGGCCTGTTTCCGAATCGAACGACACTTCCGTACCCGGCGACCGGAAACGCACGAACCGGCGTTCGTCTACTACCTGCAACGGTTCGGACGGCAAGAGAGCGGATAATTCCGTTTTTTTCTCCTGCAAAAGGAATTGTTCAGAGGCCACTACATGCCCGGCGTCCGCCCATATACAATCGTGCTTCAGTTTAACTTCCAGATTAATATAGTATTCGGCATCGTCTGTCAGGTAACGACTGTACGGAACTTGTACCGAACGATGTTCGCCCGGCGCCCCGTCAGGCAATCCGAAAGTTTCCTCAAATACGGGCCGGCCGTTTTTCAGGATTACATACCGCAAATCGAACTGCCGCAGGTTCAGGAAAGCGTACCGGTTACGCAAGCCGAAGGTATTTTCGCCGCCCTTATCGAAGGTTATGTACTGATATACCTTTTTCACTTCCTGTAACTTCGACGTTACCTGCCGGTCGGACGTTACCAGGCCATTGCAACAAAAATCGTTATCGTTCGGCGTATCGCCGAAGCTACCGCCGAAATAATAACGATTGCCGGGCTCGTCCGGCTTATTTAGCCCCTGGTCGGCCCAATCCCAGATACAACCACCGATCATCCGGGCGGATTTATTTTCTATATAATCCCAATATTCCTCCAGGTTACTCACCGCATTCCCCATGGCATGCGCGTATTCGCACAAGAAGTAAGGCTTGTCGCGCGGCTCTTTGTCCTGGGCTATCATACTTTCGATAGACGGATACATCCGGGAGTCGATATCCGCCAGGTCGTTCATTCCTTCATAATGTACCGGCCGGTCGTCGAGCTCTTTCACCGCCCGGCAAGCAGCTTCCAGATTAGCACCGCTACCCGACTCGTTACCGAGCGACCAGAATATGACCGAGGGATGGTTTTTATCCCGCTCCACCATACGCACCACACGGTCAACATACGCCTCTTTCCAGCTTTCACGCCGGGAAAGCATCGTATTCCCGTGACATTCCAAATCGGCTTCGTCCATTACATACAGCCCGTAATAATCGTATAAAGCATACATTTTCGGGTCGTTCGGGTAATGACTGGTGCGCACCGTATTCAGATTGAAGCGTTTAAAAAGGAGAATGTCTTCAATCATACTCTCTACGGGCACCGCCTTGCCGTAACGGGGATGCGTATCGTGCCGGTTGGCGCCTTTAAAAAATACCGGCATCCGGTTAATATATACCCGCTTGTTCCGTATTTCTATTTTCCGGAATCCGTATATTTGGGAAGCAGCCTCCAGTACGTTGCCCGCACCATCGAGCAACTCCAGATTAACCGTATACAGGTAAGGTATTTCCGCACTCCACAATTTCGGGTCGCGAATGCGGCATTCACCCCGGACACTTACTTCTTCACCCGCTCCGGGTACGCCAACCGGCGTGGTAAAAGTGCGCTGTGTTTTTCCATCCGCATCCAGCAAAGTAACCCGTACCGAAGCTTTTGCAGCCGCTTTACCGTAATTTGCCACATCGGCCGTCATACGCAATACCGCCTGGTCGAGCCGGTCGCTTACCGATGAGGCGAGGCGGAGGTCACGCAAACGAAGTTTGGGAGTAGCTACCAGGTACACGTCGCGGTGTATCCCGCTCAGGCGGAACATATCCTGGTCTTCCAGGTAACTACCGTCGCACCAGCGGTATACTTCCACCGCTACTACATTCTTTCCCGGTTTTACGTACCGGGTAATAAGAAACTCCGCATCGTTGTTGGAACCTTGGCTGTAACCCACCTTCTTCCCGTTCACCCAGAGATACATCGCACTGTATACGCCGTCGAAATGAATAAAAACTTCCTTGTCACGCCAGTTATCGGGTATTTCGAAATCACGGCGGTAACAACCCACCGCATTCGGCTCCTTCTCCGCCGTATATCCGCGTTGTCCTTCGATAAAAGGCGGATTATTCCGGAACGGATAAGAGATGTTGGTATACACCGGGGTTCCGTAACCATGCATTTCCCAGTTCGAAGGCACCGGTATTTCTTTCCACCCCGACACATCGTAAGCAGGTTTATAAAAGCCGGCCGGACGTTCCGACGGTTGCTTCGCCCAACTGAACTTCCAGTTACCGTTAAGCAATTGGTAACGTGAAGAATGGTTCCGCACCCAGGGACGGGTGTACGAAGAGTCGTTTTGCATTTCCGCCATGCTGGCAAACGGAACGAAAGTAGAACGCCCCGGTTCTTTGTTCACAGCAAAAACACGTTCGTTCTCCCACTCGTTTACACTACTGATTTTCAGGGAGGCCGCCACGATTTTCACATCCGATTCGACAATACGCCATTGCTGGTTGTTCTTTGCCGGCTCCGGAACAAGCTGATGCACGGATTCACCGGCCGGGCCGGAACCGGAAATCCCCAGGTTATACCCGCTGGCTTCATTGGTAAACACATAATTGCCGTTGGGCAATGCGGTAATGCGCCACTGCTGGTTGGCGTTTTGCTTATCGGGCGCCCATTGGATTACCGGCAATTCCTTCGGGCCGTTTCCGCTGTTATCTATGCCCAATTCCGTAAGGGGGCTGACAATAGCATAGCACCCGTTTCCGCAAGGAACCAGCTTCCATACTTGCGATTCCTTTCCGGGACTCCGGCCAGCCAGGAAAATCTTCGAACCCAGATCGAGGCTTTCCCCATTATCGAGCACCAGTCCGTTCAATCCCCGGATTTCATAATTCTGTTCCGGATCGAACTCCCGGGCTGCGGCAGTACGGATGGTTCCGAACCAAGCGACGACTGCCAAGAACAAATAAGAGATAAATCGCGTCATATTAACGGAATAAGGCTGATTGTTTATAAACTCCGAAAGTATGAATGGCCGGACACGCCCAGCCGTCGAGGATACGCAAACGTACCCGGACAGCCTCGACAGGCTGGAAACGGACAATTTGTTTATGTCCGATACACTGTTTTTCCGTGGCTTCCGGTATAGCCGTCCAATTCTTCCCGTCGACCGAATAATCTACACTCCAGCAGGTAGTACGGTGCCCTAATTCGATTACTTCCTGTAGCATCAGGCAATCGAATTCCGTGCGGCGGGGAAACGTAAAAACAATTTCCGCCGCTGTGCAGCCGTCTTTTCCGGCAAAATAAGTCGCAGGATTCCTGTCGGTCATATTTTCCGGCCGGTACCGGCCGCCCCGGCCGCCTACGGCTTTCGCTTTCGCTCCGGCCAACAGGTTATTGCCGAACGTTTCGTCGAGCCCCTTTCTCAGTAAAGCCGCGTTCAACGAGTCGACCGGATGAATCAGCCCGCGCCGGTCGGGAGGAAAATTCAGCAACAATACGCTATTGCGTCCCACCGAGGTACAATAAATATCCCATAACTCCGCAACGCTTTTTACGCGGCTGTCTTCTTCCGGGTGGTAAAACCAGCTCGGCCGGATCGACACATCCGTTTCGGCCGGGATATAGGCATTCCCCCCGGGTACTCCTTCGTTAAGCCCTTTGTAGTTCGCCCATTCGTCGCGGATACAAAACGAATCGACAGTAGCCCAGCAAGGGTCGCCGGCCCGGCCGGATTCGTTCCCCATCCAGCGTACATCGGCAAAAGGATACGAATTCTTTGTTCCGAAAATCACGCAATCCGGTTGTTTCTTCCGCACGATATCGTACCAATAACGATAAACGGGCGTAGTCAGTTCGTCGGCACCGGCGCCGTCCCACCAGGTTTCCCACACCTTTCCGTAATCGCCCATCAACTCTTCCAACTGACGGGCGTAATAATGCTTATACTCTTCCGTTGTATAAAGCGGCGAAAGATGGGCGTGCCGGTCGTGCGGACCGAGATAAATTCCCGCTTTTATGCCGTATTCTTCACAAGCATCGGTAAACTCCCTCACCACATCGCCCTTTCCGTTTTTCCAGGCGGCATTTTTTACACAGTAATCCGTATATTGGCTGGGCCACAAACAAAATCCGTCGGCGTGCTTGGCCGTAAGAATCGCACAAGGAATCCCGGCGGCCTTCAACGTACGCATCCACTGCCCGCAATCCAGTTCGGTAGGATTGAAAAGAGCGGCGGGAGCACGTCCGTCGCCTTCGTTTACGTATTCCTCGAACGTATTGATTCCGAAATGAAAAAAGGCGATTATTTCCCGGTCGTACCACTCCATCTGGCGAGACGAAGGCGTCAGCCCGTAAGGTTCGGGAGCCTTTTGAGCCTGCAACGGCCAAACGGCGGTTGCCACGACCCATGTAAAAAACCAATGTATCAACTTCATAAATGTCTTTTTTTTAATACGGAGAGATTAAAATAAATTGAGTTCGCTTACAGTGACTTGCGGGCCGCCATTCACAGCGGTAATCGTTACTTTGAGATAACGTCCGGTTACCGCCTCCGGAAAGAACGAACGGAATTCGCCCTGGGCAGGAATGTCTTCGAAAGAAGCAGCCACGTGCCAGTTCCGGTTATCCTCGCTCACCTCTACCGTTACCGCTTTAGGACCGTCGGCACCTTCCCTGCGCGCCTGGCAGGCAAAACCCCGGATAAAAACAGACTGCTTCAAATCAATCACAATCCAGTGAGGCGGTTGCGGCCGCTCAAGCTCCCAGGCCGTACTCCAGAACGTACCGGGATTACCGTCCAGGCAAGCTTCTTTCAGCCCGCTGTTGCCCCAATCGCCCTCTTTCGGTTCTTCCGACGATGCACTCTCTACTTCCCATCCGGTACGATCGAGCAATTCCATCCGGCTGGCATCTATGGTTCCTTTGAAAATAAAATAAATAGTCTGGCAACAATCGTCGGCTTCCGCTCCGTCGACGGCAACAATGCTCACCGGAAGCAAATATTCTTTAAACGCTTCGATATTTCCCTGGGCCCGCACCGTAACAGCAGCCCGCTCCGATTCGGAATGTCCGGCTTTTATCACGACCTGGGAAGAGACGGTAAAAGCTCCCGCCGGTAACACGTCGTACGAAGTTCCGTTTTGGGTATTATACCAGGCAACTTTGTCGGGCTCGGCTTCGAGATGCACTACGGCATCCGCCGGCAAGCCGTATTCCGTTAACTGAGGATAAGTTTCCCGTGTAACAGTTACGGTAAACGGCTGTACATAGGGTTCGTCTTCTATATAAAAATTCGTTTTTACCACAGTCCCGGCTCCCGGGATATAAATCGTCGGCCGGCTGTCTCCGTCGGCACAACCTGTCAGGCAAAAAAATCCGGCCGCCCAAACGGCCATTTTTACAAACTGTCGTTTCATGATTTTTTCTTTTAGTCGTTATTTCCATCCCGGATTATTCGGCAACAAATTCGGGTTCATCGTAGTTTCGTCGATAGGCAGCGGATGGAGATACAACTTATCGTCCCATACACGCGTACTCCTGTCGGGATAAACAATCAGGTAATTATCGTCCGTCAGTTCCCGGTTAAAATCGGCATACTTGCTTTTCAATTCATCGGAAACTTTCATTCCTAACAAACTTTTCGGCGCTTCGAGCAATTTCCCGGCTTTCCAGCGCACGATGTCGTCCCAGCGAAACCCTTCGCCCACCAGTTCCACGGCACGTTCGCGCCGTATCTCGTACAACAGCGGCAAAAGCGTATACCCGTAATCCGGCCAGGCCGGATCGGTAAACCCTACCGTCTCCGTCAGATGAGGCATATCCACCCGGTCGCGCAGCCGGTTAACGGTAACATCCAACACCTCCTGGTCGCATTCGCCCAACTCGGCCTTCGCTTCGGCATAATTCAGCAAAACTTCCGCATACCGGAAAATAAACACATCGAGGGTAGACTGGGCCAGGTTCCACTGTTCCGGGTCGGGCGAGTGGTACTTCATCACATAATACCCCGTAGTACAATACTTCGTATCGATAACCGGCAGTTCGTTATACTGCGTCGTACCGTCGCTCAATATTTTAAACGGCAACGACGGATTGTCGATAGTTTGGCTTAAACGCGGATCTCTTTTGCCCAGTTCATCGGCAGGCATCGCGGCTTCGCGATACCCGGGACTTACGCCCGCAGGCAACCCGTCGGCACAAAGGTACTGTTCGAACATGGCGCGGCTCATGCCGGTATACGACTCTTCCATCTGACGCGTATTGTTCTGCATCAGCAACTTGGTAATGTATATCCTCGGCAAGATACATTCGCAGTTGGAAACCAGGTCTTCCTGAATAAAAAGCTGGTAATAATCGGATTCCGGATTACCGGTACTCCACACGTCGTATCCACCTTCCTGCATTACCCGGTAGGCCGCCCCGGCCGCTTCCCGGTACAACTCCTCGTAATCGCCCAACCCGTGGTATTTGCGGAACGAGGCTTCATACAAGCAGGCCCGCGATTTGAATGCCAGGGCTGCATATTTGTGCATATTTCCCGCCTTGGTTTCGCCCGGCCCCGGCAAATGCCCGATTGCGAAATCCAAATCTTCAAGGATATGGGTAAACACCGTTTTCCTCGAATCGCGTCCTTTGTAAAGCTCTTCCGAACCTACCTGCAACTCGGTTTCATACCAAGGTACGTCGCCGAAACGTTTTACCTTCTCCACATACTCCCAGGCCCGGAAAAACCGAACCAACGCAACCGTCCGGTTTATCCGGCTTTCTTCCCCCTTCACCTTTCCGTAACGCGCCATAAAATAATTGCATGCCCGTATCTTCCCCCAGTCGTTGTTGCTCCATCCGCCGCCGGAAGTGGGAACGGTTTCCAGATTGAAAATCCAGGTTTTCGGCTTTTCGTTGACAAAACAATCCGACTCGTCGTCGGCACCGGGACCTTTCGCTCCCGGCAAACATTCGTAAAAATAATCGGCATACAGCTCGAGGTCTTCCACGCTATTCCAGAAGTTCGGGTCGGAAATCGAATCCTCCGGATACAAATCCAACATATCCGAACAAGAGGCGGTTAACATACAACAACAGGCTACCGCCGCCGTCCATACTAATATCTTATTCTTTTCCATCGTCTTTTTCTCGTTTATAAGGTGATATTCAAACCGAACGATACGGATTTCGTCAGCGGATACGTGCCCACGCTCACGGTTTCCGGATCGTAGATATCGAACAAATGATCGAAAGTGAGCAGGTTCTGCCCGCTAATGTAAAAACGGACATTCCGGATATTCCACTTACCCGTTAACGATTCGGGCAACGTATAGCCCAACGTAACGGATTTCAAGCGCCAATAAGCACCGTTTTGCAAATACCGGGTTTGCGTTTCGCGGTTACCGGTTACATTATCGTACGTAGAACGGGGGAAATAGGCTCCCCGGTTTTCTTCCGTCCACGAATCGAGCGCATGTTTAAAAGGAACGTGCCACTCGTTTCCGAACCCCCAGAATTGATTTCCGCTCAGTACGAGGTCTTTTTTTCCTATTCCCTGGATAAAAAGGTCGAAATCGAAATCTTTCCACTGCAAAGCTCCGCGCACTCCGTAACTGTAACGGGGCTCGCTGTTCCCGATTACTTTCCGGTCGCCCGGATCGTCATACGTATTTTTCCCTTTGGTAATTTTACCGTCGTTGTCTAAATCCTTGTATTTTACATCGCCGGGATACCAGGCGCCACCATAAATCTCCGACTGGTCGGCGTGCGAAGCCACTTCTTCCTCCGACTGGAAAAGCCCTTCCGTTACAAAGCCCCATATTTCGCCCCATTTCCGTCCGGTATAGTTGGCGGCTTTATCTCCGTTGAAAAGTAATTTCTGGGGATTGTTGAACCGGGTAATTTCAGACTGGTAATCCGACAATACCAAACTCATCTCATACGAAAAGTCTTTATTTATCCGGTCTCTCCAGCCGGCCGAAAGCTCCCAGCCTATCGTTTTCAAATCAGCCGTATTGGCTTGCGGAGCTCCGGTGCCCAACACCGCGGGCAGCGGCGTGCCGTCGGTTACCATATCCAGCGTTTTCCGGGTATACCAGTCGAAGGTACCGTAAAAACGATTATTCCACATAGCCCAATCCACGCCCACATCCGTTTGGCGTACCGTTTCCCAGGTGAGAAACGGGCTTACGATACCGCCGGGACGTACATGCGCTATTTTCTTGCCGTCTACCAGGTAATCCATTTCCCCGTTGGTATTCAGCGTAGCAATGTAAGGATAATCTCCCCCCACCGACTGGTTCCCCAGCATACCATAAGAAATACGCAACTTCAATTCGTCGATTGTTTTTCCCAGCGGTTCGAAAAAAGACTCCTGCGAAATCCGCCAGGCTGCGGAAACGGAAGGGAAGAAAACAAAACGATTGTCTTTCGGAAACTTGGAAGAACCGTCGTAACGGCCGTTCAGCTCCAGTAAATAGCGTTCGGCATAATTATAATTGATACGGGCGAAATACCCCATCGTCGCCCACGAATGCTGTCCGCTTCCGTTATACTTTTCGCCGTACGCCTGACCCAACGCAGCCAAATCGTTACTGATAAGATTCTCGCGTTCGGCATTGAACCAGCGGTAACTTTTCTTTTCGAAGTTATAACCGGCCAATACCTTAACGTTGTGTCGTCCGAACGCCCTGACGTAGTCGGTAAACGCATTGAAGGTCTGGTAATAGTTATCGTCGGTAGTAAACTTTACCCGGCTCGGCGTAGTATGGGGAAAAACCGTAACGATATCCGGATTGGCCGTATGTTCCAGAATTTCCTTCCCGTGTTGCTTTTTGGAAAGAATATACATATTGAACGTATAATCCACGTTCACAGTCCAGTTTTTCAAGGGAGTCAGTTTCAACCCGCCGGTAAGCCATAAATCGTTTTCCTTGTTTTTCCGTTCGCCCGACAAAGCCTGGGTGGCGACCATATTCGTCCAGCTTCCCTGGCCGGAAAAATATCCGTCGGGATGATATACCGGCATCATAGGACGCAGGTCGGCGCCGTAAAAGGCCGCATTCAACTGCGCGGTTTCATCGTCGCTGTTACTGCCGTAAGGAGCATCCCGGTACGCATTGTTGTAAACGGTTTTCAACCGGAGCTGCAACCAGTTCGTAACATCTGACGTAAGATTCAGGTTCACGTTGAAACGACGGTACTTGTCGTTGTAATGTTTCAATGTACCGCCCTGGTCGAGGAAACCGATCGAACCGTAATAAGAAGCCTTATCGGAGCGTCCGTTCACCGATACGGTATATTGTTGCATCAGCGTGCGGTCTTTTACGGTTTCGTCTATCCAGTCGGTATTTCCGCAATACAGGTACTTATTCGGATTAGACGGGTCGATAAACACGGGCAGGTTGTGCTTCGGGTCGGTGTAATAGGCATAAATATGCTCCATGTAATTCTTATCGTAGTAATCGTTTCCACCCGAATTGCGATTCGTAAGATTATGGAAGTTGGCGAATGTCCACGAATCGAGATACTCCGGTTTGCGAGTGGGTGAATTGACGGCCCAGTTAGCCGACAACGAAACAGTCGGTTTTTCGTCTTTCCCCTTTTTGTGGTAATCAACACTACGCCGTAAGCAGCTTGCGTACCGTAGATAGAAGCCGATGCCGCATCTTTCAACACGGAAATACTTTCCACATCGGCCGGATTAATCATATTCGGGTCCATCTGTACCCCGTCTACCAGTACCAACGGACCCGCCGAATTGATAGAGGTGGTGCCGCGGACATTAAAATCGTACCCTTTCCCCGGCACGCCGTTATCGGCCGAGATATTCAGGTTGCCAATCATGCCTTGCAATCCCTGGCTCAGGTTCGTAATAGGCCGGCTTTCCAACACATCGGACGATACGCTCGCCACCGCTCCGGTAAGATTCGCTTTCTTTTGCGTACCGTAGCCTACCACTACGACCTCGTTCAATAGCTCGCTATTCTCCGCCAGGACTACCGTAAGACGGGTTTCACCGGTGAGCAGAATCGTTTTCGTGCGCATCCCGATAAAGGAGATTTCGATACGGCTTCCCGGTTGCGCTTCGATCGAAAAAACTCCGTCCGCATCGGTTACCACGCCCGTGGTGGTACCTTTTACAGAAACATTCGCACCGACGACCGGTTCTCCGGTCGTATCCGTTACCCGGCCGGTAATCCGCCGGTCGAGCTGTTCGCTCCCGTCCATACAAACCGGCGGCACGGCGGCACCCGGCGAAGCCCAACCGGACTGAACGCCCATACCGGTAAAAAGGAGGAAAACTCCGCAGGCTCCGAAAGCCTTTTTCAATAGTTCTCGTTTTCTCATAATAAATAAATTAAAATCAACACTGAAGAAAGCCGGAATGCCGGCCCCGTTTTACAGATTAAAAACGAAACGAATGTACAGGGGAAGTATTAAAAAAGAGATTAAATAAGGGTTAGCAAATAAATTAACCCTCCGGATTTATTATTAACCCGGCGTATTTATCTACTAATCAGTAAAGAAAATCAATTCGTAAGCTGAACAGAATCGTAGGCGACCGGGTATTCTTCACCCATAATCGCTTTATAATCTTTTACAAAAGAGGCATAGCATTTCAGCGCTTCAGCGGATTTATTCTGCCGGCGTAACGTACACACGGCATACTCCAGCGCCGTTTCCGATAACCTATCGGTTACGAACAACAAACGGCACAACCGGACAGTCGTTTCGAACCTCCGGCTCCGGTACGCTTTTTCAATCTGCCCCGGCAAAAACACGTGTATGAAATCTTCAACCTGCCGTTTATATAAATCGAACAAAGCCGATTCTGCCGAGGCGAGGAACTTGCCGCGGAAAAGCAACTGTATCAATACGGCATCGGCCTCTTCGTCTCTTTGTTTCTCGACGAACGCCAACGTGGCGAAATGCCGGTAATCGCAATAACACTCGTCGGTGAAAACCAGGCTGAAATACCCTTTCCGGAATACCAGTTCCACACCGTCGAGCTCCTGCAAGATTTTCCGGAGATGGTTCAAAGTCACCCCTTTCAGGTTCTTCCGGTTCGCCTGCGGCTTATCCGCCCAAAACAAATCATTCATATCGGCCGACAATACCCCTTTCCCGGATACGCTGTTCAGCAGGATATATAAAAAGAGCGAACGCATTTTGACGCTGAACATATAAGTTATATCTCGTCCGTGCCGGTTCAGCACCACGAACACACCGAATAAAAAAACGGCATTCCGGTCGGCCGGATGTACGGCTCCGGGCAGTACGGAAGCCGGTTCCTCCGGCAAAGGCGACGGTACCCTTCCCTCCCCTTCTGCCGGACGAATACGCGCGTTGGCTGCTGCTATCCTGCGCCGGTAACGCAACACGCCGATAAGCAGCGCCGTTACCAGGATAACGCAAGCGGTTAGCCATCCGGCAACCCGGGTTATCCGCCCGTCGCTGCCTGTAGAAGCATAGCACTCTACCGCGTCGAAGGTTACGGGAGGTGCAGCCAGCGCATATAAACGGGTATGTACCTGCCCTTCTTTTTCGAACTCCTGCACGGAGCAATAAAATTCGTCCAGTTCCTTGTTGTAAAAAAGGTTGGCGTTCGTGGCAATCTCCTTCGATACGAGGGGAATCGTATCCCCTACCGAGATGCACTCACCGTCGGCTACCGTTATCCGGTAAAGCTGCAAAAGCGAGTTCGGCATATATTCCGGATACCCCAGCATATACACATATTTCCCATCCTCCGAGAGCACCATGTTGCGGGCCGTTACCCGGTTGACGGCAGGCGGTTGCTGCACCCAGCACCTTTCCGCACGCCGTTTCTCCAAATCCACGCGGAATAAATCGTAAAAATAATTCCGCCCCACGTTTTGGTTACCGCTTTCATTGCCCATTCCCCCATATATATAAAGGTGGGTGTAATCGGGTGAAATAGCCATTCCGGAAAAATAACGGGGAGTAATCCGGTCGCCGGAAAGCGCCAGCGTATCGCAACTGCCGGTAGGAACATCGTATACAAAGAAAGTATGGCTGTATTTCCGGCTGCCATACCCCCCGAACAGAATCAGCTTATTCGCGCCGGGATGATAAAACGCACAGTGATGATGCAACTGCTGCCGGAAACCGACCTCGCGCGCCGGCCCCCATTCCCGGCTGGAAAGGTCGAGCCCGGAAACGGCTATTCCTCCGCCCCGGTCGGTATTGATTTCGTAAGCATACAATTTGTCGTGCGCCGGGTCGAGGAAATTCATGCCCAAGTATAACCGGAAAGGAAGTTTGTTATGGTACGGAAAGGATACGAGCGAACGGGTATACAAATCAAAAACCGACAGGGAATCCTGGTTAAACAGCAGCATTTCCTGCCGTTTATCGTCAAAGCACAAACCCGACGGGGTAGCCGAATAGGATTGGCATACCGGTTGCCAGTAGTAGGAACGGTTGATTAGCCAGACCGGATTCGTTACCTGGCCGCACACTTTTCCGTTACTGTCGTGTACCTCTTCTCCCTTACTCTCGTTCAACGGCATTACCCAATCTTTTTTTCCGTCGGATACAACGAGGTTGCGGATAGCGAACGAGGCTACATCGAGAATATACTCGCATCTGCCGAAGTATACGACCGGAGAAAACTTCACACCGTTTAATCCCAACCCGTTTATTTGTTGCTTATGCCGTCCGACGGAAATAACCGCCCGGTCCGACGGAATATCGAAAGCAAAGGAAACAGGTACCCAGCGATGGTCTAATTCGTCTTTGGGACAAACGAACGTATGGAAAATCTTTTTCCCGTCTTCGTTGAATGAAAAAGAAACATGCCGGTCGTCTTCACGCAGGTAGGTAAAACTGAAAGTTTTGTCTTGCTCTTTATCTTCCAGGTACAAAACATAACCGGGGCTATCGAAGTTTTTTACCGAATAATCGAAAGAAAGCCGAAACGCCGCCGAAAATACCGGAAGCCGTTCCGTCCCGAAAACAGCATAAGACGCTCGCTCGCTCATATCTTTGTATCCGTATAAAAATAAGTCGATAATACTTAA